>NZ_CP029254.1:3305000-3605000 GCF_003122365.1 Streptomyces spongiicola
ACCCGCTGGAGCGGGCTGCCAGTCCGTTCCTCCGCTTCCGCGAATTCCCTTTCCGGCGTTTCCGACTCTATCAGATCCTTTCGGACCCGATTCCCAGTCGAACGGGACTGCCTTTCCGGCCACCAGGCCGTTCCGGCGGTCGAAACTCTAGCCCATTTCCCGGTTGGCTCATAACTGAACCGATCGAAATGAGTTTCGGCATGCCGAAACTCATCCCGGTTGGGAGATCGTGCTGAGTTGGTGTGCCGCGTCCGCGGCGGGATCGGTTGCCGAAGAACCGTTCCGGCTCCGTGACAACTCGAAGAACCTTACGGGGTGGCCGGGATCGTGTCAACCTTCGCTGTTCATGTTCCTGATACCGGCTTGTCCGGTCCCCGGTCGAGGTCGGTGAGTCGCCCTCCCGCGTCGGGCTGGGCCTGCTCCACCCGGCGCAGAACCCTGATCAGCATCTCCCCCAGCACTCCCCGTTCCTCACCGCTGAGGTCCTGAAGCAGCTCCTCCTCGAAGTCCGTCGCCATGCGCATGGCCTCCATCCACTTCGCGCGGCCCTCGTCGGTCAGTTCGACGATCACGCGAACCCGGTTGGACTCGTCCCGGTCCCTGGTGACCAGGCCTTCCGCCGCCATCCGGTCGATGCGGTGGGTCATGGCCGCGGGAGTGAGGCCCAGGCGCCTGGCGAGGTCCCCGGGCCCCAGGCGGTACGGGGCGCCCGAGAGGACCAGTGTCTTGAGGACCTCCCATTCGGCGTTGCTGACACCGAGCGCGGCGACCTGCCGGCCGTACGCCACGTTCATCCGGCGGTTGAGCCTGCCGAGGGCCGAGACGACCTGCTCCACCTGGGGGTCCAGATCGCGGAACTCGCGCTGGTAGGCGGCGATCTGCTCGTCGAGGCTCGGCTCCTGCGACGCCCCGCGGCTCGCGGGGGTTCCCGGAGCCGCGCGGCCCGGAGGGTTCGGTGCGACGGGCCCACCGGAACCGGCAGGGACCGGAGGGGAGGAGTGGGAGGGGGCGGCGGCCGGGGTGGACCGGGCGCCCGGTGCCGACCGCCCGCTCTCCTCGCCGGACTTCCGGGACGGCGCCTTCGCGGCCGCCCGCCCGGTGCGCGCCGGACGGCCGGGCCTCTGCTCGGGGGTGTCGGACATGCGCCTCACTATCCCATGCCGCTGGTTTGGTTCTAAGTCCTTCAATGTGTATAGTTCATGTTCGAACTTTAGTTTCTAAGTCTTCGAACTTCAGTCCTCCGGGCTGACCGACCAGGGCAGGTGAGTGTGACCAAGGCGACGGGCGCGACGATGCGCCGGATCCAGGCGGGAAACGCGCTGAGCGCGTTCGGGCTCGGGTTCACCGTTCCGTACCTCTATGTCTATGTGGCGCAGGTACGGGAGCTGGGAGCGAGCACGGCGGGCGCCGTACTCGCCGTCTTCGCCCTGGCCGCGCTCGTCGTGCTCCCCTTCACCGGGCGGGTCATCGACCGGCGCGGACCGCTGCCCGTGCTCGGCGTGGCCGCGCTGCTGGCCTCCGGGGGCTCGCTGACCATGGGGCTGGCCGGCGGCGTGGCCACCGTCGTGATGTCAGCCGCGCTGCTGGGCGCCGGCACCGCCGTGATGCAGCCGGCCCTGGCCACGATGATCGTCTGGTGCTCCACCCCGTCCACCCGGACCAGGGCGTTCGCCACGCAGTTCTTCCTGCAGAACCTGGGCCTCGGCGTCGGTGGCCTCATCGGCGGGCAGATCGTCGACGAGAGCCGTCCCGGCAGCTTCACGCTGCTGTTCTCGATCGAGGCCGCGATGTTCGTCGTCCTGGCCGCGGTCGCCGCGACCGTACGGATGCCGCGGGCACCGTCGATTCCCGGCGCCATGCCGGAACACACCGAGGCCGGGGCCAGGGGCGGACTGCGGGTACTGCTCGGCCACCGCGCCATGGTGCAGCTGTGCGTGCTCGGCTTCGTGCTCTTCTTCGCCTGCTACGGCCAGTTCGAGTCGGGGCTTCCGGCCTACGGCACCGAGGCCGGGGGGATCGAGCCGGCGACACTCGGCTACGCCCTGGCCGCCAACACCGCGGTGATCGTGCTCGCGCAGTTCCTGGTGCTGCGCTTCGTCGAGCGCCGCCGTCGTTCACACGTGATCGCCGGGGTGGGGCTGGTCTGGGCCGTGGCCTGGCTCATCGCCGGATACGCGGGCCTCGGGCACGGCGGCCCGGCGATGGCGGCGGCCGCGTTCATCGCCACGTACGCCCTGTTCGGGCTGGGCGAGGCGATGCTGTCGCCGACCGTGGCACCGCTCGTCGCCGATCTCGCACCCGAAGCGATGGTCGGGCAGTACAACTCGGCGTTCGCACTCGTCAAGCAGCTGGCGCTGGCGGTCGGTCCGGCGGTGGGCGGTCCGATGGGGGCCACGCTGCACGCTCCGTACATCGTGACGTTCGTCCTCTTCTCCCTGGGCATCAGCGTGCTGGCCCTGAGGCTGGGGCGGAACCTCACCGCAGTCCAGGACCGGCCCTCGCTCGCGAACGCGTCACGGATCGTCCGCCGGCACCGGCCCGAACAGGACAGGGCCCGGGCCGGAGTCTGACCGGCCGGAGTCCGACCCGGCCGGGGCCCGGCGGCATCCGGGCGGCACCGGGCAACGGCCCATACCGGCGGCTGCCCCGGCTCGCCCTAAGGGCCGCCGGGGAGCGCGAACTCGCACCACACCGCCTTGCCACCGTCGGGGGTGCGGCGGGAGCCCCAGGACGAGGCGATCGTCGCGACGATGGAGATCCCGCGGCCCGCCTCGTCCTCCGTTTCCGCGCGGCGGCGGCGCGGAAGGTGCTCGTCGCCGTCCGTGACCTCGATGATCAGCCGGCGGTCGGTGCGCCGCAGACGCAGGCGCATGGGGGGTGTGCCGTGCTGGAGCGAGTTCGCCACCAGTTCACTCACGGCGAGCACACCGAGATCACGCAGTTCCACGGGGAACCGCCACGAGGCGAGCACCCCCGAGGCGAACGCCCGCGCGCGGGGCGCGGCCTCCACTCCGCCGAGCAGTTCCAGCGCCGCGTTGTGGAAGAGTTCCGCGTCCCCGCCCGAGCGGGCCGGATGCTGCAGGACGAGCACGGCGACATCGTCGTCATGGTCCGCCGTGACTCCCAGGGAGCGGATGAGCCGGTCGCACACGATCTGGGGGGAACCGGTCGCTCCGGCCAGCGCACGCTCCAGCGAGGCGACCCCCTCGTCGATGTCCTCGCCGCGCCGCTCCACCAGTCCGTCGGTGTAGAGGACCGCGGTGGAGCCGGGCTGCAACGGGATCGTGCCGGAGGAGTGGAGCCAGCCGCCGGTACCGAGCGGAGGGCCGGTCGGCTCCTCGGCGCGGTGGACCGTACCGTCGGCGTCGCGCACGAGGACGGGCAGATGCCCCGCGGAGGCGTACACGAGCCGGCCCTCGTTCGGGTCGTGCACCGCGTACACGCAGGTGGCGATCTGGCTGGGGTCGATCTCGGACGCCAGTCCGTCGAGGAGCTGGAGCACTTCGTGCGGGGGCAGGTCGAGCCGGGCGTACGCGCGGACGGCCGTGCGCAGCTGGCCCATGACGGCGGCCGCGCGCACCCCGCGGCCCATGACGTCGCCGATGACGAGCGCGGTGCGGCCGGCGCCGAGCGTGATCACGTCGTACCAGTCGCCGCCGACCGCGGCGTCCGTGCCGCCGGGGCGGTAGTCCGCGGCGATCCGGAGGTCGTCCGGCTGTTCGAGTTCCTGCGGGAGCAGCGACCGCTGCAGTGTGACGGCGGCCTCCCGGTGCCTGCTCTCACTGGCCCGCAGCCGTTCGGCGGCCCCGGCGTGGGCCGTGACGTCGGCGGCGAAGACCAGGACGCCCCTGGCGGACTCGCCCTCCCCGTGCGGGTCGGGCGCTTCGGCGGGCAGGCAGGTGACCGTGTACGAACCGCCGCCCCGGATCCGGCGCGACCTCACCGTGCGGGGCTTGCCGCTGCGCAGCACCTGGTCGAGCAGCGGGAGCAGTCCCAGCTCGGCGAGTTCGGGGCAGGCCTCGGCGGCCGCGGCTCCGGTGGCGCGGGGGCCGAACGCCGTCTCGTACGCCTCGTTGACGTAGCAGATCCGGTGCTCGGGGCCGTGGACGAGGGCGACCAGCGCGGGCAGCCCGTCGAGCAGCCCGCGGACGGGGAAGTGCTCGAGCGCGGGAACGGAGAATTCAGCGGGCGGGTCCTGCGGACCGCGCGGGTCGGTGACGACGTCCGCGGGGTCGGGCCGCAGGCCCGGCCGCCGGTCGTACTCGCCGCGGGCCGCGGGGACGGAACGGCGGTCCGTCCGCGCTGCGGCGCGGCGCTGCGTACCGGGGAGCCGGGCGCTCCAGCGCGTGAAGTTCACGGATTTTCAAGCCTCGTGGTGTCGTTGCTGTTGTCGTGCGCGGTTGCGCCCGTGTGTCCGACCGGGCCGGGGCGGTTCCGGTTCCGGTCGCGGGGCCGATCCTCACCGGAGCGGCCGGGTCTGCTGGTCCCGTCGCCGATCGGCGACGGGCGGGCGGTCGGCGCCCCGGGCATGTCACTCTGCGCTAGCCGCACGTCCACCTATCGTCACATGTCCAGTGTGGCCCACCGCGCTGACAGCCGGGTCAACCGTCCCCGGTTCCGGGCCAACCGTCCCCGGTTCCGGTGCCGGGTCCGCTCTGGTCCCCTCTCCGCCGGTCCTCCCCCGGTGCGCCGCCCGGGGGCTCCTCCGGCGGATCGCCGCCGGTTGCGGCCGCGGACGCCGCGGCCGGGCCTGGACGGGGCGGGGGAGCCTGGCGCCGCCTCCTCTCCCGTGCGCTCATGGGCGGATCCTCGTGGCGGCGCGCGAGCGGCCTGGACGGGACTGCGCCCGCGGCGAGTTCGAACTCGGCCCGCGGGTGCTCCAGCGACCCGAGGGAGACGATCTCACGTTTGAAGAGCCCGGAGAGGGTCCACTCGGCGAGGATGCGGGCCTTCCGGTTGAACGTGGGCATGCGGCTGAGATGGTACGCGCGGTGCATCAGCCAGGCGGGATAGCCCTTCAGCTTTCGGCCGTACACATGGGCCACGCCCTTGTGCAGCCCCAGTGACGCCACGGAGCCGGCGTACTTGTGGGCGTAGGTCTTCAGGGGCTGCCCGCGCAGCGAGGCGACGATGTTCTCGGCGAGCACCTTCGTCTGGCGGACCGCGTGCTGCGCGTTCGGCGCGCACACCGTGCCGGGTTCCCCGGCGGTGACGTCGGGCACGGCCGCGGCGTCACCGGCCGACCATGCGTGCCCGACCCCCTCCACGGTGAGTTCCGCGGTGCACTTGAGCCTGCCGTGCTCGTTGAGCGGCAGATCCGTGGCCGCCAGGACGGGAGCGGGTTTCACACCGGCGGTCCACACGACCGTGCGGGTCGGCATCCGGGAGCCGTCGCTCAGCGCCGCGACGCGGTTCTCGCAGGAGTCCAGGCGGGTGCCGAGCCGTACGTCGATGTTGCGGGCGCGCAGTTCCCGGATCGCGTACGTCCCCATCGCCTCGCCGACCTCGGGGAGGATCCGGTCGCTCGCCTCGACGAGGATCCACTTCAGGTCCGCCGGCTTGATGTTGTGGTAGTAGCGCGTGGCGTAGCGGGCCATGTCCTCGAGTTCGGCGAGCGCCTCGACGCCGGCGTAACCGCCGCCGACGACGACGAAGGTGAGCGCCGCGTCGCGCAGAGCGGGCTCGCGGGTGGAGGAGGCGATGTCCATCTGCTCGATGACGTGGTTGCGCAGGCCGATGGCCTCCTCGACGGTCTTGAAACCGATGGCGTAGTCGGCGAGTCCGGGAACGGGCAGGGTGCGCGAGACGGACCCGGGGGCGAGCACCAGCTCGTCGTATCCGATCGGGGTCGCCCCGGCGCCCTCCTCCTCGGAGGCGAGGGTGGTGAAGGCGGCGGTGCGCCTGGCGTGGTCCACCGACCGGACCTCGCCGACGACGATCTTGCACCGGTACAGGACCCGGCGGAGCGGTACGACGACATGGCGGGGCGAGATGGAGCCCGCGGCCGCCTCGGGGAGGAAGGGCTGGTAGGTCATATAGGGCGCGGGCGACACGACCACGATCTCGACCTCGCCGCGCTCCAGCTCGCGCCGGAGCTGCTGCTGGAGGCGGATCGCGGTGTACATCCCCACATAGCCCCCGCCGGCGACGAGAATGCGCGTGCTCGACGGGGTGCCGGGGATCGTGCCGGTAGTCGTGCCGGGGGTCGTGTCCCGGGAGTGTGCAGCCTTCACCACCCCATGACGCAACGCTCCTCGGAGTTTGTCCACAGTCCCGACGGATTGTGTGACCGGAGGTTCCGGCCACACCTCGGCGGAACTGGTGCGCCCATCGAGGGAAGGTGCGCAGGTCAGCGGGGTGGAAGAGGGTGCGGGGCGGGGGTGGGACCAGGAAGGATCCGGCCCTTGCTCCGATCGGGTGGGGCACCGGACGGAACTGCCCCTTCTGAATTGACCCCGACTCAACTATGTTCGTATCTCGTCGGGGTGTTCTGGCCGGTGACTCGCCTGATTCACCCCGGTGTCACAGCGGGGAGGTCTCCGGGGGGAGACGACATTATTTCCGGGGGAACATTGATGCACATTCAGGATTCGCATTGGCCGGGCGCCGTCGCCACGGAGGCCGGGGGAGACGGGCGCGCGGGGGCGACTGCGACCAGCCGGCCGGCCCCGCTGCGCGTGGACGCGCAGCGCAATCTGGAGCATGTGCTCAGGGCCGCGCGCGAGGTGTTCGGCGAACTCGGCTACGGCGCTCCGATGGAAGACGTGGCGCGTCGGGCCCGGGTGGGCGTGGGCACGGTCTACCGCCGCTTCCCGAGCAAGGACGTGCTGGTGAGACGGATAGCCGAGGAGGAGACATCGCGGCTGACGGAGCAGGCGCGTACCGCACTCGGCCAGGAGGAGGAGCCCTGGTCGGCGCTCTCCCGCTTCCTGCGCACCTCGGTCGCCTCGGGGGCCGGCCGACTGCTGCCACCGCACGTGCTGCGGGTCGGTGTGGCCGATGACCCGACGGCCGCCGAGGGCCCGGTCCGGGCGGAGGCGCGGGTGCCGCAGCAGCGTGCGGGCGTCGCGGGCCAGCCGGAACCGCGGGTGGTGGCACCGCGTCCGGTGCCCGCGGCAGAGCGGGACGACACCGGGTCGGATGAGCTGGTCGACGTGGTGGGGCAGCTCGTCGACCGGGCGCGGGAGGCCGGTGAACTGCGCGGGGACGTCACCGTCGCGGACGTGCTGCTGGTGATAGCCACCGCCGCACCCTCCCTCCCGGACGCGGCGCAGCAGGCTGCCGCCTCGGCGCGGCTGCTGGACATCCTGCTGGAGGGTCTGCGCTCGAGGCCTGTGTAGCCGGGGCCTCCATGCCCGTCAGCCCCGGCTGCACGGCGCCGGGGCCCTCTCGGGCAGCCCTCCCGCAGCGTCCCTCTCACAGCGGCTCTCCCGCAGGGGTTCTCCCGCGTCGGCTCTCCCGCAGCGGCCCGGGCTCGTGCTCGGGTTCGGACGGTCTCCCCGGACGAGTGGTTGCTGCGCATAGGAGGCTTGACAGCGCCATCCCTATGGCACTCTGGCCGGTGTTCGGGTCACTGGGTGGGTACGGGGGCTTCCGCGATGAGCGGTGACGGTCACAACGAGCCGCGCGCCGGGGGGATCGGCGGCGAACGCCGTGGGCGGGTTCCGTCGCAGCGCGGGGGAGCCTCGTCCGGCCCCAGCGCCGGCGCTTCGGCCTCCCCTCCGGCAGTGTCGGACGCCGAACTGGTCCTGCGGATGCGCGGAGGTGACGACAGCGCGTACGAAGAGCTGTTCAGGAGGCACGCGCAAGCCGTGCGCCGCTATGCCCGCACCTGCTGCCGCGACGTCCACACGGCGGACGACCTGACGGCCGAGGTGTTCGCCAGGACACTGCAAGCGGTACGCGGAGGCGCGGGACCGGAGCACGCGGTGCGGGCGTATCTGCTGACGGCAGTGCGCCGTGTCGCCGCCGCCTGGGCGAGGTCCGCCCGCCGGGAGCACCTGGTCGAGGACTTCGCGGTCTTCGCCGACCAGGCGGTCCGTGCCACCGAGGCGCCACGGGACGACACACTCCAACTCGGCGCGGACGTACGCGCCATGCACGAAGCCGAGCAGTCGATGGCCCTGCGGGCCTTCCGCTCGCTGCCCGAGCGCTGGCAGGCGGTGCTGTGGCACACCACCGTCGAGCAGGAGCCGCCGAGCGCGGTGGCACCGCTGTTCGGTCTCACGGCCAACGCCACCGCGGTTCTCGCCGGGCGCGCCCGGGAGGGGCTGAGGCAGGCATATCTTCAGGCGCATGTGAGTTCCGCGCTCACCTCGGGCGGTGACTGCGCCCGGTACGCCGACCGACTCGGCGCCTACGCCCGGGGCGGACTGCGGATGCGGGCCGAGCGCGGGCTGCGCAAGCACCTGGAGGTGTGCGCCGGATGCCGACTTGCCGCGGGGGAACTGGACCAGGTGAACTCCGGGATTCCGGCGCTGCTGCCGGTCGCCTTCCTCGGGTGGTTCGCCGCGGGTTACTCGTCCAAAGCCGCCGGGGCCGTGGCGGCCGGTGCGGTGGGAGCCGGAGCCGGGGCGGTGGGAGCCGGAGCCGCCGGGGCCGGAGCGGCCTCCGGCCCGTCGGGCGGCGCGGGGAGCGCGGCTGCGGCGGAAGGACTCGCCGCATCCGTGAAGGCCGGGATCGCCGCGGCGGTGGCGGCCACGGTGGGCGTGGGGCTGGTGTGGGCGCTCTCGGTCGTTCCGGAGCCGAAACCCCGCGCGCGGCCGCCGGCGGCGCAGCCCGTACCGGCGCACCCCGCCGCGCCTGCGGTGACGCCCTCACCGCAGCCGCCGGACTCCGCCGCACCGGGCCGGCCACCGGCAGCGGCACCCCGTGCGCCGGCACCCGCTGCACCGCCCGGGACATCGGGCCCCACGCCGTCCCGGGCACGTCCGGCGCCCGCGCCGGACCAGCCGACGGCGCCGCTGCCCGCGTCCGCTCCGCCCGGGACACCCGGGACACCCGGGGCGGCGACACCGGCCCCCGCGGCGGCGCCTCCTCCCCCCACGACCGTCCACCGGCTCAACCAGCTCCAGTACGCCGTCGCCGGCGACCATACGAACCCCGAGGTGCGGCTCGGGGCGAACAGCTGGTTCTGGAAGCGCGACAGCATGTCGATCGGCGGTACTCGCTACGAGCACGGGGTGTCGGTGCACGCCCGCTCGTCCGTGACGATCGATCTGAACCGCGAGTGCAGTTCGTACGACGCGCTCGTCGGCGTCGACGACATGACGCTCGGGCTGGGAACCGTCCGCTTCTCCGTCTACGCGGACGGGGTGCGGCGGTGGCGGTCACCGCTGCTGAGGGGAGGCGCCCCTGCGGTACCCGTGTCCGTCGGCCTCACCGGCAGCGAGACGCTCCGCCTGGTCGTCGCCCCCCACGGCGTGCGGCCACTCGCGGCGACGGCGGTCGCCGACTGGGCGCGGGCGCGGATCACCTGCTCCTGAGGGCTGTCGTGTCCGCCTTCACTCGGCGTGTCGGGAGCCGCTCCCGGTTCTGCGGGCCTACAGAGCCGCGGGCGGATCCGACTCCTGGGCCTGCGGCAGGGGCACGGGCACGGGCAGTGTGCTTCCTCGCCCGCGGCGCTCGGGGCCCGCTCGGGCCCGCACCGCCTCGCGCTCCCTTCGCGCCCGTCCCGCCCCCGGTGGCCTGGCACCTCGTCACCGGCGCCGCCGCGCGCCGTCTCGCCCGCCCGTCCCCGCCCCGTCGCGCCGCCTGACGCGCCCGTACCGCCCGTACCGCCCCGGGGTTCGGCCTGCTTCCCGCCAGGGCCGGATTCCCCGCCCCGCCCCACCCCCACCGCACACGGCCTCGCCCGGTTGCGGGGGTCCTCCAACCCCCGCCTCTTGACGCGGCCGCTGCGCCGACCGGGCGGCAGAGCGGAGACCTGAGCGTCCCCGGCGCCCCTACGCCCCCGCGCCTTCCACACGCACCGCCTTCCACAACCACCACCGTCCACACCCACCGCCGCCGTCGGGCGGCAGGGACGTGGTCGGACAGCGGCGAACACACCCCCGACGGGCGCGCCGCTACGCGCGCAGCGTCGGGCGGCGCGGTACGCCCGAGGCGACCGCGCGCCGGCGGGGTGCCTCCGTGCCCGTCCAGCACGTGCCGCGCCGGGCCAGCAGCCGCCGCAGCCAGAGTTCCATGGAGACCAGGTCCGCGAGCCCGTCCAGGGGGACCGGTTCGCCCTCGGACGCGGCCCGCAGGGCCTTGCGGACGACCCGTGCCTCCACGATGCCCGCGTCCGCGAGCAGCGGGGTGCCGAACAGGTCCAGCAGGTGCGGCAGCGACATCCGGATCCCCGCCCGCGTCGCCGTGGTCGAAGCGGTCTGGGACGGCGCCCCCCAGCCGGGCGGCAGGTCGTGGATGCCCGCGCCCGCGAGGACCGTGCGCAGTACGGCGGTGCGTGCGCCGGGCTGGACCCGCAGCGCCTCGGGCAGGTCGCGGGCGGCCCGTACGACCTGGTTGTCCAGGAAGGGGGCGTGCAGCCGCTGGCTGCGTACCTCCGAGGCCTGTTCCATCACCCGGTGGTCCGCGGCGTGGCGGGCGAGCGCCGCGCGGGCGCGGGACTCGCCGGGGCGCTGCACGGATGTCGGCCGGGTCGCCGCCTCCTGGAGGCGAACCGACACCTCGGCGAGCGCCTCGCCGGTCATCCAGTGCGCCGCGGGCCCGGGCCGGGACCAGGAGAGGGCCGCGAGGGACGCGCCGAGCGGCCCGTTGACGGCGGGCATCCGGCGGTTCGCCTCGGGGAGCCGGGAGGCCGCCGTCTCGAGGCCGGTGCGGTAGGGGGTGCGGGCGAGCCGCCGCGCCGCCCGGTAGACGGTGAGCGGCACGAGCAGCGAGCCGGCGGTGGGTGCGGAGGCCCGGGCGAGTGCGGAGACGGGGCGCAGCAGGGGCCGTCTGCGGCGGTCCATCAGCAGGTCCGCCAGGCGGGCCGGGTGGGCGTCCAGCACCTGCCGGGCGCCGTGTCCGGTGAAGTGGTCCGCGCTGCCGGACGCGAGGCGCCGCCGGTTGCGTTCGGCCTCGACGAGGGACGGTCCGGGTTCGTCGGTGAGGGGGCCGTCCAGGTCGGCGTAGGGCAGGGCCTCGGCGCCCGCGGCGACGACGACATGGTGCAGCCGCGGGTTCTCGGCGATGGTCCTGGCCCGTTCCGTCTCGGCCTGGTGCCCCTGCGGTGTGGCGAGGTCGTTGAAGGTCACGGCCAGCAGCCGTTCGCCGGCTCCGGTGCCGTGGCCGAGGATGGTGCCCGGGACGCCGGGCAGTCCGGCGGCGAGCAGGGCGAGGGTGCCGGAGGCACTGCCTCCGGAGAGGTCGGCGCCGATGCCGGGCGCGGGTGCGCCGCGGGCGGCGCGCCGTTCCGCCGGGCCCATGCCGGGCACCGGTCCCGGATCCGGTGGCAGGGTCTCGGGGGCGTGCCGGGGTGCGGTGAGTCGTGCGCGTACGGCGTCGACGAGTGCGTCCCGCACGGTCTCCACGGCCCGGTCCGGGTCGAGTTGGGGTGCGGCGACGGCGAGTGAGGCGACCGGTTCGTAGCCGGTGATCTCCCGGGAGCCCTCGCGCAGGATCAGTGCGTGGCCGGGGGGGATGCGCCTGACCCCGGCGTACGGGGTGGAGTCGCGCAGCGCCTCCGGTGACTCGGGGCAGGCGAGCAGGGCGGCGAGGTGCCCGATGTCGAGCGGGGCCTCGATGAGATCGGCCAGCGGCAGTGCGGCGGTCGCGTAGGCGGTGCCACTGGCCCAGGGGGTGTAGAAGACGGGGCGGGCGCCGGCCAGGTCGCCGGTGACGGTGACGCGGCGGCCGACCTGGACGACCGCGGTGTAGCTGCCGGCCCAGGCGGTGAGGTGGCGCAGTGCGCCCCCGCGCGCCGCGAACAGGCCGACGCGCAGTTCCTCGTCGCTGGCGGCGCAGCAGCCCAGCACGGCGAGGCGGACGGCGGGGGTGCCTCCGGTGAGGGCGGGGGGCGGGCCGGCGGTGACGACGCGGACCTCGTCGGGGCGCCAGTCGCCGACGGCCCACAGGGGATCGGGGTCGCCCCACAGGAGCTGGGCGCCCACGGGGTGGACGGTGCGGTTGTCGTCACCGGAAGGGGAGGGGCGGGATCCGGCGGATCCGGCAGATCCCGCCGTACCGAAGCTTGCGGCGACACTGCTCCACCCCACCAGCCACCGCATCGCGCCTCCACAGCCTGTGGACAACTCTCGGCACGCCCGACTCGGCACACCCCGATGAGGACATGCTGCCATGCCAGGGGCGCACCGGAGGGGCTCCCGGTAGCGTGCGCAAAAAGTGAACGCGCCCCTGGCATCGGCCGTACGGGGCCGTCCGGCCGCTGCGTATCCGTGCCCCGGCCCGCCGATCCACGGAGGGTCAAACACCGGCGGAGGATCGGCATTCAGCCAATTTGGAGCCGACGAGGTGCGGAAGACACCGCAAGAATCGGGGCGCGGGCGCTCGGTCCGGGAGACGGCAGCCGCCTCCCGGACCGGTCCGCCGCCCGCGGGGATTGAGGCGGCGGTGTCCCCCAGCCCATTGGATCCCTGGCCAATGGGCCGACCCACGCAGCACTCATGGAAGCCCTCCCGCGACGGCTGGAGGAGAGCGCACGGACGGGCGCACTGCCACACACCGGGAGCACGGTCCGCACGGGGAGTCGCACCCGAACACGCAACAATCTCGCCATACGGAACACTGCCTCTTAACGGTAGGGATGCGGCGAACTACCCTGTGTGGCACCGCTGTTCTCCTCGGGGGTGCATATTCCCGGGGGCTCGGACACCTGCTCTTGCGTCCGGCTTCCGTGGAGTTGTCCCCCTGGGGTGAAGGGCGGAGCGAACGCCGGGCGCGGATGCCCGGCGGCCGTCCGTGTGTCGAGGGGTGGCGCATGTCCAGGGAGCAACGCGGGCCGAACGAGAAGCTCGGCACCGTTCTCGCCCTCGCGGGAATCAGCAACGCCGGGCTCGCCCGGCGGGTCAACGACCTCGGGGCGCAGCGCGGTCTGACCCTCCGCTACGACAAGACGTCGGTGGCGCGATGGGTGTCGAAGGGCATGGTGCCGCAGGGCGCCGCGCCCCATCTCATCGCGGCGGCCATCGGGCAGAAGCTGGGCCGTCCGGTGCCGCTGCACGAGATCGGGCTCGCGGACGCCGATCCGGCGCCGGAGGTCGGTCTCGCGTTCCCGAGGGACGTGGGCGAGGCGGTGAAGGCCGCCACGGAGCTGTACCGGCTGGATCTCGCGGGCCGCCGCGCGGGCGGCGGCGGGATCTGGCAGTCGCTGGCCGGCTCCTTCTCGGTGAGCGCGTACGCCACACCCGCCTCGCGCTGGCTGATCAACCCGGCCGACTCGTCGGTCGAGCGGACCCTCCGGGGCTCGGAGGGCGCGGGGACGCCGGAGAGCCCGGACGACGGGCAGGTGCGGGTGGGCCACAGCGACGTGGCCAAACTGCGCGAGGCGGCCGAGGACGCCCGGCGCTGGGACTCCAAGTACGGCGGCGGGGACTGGCGCTCGTCGATGGTCCCGGAGTGCCTGCGGGTCGACGCGGCGCCGCTGCTGCTCGCCTCGTACTCGGACGAGGTGGGCAGGGCCCTGTTCGGCGCCACGGCGGAACTGACCCGGCTCGCCGGCTGGATGGCCTTCGACACGGGCCAGCAGGAGGCGGCCCAGCGCTACTACATCCAGGCGCTGCGACTGGCGCGTGCCGCGGCCGACGTCCCGCTGGGCGGCTATGTGCTGGCGTCCATGTCGCTTCAGGCGACCTACCGGGGCTTCGCCGACGAGGGCGTGGATCTCGCGCAGGCTGCGGTGGAGCGCAACCGCGGCCTGGCGACCGCGCGCACGATGAGCTTCTTCCGGCTGGTGGAGGCGCGGGCCCACGCCAAGGCGAGCGACGCGGCCGCGGCCGGGGCCGCCCTGAAGGCCGCGGAGAGCTGGCTGGAGCGCTCCCGCGAGGGCGACGCGGACCCGTCCTGGCTGGGGTTCTACTCGTACGACAGGTTCGCGGCGGACGCCGCCGAGTGCTACCGGGACCTGAAGGCGCCCCGCCAGGTCCGCCGGTTCACCGAGCAGGCGCTGTCCCGGCCCACGGAGGAGTACGTCCGCTCGCACGGGCTGCGCCTGGTGGTGAGCGCGGTGGCCGAACTGGAGTCCGGCAACCTGGACGCGGCCTGCGCCGCGGGCACCAGGGCGGTGGAGGTCGCGGGCCGGATCTCCTCCGCTCGCACGACGGAGTACGTGAGGGACCTGCTGCACCGGCTGGAGCCGTACGGGGACGAGCCGAGGGTGGCGGAGCTGAGGGAGCGGGCCAGACCGCTGCTGATGGCCCCGGCGTGAACCCCGCGCGCCCCGTGACGCGCGCCCTACCCGGTTTAGCGCGCCCGCCCGCGGGCCAGTGCATCATCAGGGGCGGGACGGTTTCCCGGGAGGGCACCGCCGGGCTGGAAGGTGTGTGGTGAAGGCGGCCGCGTTCGACTGCGACGTGCTGGTGATCGGTGGCGGGATCATCGGACTGTCGACGGCGTACGCCCTGACGCGTGCCGCGCCCGGCACCTCCGTGGTGGTGCTGGAGAAGGAGCCGGGCCCGGCCCGCCACCAGACCGGGCGGAACAGCGGAGTGATCCACAGCGGGATCTACTACCGCCCCGGTTCACTGAAGGCACGTTTCGCCGTGCGCGGCGCGGCGGAGACGGTGAAGTTCTGCGCCGAGTACGGCATACCCCACGAGGTCACCGGCAAGCTGATCGTCGCCACCGGGCGGGAGGAGCTGCCGCGGCTGCACGCGCTGGCCCAGCGCGGCAGGGAGAACGGCATTCCCGTCAGCGAACTCGGCCCCGCCCAGATGGCGGAGTGCGAGCCGGAGGTGGCCGGCGTCGCGGCGCTCCGGGTCGGCACCACCGGGGTGTGCGACTTCGGGGCCGTCGCCGGGCAACTGGCGGAGGTCTCCGCCGCCTCGGGGGCGGAGATCCGCTACGGCGAGGAGGTCCGGTCCGTGGACCCACGGCCGTGGGGTGTCGCCGTCGGCACGTCCTCCGGCCCGGTCGTCCGCGCCCGCGCCCTGGTGAACTGCGCCGGTCTGCACTGCGACCGGGTGGCCGAGCTGGCCGGCGAGCGGCCGGGCGTGCGGATCGTCCCCTTCCGCGGGGAGTACTACGAACTGGCGCGCCCCGAGCTGGTGCGCGGCCTGGTGTACCCGGTGCCCGACCCGGCGTTCCCGTTCCTCGGGGTCCACCTCACCCGCGGTGTCGGGGGCGGTGTCCACGTGGGGCCGAACGCCGTCCCGGCACTGGCCCGCGAGGGCTACGACTGGTCCACCGTCCGTCCCGGCGAGCTGGCGGCCGTCCTGGCCTGGCCCGGTTCCTGGCGGATCGCCCGGCGCCACTGGCGCTACGGCGCCGGCGAACTGCACCGATCCCTCTCGAAGCGCGCCTTCACCGCGGCCGTGCGGCGGCTGCTGCCGGCCGTCGCTGAGGAGGATCTGCGGCCGGCGCCGGCGGGGGTCCGGGCGCAGGCGGTGCTCCGAGACGGCACCCTGGTGGACGACTTCATGATCAAGGAGTCGGCCCGCGCGGTCCACGTCCTGAACGCGCCGTCGCCGGCGGCGACCGCCTCCCTGCCGATCGGCCGGGAGGTGGCCCGACGGGCGCTGGCCCGACTGGGCCGCACCTGACACCGACCCGTACGCGACACCGACCCGCACGCGAAACCGGCCGCACCTGACACCGACCGCACCTGACACCGGCCGTCCCCGGTCCGCGCCCGCCGCCGTACAATCGGGGCATTGTGTCTGAGTCCGAGAACACCACCCCCGCAGGCCGGCGGGGGAACGCTCCCCGCGACATCGCCACCGCCCGACCCGAGGGTGCGCCGCGCTTTCCCGACGGCCCCGCAGCCGATCCCGCGGGCGCGCACCACGAGCGGCGGATCCGCAGCTTCCAGCCGCGCCGGAGCCGGGTGACGCCCGGGCAGGCCGCCGCACTGCGGCGCCTCTGGCCGGTCTGGGGACTGGACATCGACGGGCTGCGCACCCTCGACCTGGACGCGATGTTCGGCGGACTGCCGGTCGTCCTGGAGATCGGCTTCGGCATGGGCGAGGCGACCGCGCGGATGGCCGCGGCCGACCCGGGGGCGGGCATCCTCGCCGTGGACGTCCACACCCCCGGCCAGGGCAATCTGCTGGGCCTCGCGGAGCGCGCGGGCCTGGACAACGTGCGGGTGGCCAACGGCGACGCGATCATCCTGCTCCGCGAGATGCTCCCGCCGGCCGCGCTCGACGGCGTGCGGGTCTACTTCCCGGACCCCTGGCCCAAGAAGCGCCACCACAAGCGACGGCTGATCCAGCCCGAGTTCCTCGCCCTGGCGGCGAGCCGGCTCAAGCCGGGCGCGCTCCTGCACTGCGCGACGGACTGGGAGCCCTACGCCGAGCAGATGCTCGCGGTGCTGACCGGCCATCCGGACTTCGAGAACACCGAGGCCGGCGGCGGCTACGCGCCCCGGCCGGCTTTCCGGCCACTGACCCGGTTCGAGGGCCAGGGCCTCGACAAGGGCCATGTCGTACACGACCTCCTCTTCCGGCGCCGGAGCGGATGACGGCGAAGTCGCGGTTCGCCGGCCCAACCCGAAGCGGACGGCGCCGAGGGCCCCTCCCGGGCGGCTGAGTCCGGCGAGGATCCGCCGGCACCCGAACGAACAGCACCCAGCACCCAGCGCCCATCCAGGAGCCCGGGCACCGACGGCACCGGCGCCGTCGCGCGTTGTCCGTACCTCTCGTTAGGGTCGTGTGGTGTCCGACTGGTCCCCGCAGCCGCATCCGGCCGCCCGCCCCGCCGTCCCGGCGTGCGACGAGCGGCCGCTCTTCGACGCCGTGCCGGAGCGTGCCCGCTGGCGCTACAAGCCGCGACGCGACTTCTGGCGCAGCGGGCCCGTCCGCGCGTGGGCGCTGATCACTCTGCTGGCCCTCTCGGGACTGATGATCCTCGCGCTGGTGCGCGAACAGACCGGGACAGAGGGCTTCCTGGTCGGACTCGGTCTCGCCGTGCTTCCCGTGCCGCTCCTGGCCGCGGCGTTCCGCTGGCTGGACCGGGTCGAACCGGGTCCCTGGCGCAACCTCGTCTTCGCCTTCGCCTGGGGTGCCTGTGCGGCCGCCCTCGTCGCCATCATCGCCAACACGTTCGCGACCCGGTGGATAGCCACCGCCACGGCCGACCCGACGCACGCCGACGCGATCGGCGCGACCGTCGTCGCGCCCGTGGTCGAGGAGACCGCCAAGGCGGCCGCCGTGCTGCTGCTCTTCCTCTTCCGGAGGCAGGACTTCACGGGCCTGGTCGACGGTGTCGTGATCGCCGGTTTCACCGCCACCGGTTTCGCCTTCACGGAGAACATCCTCTACCTCGGCAACGCCTTCGGCGAGGACCAGCAGTTCGGCACCTCGGGCTTCGCCTCCGTCACGGCGGCGACGTTCTTCGTCAGAATCGTGATGTCGCCGTTCGCCCATCCGCTGTTCACGGTGCTCACGGGCATCGGCTTCGGCCTGGCGGCGGCCTCGGCGCGGCACCGGAGGGTCCGCAGGGTCGCACTGCCGCTGCTCGGCCTGCTCCTCGCCATGGGCATGCACGCGCTGTGGAACGGCTCGGCGGTCTTCGGCCCGCTGGGCTTCTACGCGGTGTACGCGGCCTTCATGGTGCCCGCCTTCGGTCTGCTGACCTGGCTGGCGGTGTGGACCCGGCAGCGCGAGCTGCGCACCGTCGCCGCGGAACTGCCCGCGTACGCCGCGGCGGGCTGGCTGGCCCCGGCCGAACCGCTCGCGCTGTCCTCCATGAAGGCCCGCACGATGGCCCGGGACGTGGCGGGCCGCACCCACGGCCCGGCCGCCGCACGCGCGGTCTCCGAGTACGAGATCTTCGCCACCTCCCTGGCCTTCCTCCGGCACCGGGCCGGGCGGGGCGCGGCCGAGCCGGACTTCACCGCCCGGGAGCAGGAGCTGCTGCACCACCTCTGGCAGCGCAGGGGCGTCGCGGGCCCGGCCCTGACGTACGCCGCCCGTGCGACGGGCCGGGCCTGGCAGCCCCCGCCGCATCTGGACTACAGCGGCTTCAACCCGTACCGCGGCTGACCGCTGCTGATCGGTGGACGGGTCGAGACCGTGGACGCGGGGAGACGAGGGATGCGGGGAGACGGGGGACGCGGAGAGACAGGGGCACACCGGACGCGTGCCCTCCGGGCGGCCCGTCCCCGGGGCATGGCACGACCCCAGGTGGCCCGGGCGCCGGTGGGGCGCGTAGCCGGGCCGCCAGCGGCCCGGGCCGCCGGCGCCCGGACAGCAACGGCTCCCTGTCAGACCGGACGGGCCGACCGAGGGGCGGGCCGGGAGTTGCCGACGGGCCGAGGGGGATCAGATGGGCCGTGTGGCCGAAGGGCCGGGGGCCGGGGGGATTCACCGGGCCGAGGGACCCCACGGGCCCCACGGACCAGACGGTCAGACGGAGAGGCCCTTGCCTCGCAGCCAGGCGGCGGGGTCGATACCGTCACCACCCGGTGTGTGCACCTCGAGGTGCAGATGCGGGCCGGTGACATTGCCGGTGGCGCCGACCCGCCCGATGGTCTCGGAGGTGGAGACCTTCTGCCCCGCGCTCACGGTCATCGACGACAGATGGCTGTACCAGACCTCGGTACCGTCCTCGAGTTCCAGAACGATGTGGTAGCCGTACGACCCGGACCAGCCGGCCGACTTGATCGTGCCGCCGTGCACGGCCTTGACCGGGGTACCCGTCGGAGCGGCGAAGTCGAGACCCGTGTGGTAGCCGGAGGACCACAGTGATCCGGCCTGCCCGAAGGTGGAGGTGAGGGTGTACGACGAGGTCGGCAGGGAGTAGCTCGCCGCGAGCTTGGCGAGTCGCTCGGCCTCCGCCTTGCGCGCGGCCTCCTCCGCGGCCTTGCGCTCAGCCTCGGCGGCCGCTTCGGCAGCCTTCGCCGCCTCGGTCTTCTGCTGCTTCGCCTCGGCGGCGGCCTGCTCCGCGGCGGCCTGTTCGGCGGCCGCCCGCGCCTCGGCCTCTGCGTTGGCCTGCTGCTGCTCGGCCTGCTGGAGGATCCGGGCGCGCAGGGCCTCGCCCGCGTCGCCCCCCTCACCCGTGGTGTCGGCCGAGGTGAGCGGGCCGTCTGCGACGACCTCGTCAGCCGGCTCGTCCTGTATCAAGGAGCCCACGCCGGGCAGCGACTCGGGGTCCGGGAGTTTGTCCGCGATGACATCGGGCAGGGAGATGGAGACCGCGGGCTTGTCCTGGGCGGTGGCCATGCCGCCCGCGCCGACGGCGGCGATGACGCCGACACCGAGGACGGTGGAACTCCGCGCGAGCGCGTTGCGCTGCTTGACCACGCGGTGCCTGCCGCGGACGGGACGGACCGACTCCTCGGTCGGGTTCCACTCCTCCGCCGCGGGGGCGGAAGCCCACCGGTCGCCGGGTACCCACTGCGTAGTGGGGGGCTCCTGGAGGGCAGGCTCGTTGGACGCCACGGAGGCGTTCTCCTTTCCTTCCTTCTCACCTACCGGGTTAGCTGACGGGTTCGGAGCAGGAAGGTCTCCTTCGGGCACCGCGAAGTGCCCGATTCACCCCAAATAGATGGTTCCCCGGTTCCCTTGCGGGATTCGGCGCATGCGCACGGTGCCGCCTCTTGCGACGGCTGGGACGACCGCGCTGCGTTATCGAACGTTAATAGAGATCGAGGCCCGATTCCAAGCTGTTCCCGCTGATCGTTAGGAACGTTGGCCAGAGCTTAAGCACAACAACCGGTGCAAAATCGGCAAGTTGCCGCCCGTAATCGAGGCCAGCATTTCTGACAGTTCGTCAAATGTTATGCGGAGGGCTCCGCTTCGATCACGCTCCGTAGCGTCAGCCCATCGGCCCACCCCGGCCAACCCACCCGCCGTCCTACGCCACACAAGCACCACAAGCACCACAAGCACCACAAGCACCAACGGGACCTGCCACGGGAGGCCGGCGTCGTCCGGCGCCCCGCTGACTACCGCTCCCCGCGCCGGGTGACCGCGAGCAGCGCCATGTCGTCCGTCGCCGCACCGCCCGTGTGCCGGCGCACATCGGCGACGACCACGTCCAGCAGTTCCTCCGGGCCGGAGAAGGCACGGCCGCCCAGCCGGCTGCGCGGGTCGTACATCACACCGTGCGCGTCCCGTGCCTCGGACAGGCCGTCGGTGTAGAGCAGGAGCGTGCCACCGGGCGGATAGGAGGTCTCGGACACCAGATCGGGCCAGGTCCCCAGGTCCATACCCAGGGGCAGCGCCCGCTCGGGCGGATTCAGCACGAGCAGCGCGCCGTCCGCCGCGATCAGCAGCGGCGACGGATGCCCCCGGTTGACGATCCTGATCCGTTCTCCGTCGCCCGGGACCTCGGCGAGCACGGCGGTGGTGAAGCCCTCGGAACTCTCGGAGTTCTCGGAGTTCTCGGACCCGGCCTCCCACGCGCCCTCGCGCGCCAGCGCCCGCTCAAGCCGCTGCGCGACCCCCGCCAGCGAGGGCTCCTGCTCGGCTGCCTCGCGGAAGGCACCCAGGACCAGGGCCACCGTCCCGACCGCGCCCAGACCCTTCCCCCGCACGTCCCCCACGATCAGCCGCACCCCGTACGGGGTCTCCTGCACGGCGTACAGGTCCCCGCCGATGAACGCGTCCCGCTCGGCCGCCTCGTACCGGGCGGCGACCTGCAAGCCGTCGATCCGCTCGTCCGGAGTCGGCAGCACGGCCCGCTGCGCCGCCTCCGCGACGAACCGGGCCGACGCCAGGCGCTCCCCGCTCAGGCGCACGATCCGATTGAGGACGAGGGCCAGCACGGAGACCGTGAACACGGTCAGTATCTCCGTGATGGCCGGGATCCCCGTGAGTCGGTCGCTGTAGATGTGCATCCCGGTGACCGCCACGCAGGCGGCGACGCCGGTGGCCGCCGTCCAGCGCAACGAGCAGAAGGGGGCGGCGATCAGCGGTGCCGCCGTGAAGAGGGGTACGGCCGTGAAGGTGTCGGGTGTTCCCAGGTCGTAGAAGACCCCGCCCACGATCAGCAGCCACGGGAGCAGGGTGACGAGGCGGCGGCCACCGTTCTGCCACCCTTCCCCGCCGCGTTCTCGATGCCGCAACACTGTCTCCTGCCGGGTCCGTCCAGGCCGCGGACGGTACCGCGCCCCATTCAGGCTGACCGCAACAGCTCCGCCCGACGCATCGCCATCGGCCAACCGGCCCAGCCCGCGGGCACCGCCCCCGGCGGCCGCGGGTCACCAGGGGGCCCTCCTGGTGACGGGGCCGCGCGGGACACCGCCCGTCGGCGCCGGTCAGCGCCGGTCAGCGCCGGTCAGCGTCCGCACGCGGCTAGCGGTCTTCGCCGAGATGGCGCTCCGCGTAGACCTTCAGCGCGTCCCGGACGAAGGCCGCCGTGCCCTCGCCGTGCCGGTCGTAACCGGCCGTGAAGCGCGGATCGGCGACGTACATCTCACCCAGACCGATCACATACGACCTGGTGGGGGTGGCCGTCACCGAGAGCCACTCGCAGTGGCGCCGAGCGATGGCCTGGGCCTCCTCGCTGTCCGGCGCAAGCCCGTCCCTCAGAGCCTGCCCGAAATCGCGGGCGATCGCGACCTGGCGGTCCCGGAAGTCGCGCTTCTCCCGCGCGCTCAGCGAGCGCCACCAGCGGTCGCCCTCCTGGTACGCCCTGCGGCCCCAGCGCTCGGTCACCTCCTCCTCGTAGCGGGTGTGGTCGAAGCCGTCGAAGACCTCTTCGGCCATCAGTTCCTCTCCTCTCTCGGTCCGGTCGAGAGTGGTCCGCACCGAGGCGATCTGCCGCCCGATGCGCTCCCGCTCCTGCTCCAGCAGCCTCAGGTGCGCGCGCAGTGCGGTGGCCGTGTCCCGCTGGCCGTCCAGAACCCGCGCGATGGCGGGCAGGCCGAGGCCCAGCTCCCGCAACAGCAGGATGCGCTGCAGCCGGACCAGGGCGTCCTGGTCGTAGTAGCGGTAGCCGTTGCCGCCGATCCGGCTCGGCGGGAGGAGCCCGAGTTCCCCGTAGTGGCGAAGCGTGCGGCTCGTCGTGCCGGCTTTCCTGGCGATCTGCTGGATGGACCACTCCATGCCCGGAACGCTAGATCTTGACGCTGCGTGAAGGTCAAGGCGAGAAGAACCGGCCCCGGGGAACACCGGCCGCAGGGGCAACCTCAACGGCAACGGCAACGGCAACGGCAACGGCAACGGCAACGGAGGGTGCACGGGCCGGGGCGGCGGGGGAAAGGTCCCGGATGGACCGACGGGCCGGTCGGGGCAGGGAGAGAAGAGGAAGAGAGGCATACGCGCCGAGGGCCCGGAACCAGATGGTCCCGGGCCCTCGGCGTTCAGTAGCGGGGACAGGATTTGAACCTGCGACCTCTGGGTTATGAGCCCAGCGAGCTACCGAGCTGCTCCACCCCGCGTCGGTGAACACCACCTTACGCCATGCGGAGCAAGATCAAATCCATTTTCCCTCCCGGAGGCGCCGATCCGCGCGGAACGGGCACCCGGGACTCCGGGCAGCGGAGCCCCGGCGCGGTACCCGCTCCCGGCTCGGGTCCGCCGGAACGGCGAAGCCCGTGCCCATGCCGCCGGAGTCCCTGGCGGGGAGGGCGTGCCTGCTCCTCCGCGGGAGGGCACCGCCGAACGAACGCCAGGCGGCCCTCCGAACACCCGGGCACCCGGGTGCCCGCACAGCCGCACAGCCGGACAACCGAACGCCCACCGAGACCCGGCAGAGCCCCCAGGCCGGACGCCCGCCGAGACGGGGCACAGCCCCAGGTCCGCAGAGCACGCCGGGCGGCAGGACGGCGCACATGTCATTCCGGGGTGGCGAGACCGCCCCACCCGGCCCTTTCCAGCCCGCCGGACTGCGACTACTCCGCCACCTCGGTGCGCTCCCACCACTCGTAGACGGTCAGCCGCCCCTCAGGGGAGTCCTCGTGGCGGGTCGTGGCCTTGAAGTGCTCATAGCCGCCACGGTGCGGAATCTTCAGCTCCTGCCCCGGAGGGGTGATCGGCACGACCCGTCCGCGCAGGTCGTCCGGCCCGCCCTCGAGGCGTGCCTTGCTAGCCATACCTCCAGTCTTCCCCCACCTGAGAGCTCCCCGCACGCCCGCAGCCACCGAGCCGCCGTCCCGGCCGCCCAGTCCGGTGCCCCGTCCGCCGCACTCGTCCCGTCCGCGCCAGGCTACGGACGCACCGGCGACCAGCGGTTCGCCTCGGCATGAACCGCCTCGGCCCCGAACCGGCTCGCGTCGAAGTGGTTCCGGCGCCGCCCAGGGCCTGGAGGCCCCTTCCGTTCTCGTGAACACGGACCCGGGGGCCTGCTCGGGACGCCTCCCGGAGTGGTGCACAACGTCCGTCGAACCCCTGGACCAGAGTGCTGCGCCCGGCGCCTCGGCTGCCACCTCGACGGCGCACCCGTCCCGGAAACATCCGAGCGCCGCGGGCCGCTCTCCGCAGGCCTCGACCCCCAACGCCGCCAGTACCCATGAACACGACGCGCCCCCTCGCCCGGCATCACGGTCGGGCAAGGGGGCGCTTTCGTGCGTCCGAGGTCAGGCGCGTGGCTGCTCGATGCCGATCTCGTAGGCGATCTCCCACCGAACATCCGCGACGGTGATGCCTGCGGTTTCCACCGGCCGCCCCTCCGTGTCGTAGTACGTCCGCTCAATCTCTGTGATCAAGTCGCCGACGGAGATGCCAAGGAGGTTCGCCTGCTCCTGGGTGGCGCGCGCCGGGCGCGGGACCTCGACGGCGGTCTCGATGATGACGCCAATGGACCTCATCCGCTCGACCACACCAGCGCCCGCGTGCGGATCCCGCACACCCTGCGCTCCCTGGAACTGACCGACGAGATCACCGCCGAACTCACGGTCCTCGTGGGTTTCGACCAGGATCTCGCGGCCGAGGCCACCCGCACCTCCAACCGGATACGCGGCCTGCTCACCCAGTTCCACCCCAGCCTCGAACGCGTCCTGGGCCCGCGTCTGGACCACCAGGCCGTGACCTGGCTGCTGGAGCGCTACGGATCCCCGGCCGCCCTGCGCAAGGCAGGCCGCCGCAGACTCGTCGAGCTGATCCGCCCGAAGGCCCCGCGCATGGCGCAGCGGCTGATCGACGACGTCTTCGACGCCCTCGACGAACAGACCGTCATCGTCCCCGGCACCGGCACCCTGGACATCGTCATCCCCTCCCTGGCCGCCAAGAACGAGTGCGGGCTTGACCAGTACGAAGTCCGCCGCTACACCGGCTGGACGCGGCACATCACCCTGGCCATGCTGGCGCACGCCTTCCTGGCGGTCATGGCCGCCGACGCTGCAGCAAAAGGGGCAGCAGAAACAGTTCCTGCCTCGCGCCCCTCACCGTGGCTGAAGTTCGGCGGCTCCTGGCAACTGGCCACCCACCCGTCACACGCGCTGATCAGTCCCTCACCAGGTCACGCGCACTGAGATGGTCACACTGGCGCAGACGACGCCAAGCCGCCGCCCGCCGCTGCCACTATCAGCGGCGGCTGCACACGATCGAGGGGCAGTCCGGGAAAGAGAACACGGGCCGGAACGCAGCCCACTACACTCACCCAAACCGCCCCTGAACAGGGAAAACGTCAAAGTGCTGCTGGAGTACTAGTTGCAAGGCCGTGAAGCTTGCGGCTGGGCCGTGTCGTCAAGGGCCTGCGGCTGCGAGGATCTCGATGCCGGTGGTGGCCTTGTAGCTGGTCCGGTCGATACAGGGCCCTCGTGCCTGGTACTTCGAGATGGCGCGTCCCGCAGCCGCTCCTGGACCCTGCCCGTGGCCTTCAATGCCTCGTCGACCATTTCGAAGGGGATGCACTGGGTGAGTTCACCGAGATGACCGGGTGCGAACCGGCCTCCGGCCACCGTGACGACACGAGTGATGGCACACTGTCCGGACAGCGGAGCCTCCGGTCCTTGTGAACGGCTTGTCTTGGTCGACTGCCAGTTCTACCGGGGCTCCGCTCCTCATGTCCGCGAAACCGCAGCTTACGGACCCTGGACAACCCCACCCATCCGCAAACTGAACGGTCTTGGTACTAGTTGGCCAGAGGAACCCACCCACTGCACCAGCCGAGTCCAGCTCAGCTCTCAGGCGGAGATGAGGGGGGCGCCGGATGCTCGTCGCGCCGCCAGAAGGTGGGACGCCACCAGTACAGGGCCCTTGGGTCCTCAGGCCACTCGCCGCTGCTGCCTGGCTCTTCGAAGGAGTCCCGCGACGGGTCGATCGGACGCCACCCAGGGTCCAAGGGTTCATCCTGCGCAGGCGGCCGCACGTTCTTGAGGACGCGCTCCTCCGTGGCACCGAAGCGCTGGTAGTTGCGTTGTGCCTCCACTAGGCACACGGCGTTGGCCCCGAAGCTCCATGGCCAGCGCAGCTGCACCAGGTCGTCTTCCCAGTAGCAGACGGCACAGATCTCATAACTCCAGTGCTCGCCGAACATCTGGTGGCCGCAGCAGGGGCACGGAAGCCAGCCCTCTGCAGGGGGTGCCACGCTACTCTCCGGAATCACCAGAGGCTCCCCCCGCGCCTCCGCCGCTTCGAGAGCTTCGAGTTCAGCCAGCTCAGCGAGTATCTGCGGATCTACGTCGTTCATGGATAGGACCATACTGGGCAGCCTCACCAGGCGAATCGGCGGCTGAGCACCTAGTGTCTCGTGATCCGGTTCGTGTCAGTTTGCGTTGTTATTGAGAAGTTTCCGCACGGCGGTCTGGACGAGCCGGACCTTGGCGAGGATGTCCCCGGCGGTTGCGGTCCAGACGAACGGTTTCGCATTCGCGTTCCAGGAGTTGATGTAGTCACGGATCTGCTTGACCAGGACGTGGACGCTGGAGAAGGTGCCGCGACGAATCGACTGCCGGGTGATGATCCCGAACCAGAGCTCGATCTGGTTCAACCAGGAGGAGCCGACGGGGGTGAAATGGAAGTGCACGTGCGGGTTCTCCTCCAGCCATGCCTTGACGTCCGGGGTGGTGTGTGTGGACAGGTTGTCCAGCACGATGTGGATCTCCTTGCCGGCCTGCGGCTTCACCGCCTTCTTCAGGAAGGCCAGGAAGGTATCGCCGTTCCGGTTCGGTTTGCACTCGCCGACGACCTCGCCGGTGGCGATGTTCAGTGCGGCGAACAGGTTCGTGGTGCCGTGCCGTACATAGTCGTGGGTGCGCTTCTCGGTGGCCGCGAAGGTCACCGGCAGCACCGGCTGGGTCCGGTCCAGCGCCTGCACCTGCGTCTTCCCGTCCACCGACAGCACGACAGCGCCCCCGGGCGGGTCCAGGTACAGCCCGACGATATCGGCGACCTTCTCCGCGAACGCCGGGTCCTTCGACAGTTTGAAGGTGCCCGACCGATGCGGTTTGAGGTTCTCCTCGCGCCAGATGCGGGCGACATAGTGGAAGGAGACCTTGATGCCCTCGGTCCGCTTCAGGTAGGCGGCCGGCGTCCGCGTCGACCAATGCGACAGACCCGAATCCGGCGGCGGAGTCATCCTCGTCAGCGCGATCACCCGGCCGCGGGTCCGCGGCGGCACCTGATCCTTTCCGCCACCGCGCTTCCTTTCCACCAGGCCCGCCACCCCGTTCTCCGCGTACCGGGCCCTGGTCCGGTCCACCGTCCGCGCGGACACACCGGCCAGTTCGGCGATGTCCTTGCGGCGGCGGCCCTCGCCGGCCCACAACACGATGCGGGCCCGCAGAGCCACATCCGCCGTCACGTGACGGTCTGCCGCCAACGTCCGCAATTCCGCAGCCTGTTCCGAAGTGAGGTTCACACATTACCCCAACGAGTCAAAGAGCTTCAGGTGACACGAACCGGATCACGAGACACTAGTGACAGCCGCAATCCGCCACCGGCCTCGGGTCGTCGCGCTGGTAGTTGATAGCCGCATCCACGCCCGAACCCCAAGTGCAGGCTTGTGTAATGCCTTGGAGAGCTACCCATGCGGTGCTCTGGGCTTTCAGTTCATCCTGGCCTCGGCCACTCCGATCGACCAGACCGTGAAGGCGACCGGTAGGTCGCCCTTGGTGTACCGACGTCGGCCGGCCGGCGGCGGGGCCTTACATGTACTGGAAGTAGCGGTCGAACCAGACCGGGGGCAGGTCTTCCTCGTCCCCGTCCTCGTCGTCGCTGTCGTCGTCCCAGCCATGCTCGGCCGCCAGTGCCGCCAGGAGCGGCTCGGCGTACATCTGCTCGAGGACAGACCTGCCATCGTACGGCTCAAGGAGGAGCTCGACGGGGACGAAAACGCAGCCCAACTCGGTGCAGATGCGGTCGAGCCAGGTCAGGAACTCCTCGGTGAGGCCCTGCTCGGAGCCGGGCATGCCCTCGCCGCCCGTCCCGGCCGTGACGAAGCCGCCGAAGTTGCTCAGCAGCACCCACAACGGCCGGTCAAGGCCGGTCACTTCCGTGGGAACCGTGATGCCGCCGTAGTGACTGGTGTCCTGGGTGAGACCACTTGAGCAGGCTGGTCCGAAGTGTTCCTCAAGGGCGTGTACGAGCCCCGCGAAGCGGTCCCGTGAGGTGATCAGGTCGAAGTGCGGCGGGCGTTCCAGGTGGTCTGGATCGTCGTACTCCCTCAGGAGCGCCCGGATTTCGTCGGTGGGGAGCATAGTCGGGTCCTTTCGTGTTGTGCAGCGTGTGAACTGGACGTCGGTGGGCCCGGCCGGCTGCCGGGCCCACCGTCCCCCATGGGGTCAG
This sequence comes from Streptomyces spongiicola, assembly GCF_003122365.1. Classification (NCBI taxonomy): domain Bacteria; kingdom Bacillati; phylum Actinomycetota; class Actinomycetes; order Kitasatosporales; family Streptomycetaceae; genus Streptomyces; species Streptomyces spongiicola. The sequence goes on from NZ_CP029254.1 coordinate 3,332,774, forward strand.
GGACGGGGTGTCAGCCCCGCTACCGTGTTCCTCAGTGCCTCGGGCAGTCGGGCGAGGACGACGGGTAGGCGGTGATCACTCTGTCCTTCTTCTTGACAACCCTGGTGACGACGCAGAGGAATTTCTCGCCACCCTCACCGATTGCTTCGTCGTAGTCGATGCGGGTGACCTTGTTCTTGTTGTTGGTCGGGACGATCTCGCCGCCCTTCTTCCAGGCGTCGTCGATCATCTTCAGGAGCTCGTCCTGGTCCTTCACGATGAAGACGCCGTGCAGGGGCTTGCCGTCGACGGCCTTCGTGTGGTCCATGATGTGGTCGATGCGGTGCTTGGTGGCGCTTTCGCGCAAGTAGACCAGGCCTGCAGGCGACATGAAGATGTCGTTGCCCATGTTCACCATCCACGAGGGGCAGCTGATCGACTGTGTCATGGCCCGCGCCGCGGACCTGGCGCACGACGGGAACTGCGTGTTCTTGCCGAAGAGCTTCTTGAAGAAGTCGTCTGCCTTGGTGCCCCACTTTCCGAACTTGACGCCTGCGGCGCCCCATCCGGCGAGCGGCACCATGCCGGCACAGGACAGGCCCGCATCGATCTTGTTGTCTTCGCCGAAGTACCAGGCGCAGTTGGCGCCGTCTGCGATCTCGCCGAAGCCTGGGATCAGACCAAGGACGTCAAGGCCGAAGTGGCCGCCCTCGGAGAGGACCTTCCCCCAGTCGATCTCGTCGAGCTTGCGCAGGTACTCCTCGAACTCCTCGTCCTCCGCCTTGAGGGCCCGTTCATCGGCGTGGGCGTCGGCCTGCTCGGCGTACCCGTCCGCCTCGGCCGCGGAGGCCGCGGCCTGCGGGCGCGTTCCTCGACCGGGCGGCGAAGCACCGCCTTTACGCGCCGTACCACCTGATCGCGTTCCGAGGGCTGCGCCGAGGCGAGGCGTGCGGCCGGCAGTGGACCGACACCGACCTTGGAGCCGCGCTGCTCACCGTCGCCACACAGCTCGTCCAGCGCGGGTGGAAGGTCGAGGAGTCCGCCCCCAGGACGGACAGCGGCGAACGGGTGATCGCCCTCGACTCGGAGACCGTGAAGGTGCTCAAGGCACACCGGAAGCGACAGCTGAAGGAACGACTCAAGTGGGGCGAGTGGAGCGAGGCGTACGTCGAGACCGGCCGGGTCTTCACGCAGGGGAACGGTGAGTGGCCGCACCCCGCCTGGGTGACCGACCAGTTCCAGCGCCTGGCCGCCGAGGCGGGTCTGCCCCCGATCAGGCTGCACGACCTGCGCCACGGCGCCGCGAAGCTCGCTGTCGCGGCCGGCGCGGACATGAAGATCGTGCAGGAGATGCTCGGGCACTCCTCGATCACGATCACCTCGGACACATACGCAAGCGTGCTTCCAGAGGCCGCGCGGAAGGCCGCCGAGGACGCCGCGAGGCTCGTACCGCGTCAGGGACGACGTACCACCGGGCTCACCTCGGGCTCACACAGCGGTGATCAAGCGGGCGGAAAGAGCAGGACGCCCCGCCCGGGAAAGCCGGACGGGGCGCTCAAGCGCAGGTCAAAGAGGGTTTCCCCGGACCCGGGGGCGGTAGGCCGTGTGGGACTCGAACCCACAACCAACGGATTAAAAGTCCCGGCAGGTTCCTGCCGGGACTTCCGCTGACTACCCCTCTCGTCCAGAAGGGCCTGGTCAGAGAGACGCACTGTGGTGTCCCATCCAGATCCGGTGGCGTTATCCCAGTACGTCCGCTCACGCATCGCTCACGCATTCAGCCGCTGCGACCTCCACGTGACGGGCGGCCCGGAGGGTTGCGTCCGGGGCCCCTCCCACGGCGCTCCCGACCACCACATCTCCCGATACGGATTCCGCGCAGCCTTACGAGGTTGACGTGCCCCCTGCCCCTTGGCGAGCCTTCGCGTCCCGTCGAACGCCCGAAGCTCTGCGTGCCACGCCTCCCTGCTGGCCTCCAGCACAGCCAACGCGCGAAGCAAGGCACGTTCATCTGTGCTGTAGGGACCCGCCTTGGCTTCGAGAAAGCTCAGCGACGCGTGAAAGCCGATCGGCCGATACAACTGCACGCAAGATCGGAGCTGCGCCACACGGAGACCGTGAGGAAACGCCGCATCGCGGACCTTCCGCGCAATGTTGTTGAAGCTCACCCCTGGGTTCGACAGAATTCCCATCACCTAGAGTCACAAGATGAGGTCTGACCAGGGAGGATGCACTAGGTCATGGAGAGGGGGCGTGTCTCTAGGCTCTGACATTCTTGCTGGTCAGCGCGGTGATGACCGCCAAGGGCCCCTAGATGCTGGGGCGTTGCAACCACGCTATCCGATCACATAGCGGGTTTCTAGCCCCATCGCGCTACGCCGAGGCAAGCCCGCAAAAGTGGCGAAAGGTGATGAATCACCCTCGAATCTTGTGGCATTGTCAGAGAATCATGCCTCTCTCGCCAACTCCTTGACCAGCGGGAATGTCAGCGCCTAGAGACACGGGCAATTCGGGCGTGAGGCGATGAAGCTGCAGGTCATGGCCCACTTTGCATCTCTAGGCGAACCGACTTCTGTCGAACGCAGGTCACCTGGCGAGGGTAGCCAGACCTCTCGGCTTGCCTACGGAATTTTCGATCAGCTGCAGGTCGTCAGACAGCGCATCTAGACGTGGCCCCGCGTTATGAAGCTTCGATGATCACCAGACGGCCTTGAGTGATCCGCGTAGGCTGCTCCACGCGTCCTGCGGTACCCGGCCAGCGCTGCCATGGGCAGGCGACGGGGTCACCCATGAGGGCGTACCGAGCGCCTGATCCGACCGCTGGGTAGCGACGCCGAAGGCGAAGCTGGGATGCTTGTGCGGGAAAGCAGAGGATTCAGGAACCGGAGGGAGGCGTACCCCCATGGCCTACTCAACGCGCATGGCTGCCGCCCTGTCCGGTGCGACCATGGGTCAACTTCGGTCTTGGCGCCAAGACCGTGGCCATGGGCCGATCCTCCGCCCGGAGCTGGCAGCCAAGCCAGCCCTCTACTCATTCCGTGACGTGCTGGCTCTCCGCGCCTTCGCTCACCTCCGCCAGGACGTGTCACTCCAGAAGATCCGCAAAGCCCTGGTCACGCTGAAGAAGTTCGGCGAAGTCGAGCACCTGTCGAGTTACTCCCTTGTGGCCGACGGCGACTCGATCGTCCTTGTCGGCCATGAACACGAACACGCGACAGACCTGGTCAAGCATCCTGGCCAGCGAGTGATCGCCACCATGGCGGACATTCTCCAGGAGTTCGCCCCCCGACCTGGTGTGGTGGTCCCGCACCTCCTGCAGCCCAAACTGAACGTCAGCGTCGACCCCGAGACGCAGGGCGGGCAGCCGGTCATCACTGGAACCCGGGTCCCTTTCGATGCCGTAGCAGAACTGGTGGAGGACGGCGTCCTTCCCGAAAATATCCGCGATTACTACCCAGGCGTGACACCAGACGCAGCCCGCGACGCCGTGTCGTTTGCCCTCTACGTTGACAGCTACAGCCTCGGACCACGCGCTGCCTGATGCGAATTCTCATCGACGAGAACGTCCCGGTGCAGATGCTCGAAATGCTCAGGCGGCTCCTCCCTGAGCACGAGGTTCGTCACGTCAGCGAAATCAAGTGGGCCGGCAAGAAGGACCTCGCGCTGCTCCCTGACGCCGCGCGCAGGGGGTTTCAAGCCTTCCTCACTAAGGACGGACGCCAGCTGGAGATCCCGTCGGAATCCGCTGCGATCAAGAAGTCTGGAATGCATCACATCAGGTTCAGCCACGGCCACAAGGGCATGGCAGGGCTGGGCCTGGCCATGGGGGCAGTGATCGCCGCCATGCCACTGATAGTCCGCGAGCTGGAGGAAACAGATGAGCAGCGGCTGGTGCACATCAAGGGCCTGAATCCAGCAACCAAGCATCGTTTCGACCTGGTTGACCCGGCAAAGTCGCCACCAAGTTATTGGCCCCGGTAAAGGTTGCGAAGCCCCATCGCTCCCCTGCGCATTACGAGGGCCTGCAAGATCGTGACGAATGGTGATCCGCGATCATGCTTAATCCGGTTTTCCCTGGTCAGAGGCTTGCCGGACTCGCCAGCGTGATGCTCGATCCATCTGGTGCTGAGCCGTCCGCTCACGCTGGACACTGCGCTGACCAGCCCCGAACCACCCATGGTGAACATCGCGCCCACGTTGCCCCGTGGAGATCGCCCTCCCCGCAGAGGGGACTACCCGTTCGCTCAGTCTCCCCGCACCCGCTCGGCCCGCTCTTTCTGCATCGCCTCCCCCAGCAACGACTCCTGCTGAGCGCGGCCGGCGGCCGCCACAGCGGTGAGAGCGGGCACACGGGTCGAGAGGGTGGTGAAGTAGTCGATGAGTTCTTGGTGCCTCGCAGAAGCAGGGCCCCACCAAGTGTCGTACCACGCAGCTGTGGCGGCAATGTGAGCAGCAGGAACGCCGTGGTCAAGCAGCAGAGGGCCGAGGCTCTCCAGGATTTCGTTGCGCTGGCCGGAGAGGGCTTCGAGAAGCTGGTCGGCGGTGACTTCACCTTCGTGAAGCAATCGTTCAGCCAGGTCTCGGTCAGGGCCAACCAACTGGATGAGAGGGCTGGGCCCGATTCGGGGGAGGCCAGCACAACGGATGGCGAGCCGATATCGGTGTGTTTGGGAAAGAGTTGCCAGGTGAGCCTCGCAGCCACGGGGTTCGAGCGGAGTGAAGAAGCCCCGGTCGGTCATCTCGTCGAGCCGTTCGGTGAACCACGCCTCGAAGAGATCGGGATCGCTCTTGGCTAGGTGCCCGAGCAACTGACCGGCCCGCCATTGGCTGTGCTGGGGCAGGTCCTCCACCCTCATGTGCTGTACGGCCTCTCGCCAGGCCGGTCGCCATGCCTCGGGCAGCGAGGGGCCATGACGCTGGCCTATGGCGAAGCTAACGGCGGCGCTACTGGCGATCGCGGCGATCGGATGCAGCAGCAGCCGCTGCAGCACCTCTTCCGGCTCATCGTGTAGGAACAACGAGTCGAGTAGGCCGACGTCCTCCTTCCTCATCGCTGCGATCACGAACTCGGCGGACTCATCGATCTCCGCACGTCCGAGCACAACGCTGATAACACCGGAACGAAAGTCCGGATTATCCAGACACCTGGCGAGGATGTCCCTCGGGACCGTAGTCGGATCGGTCTTGAGCCACTGTCCCAGTGCGCTGCGAAGCAGGAGCGGGTTCCCGGCCGCCGCAGCGGCCTCATACCAGGCACTTGGGTCGCTCAGGAGTGGTGTCATCTGCTCAGCAACCCAGATCCCACCAGTCTGGTCACCGGCCAGCGCCGATTGCTCGGCCAGCTCACCGAATCGCGCCACTCCGTCGTACGGTCCTAGCTCTGCGATCTTCTGTGCGAGGGCCTCCACAGAGAGGGGCTGGTCCGGCTCAGCGGCGTCGGCAGCGTCGAGGTGACTCCACCACCCCCGACCTGCGAAGGCTTCCAGGTCCGGATCAACATTGAACGATGGAAGTTCACGCCCGGTGCCGTCGCGCTCGCGCAGTGAGTCGAGCATGCGTTGAGCTCGTAGAGCCAAGCCGGGAGAGGCTTGGAGCAGGGGATACAGCGTGGCAAGGATGCGGCTGCCTCCTTCAACCCCCAAGCGCTTCTGCTCATCTGAGGGTCCCGCATGGCCAGTTGCGTGCCCCTCGCCGAGCCGCAGCCAGGTGAGCGCGAGGTCGAGCAGCGGAACAAGCGCGCTCGGAGGGCATCCGTAGGGGCTCTCCCACTCGTCCGCTGCGTCGAGAACTGCCGCAACCTGCTCCCACAAGGAAATGAGCTGGGCCAGATTCTCCGCCCTGTCGATGCCCCGGCTCATGGTAACGGTGTTCGGTGCGCTGGGATCAGTCCAGTTTCCCGACACTTCCACGGTAAAGATGCTCGCCAACATCTCGGTCGCCACGGCCCAATGCGACGCTTCGCGATGAGTACGCAGCCAGTCCAGTGCAGACCGCAGAAGGAGCCTGCGAATCTCGATCTCGGTGCCGAAGTCAGGGTCGATGATGCCGGCCAAGTCACTCAACACGCGCAACGGGTGCTGCGGAGTGGAGTGACGCGGACGGTGGTCACCCACAGCAAGGTCGAGAAGCCCGGCGACAGCCTCGGGCAGCAGAAACTGTTCTGCAGATTGGATCAGTTGTCGAACCGCAGCGTCACCAGCAAGGTCAACGGAAACTCCAGATAGCTGATGAACATCGCGCGGCCCGTCAAGAACGGCGTGGGCGGCCGCGACGGCAAATTCAGCTGCCCGTCGGTCCAGGTGGGCGTATTCCGACACCACGGCGAAAATATCGGTATCCCAATCAGTCGGCGCGGGCAGCGCACGGACCCAGGCTTCCGCCGCCGCGCGAGCAGCGGGGGAGTCAGAGACCCGAGCAGCAGACATCACCGCCAACGCGAGGTCTGAAGCCCGTTCGGGAAAGGCATCACAAACGGTGGACCATGGCCTGCCGGCAGGAGTGGTGAAGAACCACCGAGCTACGAGTGGCGCGCGCAGTGCTGGCTGCAAGCTCCAGACATCGCCAACGGTTTCCACGAGGCCGTTGCGCGCGAGGCGCTCCATCAGCCCGGACATGCTGGCTGGCGGCTCGCCGACGAGGGGCGCCAGAGCGTACAGCGTCTCAGTGGACGCACCTCCAAGGGCCGCTACGCAAGCCAGGGTGTCCACAGCCGTCTCAGATTCAGTGACGCGCCGGAGATGTCGTTCCACGTTCGCCAGGTGCGCCCTACCAGTTACAACCCTGTCGCCCTCCCCCGTGGCAAGCAACTCACAGAGCGTAAGGGCCCAGCCCGGTCTGCCGTCCGCTTGAGCGAGAACCACAGCACGTGCCCGGTGGCCGGTCACACCGACTGAGGTGACCAACCTGTTCATGTCGGCCAGCTCCAGCAAGTCGACGTCGACGCGGACGGCCCCCGGAAGAGCTGACATCACCTCGTCGGCCCTGTCAGGCCAGGTCGGCGCGACGATAACGAATGAGAGGTCTGCCTGACGGCGGGCCCGCCGGAGAACGCGGATGTCGTCGAGGCGAACATGGGCTTCGTCCACCACGACGGCATCAGGCCGGGCCTGCAGCAGTTCGTCGATGAGTCGGTCGAGTTGCGTCTGCTCAAGGTAGACAACGCGGCGATCCAGCTCAGCGGTGAGCCGTGTCTTACCCACACCGGGGACACCGACCACAACAGTGTCGCGACCGGCATCAACCTCACTGTCGAGCATTGCAATGGTGCTCTCCCGGCCCACGAGCGGGGTCTGGTCTGTCACGTGGTCCGGTGCCTCGAGCGGACGGTCAAGCAGGGCACCCAAGTCCGCCGCGATGCGCAGAAGGTTCCATCGCCAAGCCGGCTCACGCACGAGATGGTCAACGAACCATTCCTGGGCGTAGATATGCGCTGCTGGGAGGCTGCGCCTCTCACACAACCGGTCCATGGCCGCGCGTGTATTCGCGTCGACGGCTCGCGAGCAGGCCATCACAATCAGGTCGGCTCGCACACCCTCCTCGCGCATTCTTCGCAGACCCGTGCGCAGGTTTGCCACAGGGTCGCCAGTGGTGACGAGTAGGCGCCCTCGGGCGTCCACGTCGTCGGTGCCGAGGGGAAAGTAGATGTCGGCATCACGGCCGAAGTCATGGCCGCCCTCCACTGCAGCCAGTCCCGGGTACTGCGATTGCAGGAGAGCGCACGCACACCGCTCGAACTCCGTCGGGTGAATGACCTGTTCTCTGAGTGCCTGACGCACCCGCGCCACGAGATCCACGAATGTTTATACTACGCGCGGCTTTGCAGTGGTGTGCGTGATGATGTCCTTCTGCTGACACCAGTGCGCCTTGTTCACTTACGATCCGCCGCGATCCGGTCCGCGGCGGTTCCATCACCCGACCGCCGTGATATGACCGTCCGCCTCCCTCAACCTGCCTCGGCGGTGCAGCTCATCGACGTCGGAGTCCAGGAAGCTGCGGATGTCCCGACCCATACGACGCCAGCCAAAGAACTCGCCTGCGTGCCGGACCAGTTCGTCCCGTGACATGCCTGGGCACTCCGCGGCAAGTTCGTACAGCGCCAGCTGCCGCTCGGCCGGGGCGATGTGCGCGGCCTTGCGAGGGGTGTCGCCCTCTCCCGGAACGCGAGCGTCCAAGTCCTCTCGGCCGGCCACGTCCAGGAACTGCCCGTCGACGGTGACCTTCCCCGAACGGACGAGGCCGCGCACTACTTCCCGCACGTTGTCGCGGATCCTGTTGCCCGCCCGGGCAACGCCCCACGCCTCCCTGGCGCGCTGTACCAAGAGTTCCTCGTGAATGGGTCCCTCGATCCCGATGACCCTGGTCAGGACGTTGCGCAGCGCGGGCCGGGCTTCCGGGGTGTGCAGTTCGTACGGTGAGGACACGGTCATCTCGCACGTCTCGTACATGCAGCTCCACGGCCGGTCGGGCTCGGTGTCGACAGGAACGCGCTCATGGTCCGGGGGCGCCAGGGTCGTAGGCGTCGCTCCGTCCCCCGGTCCCGGAGCATCAGGCCAGTCCGAAGCGCCAGAGAACGGAGCGGTCGGCCTCGTGCGCGAGGTCTCCTCCGCCTCATCCTCGGCGGCCACCGTCGGATCTACCGAGGTGGAGTCGGAGTCCGACATCGGTCCCCGCTCGACCGCCAGCTCGACCGCCTCACGCAATCTCAGCTCGGCGGCGGCCCGGCCGCGATACCAGTCGGTGCCCCAGATGCGGTGCAGCCGCCAGCCCAGCCCGGCGAGCACTTCCTCCCGCAGCCGGTCGCGATCCCGAGCCGTCCTGGACGAGTGGTACATCGCACCGTCGCACTCGATACCGAGTGCGTAGGCACCGGGGAACTGCGGATGGCGCACGCCGATGTCGATGCGGTATCCGGCCACGCCAACCTGCGGCTGCACGCGGTAGCCCCAGTCGCGTAGCACCTGCAGGACCGACTCCTCGAAAGGGCTGTCCGGTTCGGCGTCAGCCTGTGTCACGGCCTGCGCGAGGACTGCCGGTCCGTTCTCGGCGTACTCCAGATACCGCTTCAGGTGCTGAACGCTCTCGTTGGCGCTGTCGGTCAGGCCGCTGCCCCGGAACGAGGCGACGACCTCCATGCGGAAGCGTGCCCGGGTCACGGCGACATTCAGGCGCCGCCAGCCGCCGCCCTTGTTGATGGGCCCGAAGTTCGTGCCGAATTTGCCGTGCTCGTCGGGTCCGTACCCGATCGACATGATCATGACGTCGCGCTCGTCGCCCTGGACGGACTCGAGGTTCTTGACGAAGAACCCGTCGAGCCGGTCCTCGGTGAAGCAGTGGTCCAGGTCGGGGCGGAGCAGCCGGGCCTGCTGGACAGCCTGGTCGATGGCCGCCGCCTGCGCCTGAGAGAGGGCGACAACACCCAGAGTGCGGCCAGGGCGGGTGTCGAAGTGATGGATCACCCGCCGGGCGACGAACTCCGCTTCCACGCGGTTGTCGCGTCGGCCGCCACGGTCGTACACACCCTGTGTGTGGAAGAAGTCGACGCCGATGTCGTTGCCGTGGTCCAGCGCTCCGGGGAAGGTCACCATGGAGTTGCCGTAGAAGGACCTGTTGCTGAACGTGATCAGTTCCTCGTGACGGCTGCGGTAGTGCCAGCGCAGGGACAGCTCGCGCAGGGCGCCCGCCTTGCATGCGTGCAGCAGCGACTCGAAGCTGTCCGGAACGTCCTCGTCGTACTGGTCGGAGTCGTCCTCGACGGCCGAGTCGAAGAAGGATGTGGGCGGCAGCTGCTTTTCGTCGCCGGCCACGATCAGAGAGTCCGCCCGGTATACGCAGTTGATCGCGTCGGCCGGGCTAACCTGTGATGCCTCGTCGAAGATCACCACGTCGAAGTGATAGTCCGCGGGCAGGAACTGGCTCACCGTCAGAGGGCTCATCATGAAGCACGGCTTGATCAGCCGGACGACTTCGCGGGTCCGGCCGAGTAGTTCCCGCACTGGCATGTGGCGTCGCTTCAGCTCCGCTTGCTTCTTGATCACCAAGGCCGCCCCGCCGCTGAATCGGCGCGGCCGACGCTTGTTGCACGCTTCGATCACGGCACCGCTCGCGGCGGCGACCAGTCGGCGGTCGGCCTCCCGGAAGTCGGCCACCCGGGCGTCCAGGTCCGCGGAGCGGGTGGTGGCGAGACGGGTGTCCGTGGCCAGGAGGTCGTCGGCCCAGCACTTCAGCACGGCCTGCTCCACGACCACAGGCAACTGTTCGGGCAGGACGCCTCGTTCGACGGCACGGGGGACGAGGTCATCGATACCGTGACGCGCCAGGACGTCGACTCCAGAGCGGTATGCCTGCCATTCCTCCGAGCCACGCGGGTCGGCCCGGAGTTCGTCGACGGCCAGCTGGGCCTGGTCGAAGGTACCGAACAGGGCGAAGGACAACTGAGCCTGGCGGGGCTCCTCGAAGAGATCGTGTAGCGCGGTCGATGACTCCGACCAGCGAGCGGCACGGCGCGCCACCGTGTCGCACCAGCTGGTCAGCGCGCTACGAATGCCACGGGCCAACAACCCCGGCAGCGGGTCGGGCTCGGTGCCGTCGGCCAGGCGGGCAGTGAGCGGGTCCCGGTGAGCCGTCCCGCGGGTGAGTTCCGCGATGCGGTCCGCAGCAGCCAGCGCTGCGTCCATGGCGGGCAGTTCGCTTTCGTCGCGGGGGACGTAGCCGCCCAGCGCCTCCTTGTGACGTGCCACCGACCGAGCGAACTCAGCCGCAGTGTTCTGCCAGGCCAGGGCGTCGTTGAGGCGGTGGGGCAGTGTCTTGTCCCAGGCGCCGTCGCGCGTGAGCGCGGCCACCGCCGCGCGATCCTCCCGATACTGGCCAGCCAGACGCGCGAACACACCCCGATGCTGTTCAGTAAACCTCTCGGCCAGGGCGGGCAACTCTTCAGCTTCAAGCACCTGCTCACCAAAGACATCTCCCGCTGCAGCGCGGGCTGCCGCGCGGGCTGCAAGCGCGTCCCGCACCTCCTGAGCCGCTCGATGTGCCTCGCGCAGACCTTCCTCGTCGAACCATCGCGCAGGTGGCCGTTTCACCACGGAGGCCAGATCGGCGAGTTCCAGTAGGCCGAACGCTTCCTGGGAGGTTTCCGGCTTAGGCAGTCCGAACAGCTCTGCCAGCTGGGCGAGGCTTCCGGAGAAGTCGTCCGACAGTCCGCCGCCGACCGTGCCGACCGTGGCTGGGTCCCGGTCTGGCAGGCACGCTTCCAGGGTCCGTACGGTCTGCCGTACGTCGTGCACAGTACGCGGTTCGGGAGTCGTGACCGCAAACGGTCGACGCTCGGCAGCCGCGCGCAGGTCCGCGAGCGCGTCTGTGGCCTCCGCGAGGACTGTGGTGGGGACGGAGCTCCCCTTCAGCTTCAGCCAACGCCAGACGAACGCTTCGCCCTCCGCTGCCGGGCGCCAGGCCCGGCTGACGGTGCCGGCCGCTTCCATGAGCGCCTGCAGCTCCCCGGCGCCAAGCCGCCGGACGGTGGCGGTGCTCCTTGCGCCGAGGGTGAGCTGCGGGGTGTCGGCCTGCTCCAGGAGGACCAGGCGGCCCAGGACGTCGTGGAGGGTACGGCCGAGCGGTTCGCGGGTCTGGTTCATGGCCGCCGCGTAGGCCGACAGTTCCTCCCGCAGCCGGCGTGCCCTGTCCAGTTCGTGCTCAGCCGCTCCGGTGATCCGCACTTCGGTGGTCAGCACCCGCTCGAGCTCCGTCGCCACAGCCTTCTTGCTGGTGTCGCCGCTGTGCAGGGCCATCACGAAGTCGCCGAGGCCGACGCCTCGCAGCCTGTTGCGGACCACGTCGAGCGCTGCGGCCTTCTCACTGACGAAGAGGACGGACCGGCCGGCGTGCATGAGGGCGGCGATCATGTTGGTGATCGTCTGGCTCTTGCCCGTACCGGGCGGGCCGCTCATCACGAAGGAGCCGCCGTCCAACGCGGCCGCGATGCACTGCCGCTGTGAGGAATCCGCGTCCAGCACGAGTGGGGTTCGCTCAGGCAGCTGGATCTCGTCGATGCGGTCCAGCTCGGGCGGCTCGAAGCCGATCAGATCGTCGGGCAGCCCCGCGTCGGGTCCGAGGCCGACGGCCCGGACCAGCGGATGAGCGAGGATGCGCTCCTCGTTCTGCTGGAGGTCCTGGTACATGGCCTCCTTGTGCGAGGCGAAGAGGCCGAGTACCACCCGCTCGTCAACCGACCAGCCGTCCTGCGCACGCGCGACATCCCGGGCGGCGGCGAGAACCGCGCTCGGATCGGCCACGTCGCAGTCGGCGACGGAGCTCCAGTCGACTCCGAGCCGTTCCAGCTTGACCGCGAGCGCAGGGTTGTGGATCCGGTCCTGGTCCTCCGCCAGGTGCAGACGCGTCTGCCGTCGCCCGTCTCGGCGAAGCTCGACAGGTACAAGCAGCAGCGGAGCGGAACTCGTCTCCTCGGCACCCTCCTCCCGCCAGTCCAGCATGCCGACGCCGAGCCAGAGCACCCACAGACCGTAGTCGTTGTACATCTGGCCTGACTTCTGCCGCAGTTGGTAGAGCGACGCGTCCAGCCCCGCCTGCGTGCTCTTCTGTGTCACCAGGCCCGAGGCGGCACCGGGTCGGCCAGCCGCGGAGGGCGAGTCGTAGAACGCCAAGGTGCCCGGAGCCTCCGCCTCCCCCACCTCGCCGGCCGCGTTCCCCTCGGTTTCACCGCCCGAGATGGGGGCGAAGAACCAACCGCGGGCGAGCCCGGACAGCACAGTGAAGGGGTCGGGCGCCGTGATTTCAAGGGTTGCGGTCCGCGTATGCCTGAAGTTCAGCAGCCGGTTGCGCCCGCCGAGGTCGAGCAAGGAGCTGCGCCAGTCGCCCAGAACAGCCTTCAACCGATCGAGCGCAGGGTCACTGCCGCTTGCACTGCCACTGCTGCCCCAGTGCGCGGCTCTGGTCGTTCCTGAACTGGGCATGCAGACGTACCTCCGGCATGAACGCGCAGGAGGCAACGCACCTCGAAACCCCCCGAGTGCGACAATTATTCAGGCAGACAGGCCGACACACCAGTCTCAGCACCCCGCTCAGCGCTCACTCTCGTCGCTGCTCCGGCTGGGCACAGAAATCCCTTTGTCGGCCGAAGGCACGGTGAGCGTCGGCCCCCCGGGCACGGATCGTTCAAGCCGTGCCCTCAGGAGGCGAGCTCGTCATGTGGCTAGGCGTTCGTGCCGGTAAAGAGCAGCACCATGCGGCTGTCGCTTGTCAATGACATGCCCCTTCGGAAGTTCGCTGTCTGAGGTACCTACCGGATGCATGCTCCTGAGCGGTGCCGCGGTGCGGTTGGTGCTCCAGTCGGCGATGTGGGCGATCAGGTTCCGCGCCAGGGCGGTCGCGTCGAGTCCGTAGCCGGCGGCGCCGAGCCGTTTCGGACGTTCGAGATCCGAGGTGCTTGGAGAGTGACTGTCGGGCCACTGGGCATTACCAGGCCATGGATGAAGCTATGGTCGGCTGGGCGATTCAAGTAGCAGAAGCCGAACTCAGCACTGCGCTTCCACGTCGGTGGGCGCACACACAAGGAGTGGCTGAACGTGCGGCCGAGGTCGGGCCGGCCCTCGGCAAGAACACTGGCCTGCTCGTCGCTTCCGCCACACTGCACGACGTCGGGTACGCACCTCGACTGGCCGTGACCGGGTTCCACCCGCTGGACGGGGCCCGCTTCCTCCGTGACGAGCATGGAGCAGACGCGAGGCTGGTGCGGCTGGTCGCGAACCACTCGTTCGCGCTCTTGGAGGCCGAGGAGCGAGGGCTGCAGGACGAGCTCGCGACGGAGTTCCCCTTGCTGGAAAAGCCCCTGCTGGTGGACGCCCTCGTCTACTGCGACATGACGACCACCCCTGACGGCGCCCGGACCACCGCACAGGACCGCGTCGCGGAGATCCTCGACCGCTACGGCGCGGACAGTGTGGTCGGGCGGTTCATCCGCCGGGCGGCGCCGGAGATCTTCGCTGCCGTCGAGCGGATCGAGACCGCTCTGGCAGATCACCCCAGGTAGGGGTAGGTACCCGCGAGGTAGTCCCCGATCTGCTGGCGCATGCTCGGGTGGATGTCGTACTGGTCTAGGTCGGTCGGCTGGACGAAGCGGACGCCGTCGGCCTCGTCGTTGATCGTGGGGGCTCCGCCGACAGGGCGACCGATGTAGGTGTTCTCGTACTGCTGGCGGATCTCTCCGTCGGTGTAGGCGACGATGTGGTTCGGGTTGGTGTAGACACCGAGGAAACCGGTGATCTCCGCGACGATGCCGGTCTCCTCCAGGCACTCGCGCACCGCGCACTCAGCCGCAGTCTCGCCGATGTCCTGGGCTCCGCCGGGGAGGGCCCACTGGCCGGTGTCGCGGCGGCGCTGGAGGAGGATGGCGCCGGTCTCGTCGACAACGAGGAGGTTGCTGGCCGGGATGAGGGTGTTCGCCTTCGGGGCGGTGGGGTCGTTGTAGTACTCAGTCCTGCCCATGGTCGGCGGTCCTCTCCTGGTCGGGTGCCCATGGCCGCGCGGCGGCCCAGACGGCGTCGAAGCTCTGAGCGTAGTTGTCGAACCACCCTGTGCCGTCTGCCCTCTTGACGTGGAGGAGGGGGTTGGCGCTGGCCGGTTGTCCCCAGATGTGGGGATTGACGAGCAGGTTGTCGTCGTAGCGGAACATGGACGTGTAGAGGGTGGTGTCGTGGAGCCGTACGGCGCACCCGGCCTCGCCCAGCAGCGGGCGGTAGTACGTCAGTGAGGCGCGGATCTTGGCAGCGAGGGTGTCGCCGATTCCCTCCTCGCGGCCCCGGATGGCGACTGCCTGCCCGTCCGGGTCGCCGAAGCACAGGCGCACCCGCACTCCCTCGGCGGCGCGTTCGGAGAGCATCTTGGCGACGTGGGGGTTGGACTGAGCGAAGAAGGTGCCGGAGAAGACGAGGACGCCGATCTCGTGCCGAGCCTCTCGCAGCAGCGCGAGCCAGACGTCCCGGGGCACGCTGGCCCTGTTCTGGTAGGTGCCGACCAGTTCGGTGCCTAACCCGTCCCGCGGCCTGCCGGGGCGCTTGGACGGCTCAGGCCAGAGGAAGGTCTCCTCCACGCGGAGGTGTTGCGCGACGCGGAAGCGGTGCCGGGCATGGGGAATCCGCCCGCCGAGCCACCGGCTCACCGTTTTGGGATCTACCTCGCAGATCTCGGCAAGGGAGTCGGGCGAGACGCCGCGTTGGCCGAGCACGGTGCGCAGTCGGTCGTTCACAGCAGCTATCGAATCGGCGCACTGCGTGATCGCGCAAGGACGTTTTGGGACGCGGTGGCTGAGGCGCAACTACGACGACTGTCTACTCTGGCGGCATGAAGCTCTTCGTCCTGTGGGACATTGACCACACCCTGATCGAGAACGCGGGGGTGAGCAAGGAGATCTACGCCGCTGCCTTCTCAGAGCTCTCGGGACGCGAGCCCACGGAGGCGGCGCGTACTGAGGGGCGTACGGATCGACTGATCATGCGCGACATGTTCGTCCGCGAAGGGCTTCCCGTACCTGACTGGCACTTCATCGAGACCGCGCTCGCCCAGGCGGGGGAAGCGCGCCTGGAGGAGCTGCGCAGGCGCGGGACTGCCCTGCCTGGTGTCCATGAGGCGCTGAAGGCCGCCTCCGCTCAGGGCGGTTGGGTCTCCTCCGTTCTCACCGGCAACATCGCTTCCAACGCTCGTGTGAAGCTGTCCGCGTTCGGCCTCGAATCGCTGCTGGATCTACCGGTGGGCGCCTACGGAGCGGACGCTGAGCTCCGTCCCCATCTGGTCGCTGTCGCCCGCGAGCGCGCGCAGCGACTTCGCGGTGTTTCGGCCGACGTCCCCACCGTCCTCGTGGGGGACACCCCGCGCGACGTCGAAGCAGCTCTGACCACGGGCTCCAGGATCCTCGCCGTCGCCTCCGGCATCCACACGCCGGAGGAACTGACCGCGGCCGGCGCTACTGACGTCCTGCCCGACCTGTCGGACACGAAGCGCGTCCTCAGCATGGTGGAGTCCTTCGCAGGTCACTGAAGACGTCCCTGGACGTCCTCGGACCGTCCCTGAACGCGGTGACGAGGTCCCCGGGCAGAAGGCCACGATCGGGCTCCCAACAGGCAGTCAGCCGAAGGAGCCGATGTGATCGGGGAAGTCACCGGGATCAAGAAGATCCGAATGCTGTACCTGCAGCTGCTCTACCGCTGCAACTTCACATGCCTGCACTGCTTCCACGGCAAGCGGCTCCAGTACGCCGACGCGTTCACCGCCGAGGAAGCCTCGAGCCTCCTCACCCTGATGCGGGACGAGTACGGCACGGAGGCCGTGACCCTGCTCGGCGGAGAGCCGTTCGTCCACCGGGATCTCGCGCAGGTCGTCCGCCACGCGAAGGAGGAGCTGGGCCAGCGCGTCGAGATCTGCACCAACGGGTACCGGATCGAGCGCCGCCTGACCGAGATCGCTGCGCACTTGGACCTGCTCAGGGTCTCGCTGGAGGGCGTCGGATCGACCAACGACGGCATCCGCAGGCAGGGCAGTTACCAGAGCGCCCTGAACTCGCTCAGTCTGGCGCGGGACCTCGGCGTTCCGACGGGCGCGACCATGACCGTCACCTCGCGGAACATCAATGAGGTCCTCCCTCTCGCAGGCGTCTTGGCGCAGCTCGGGGTCCGGCAACTCAAGCTCCACCACCTGCGGCCGGTCGGCAACGCCGCCGACCACCCTGAACTGCCGGTCACCGCCCCCTCCGCCTACGGCCGGCTACGCGAAGAGCTCGCCTCGGCCGACCTGCCCTTGGAGGTGATCGTCGACGAGGACCTCTCCGAACACGGCGCCCCGCAGGCGTGCGCACCGTCCGACGGACCTCGCGAGATCGACCGCATCGAGGCCGACCCACGCGGTGCGCTGACCATGTCCTGCAAGGCCGTAGGCAAGGACTCGCACGCCTTCTGGTACGAGAAGGCGGCAGGACGCATCGTCCACAAGCCCTCGTCCGCCGACGAGCTCACTCTCGCGGTGCCGGACGTGGTGTATGGCCGTGCCTGATCACCCGCGTTTCGAGAACCTTGAGGGATTACGCGGCACCGGTAAGTCCACCCTGGCGCCGATGCTCGCCGCCGCCCGACAAGCCGTCCTCGTCCCCACCGTCCCGTCCCTCTACCAGCCACTCAGACACGCAGTGGACGAGCGGACGAACATCGAGGCGCGGATGTGCCTCTACCTTTCTGCTCTGTTCACCGCGGCCGAGCAGATCCAGCGCCATCTCGACGCCGGCGTCCCGGTCGTCGTCGAGAGCTACTTCGCCCGGTGCCTCGCCACCCACCGAGCCCTGGGCTCCCGGCTCGGTATCACCCTGCCGAGCCGGCTGCCGACACCCGTCACGTACCACCTCGTCTGCGACGACGACGAACGACAGCGTCGCCTCGGTGGGCGGAACAAGCCGGCATCGCGGTGGGATGCACTGATCGAGACCGTCCCGGACCGGGTGACGGACGCCTATGCCTCGTTCCCGATGCACCGCGTCGACACCACGGGGCGCAGCCCCGACGAGGTCCTCCGCGTGATCACGGACATCGATACGCAAGGAGCGCACTCCCATGCAGACACAGAGCCTGTGGGAGCACACCCTCACCTTCTTCCCGCAGTTCCTCGCCACGTTACGGGAACGCGTCACCCATGACGCCACCGTCGCGGTTGTCGGCGCGAGCGACGGCAAGTTCGTCCTGCCCCTCGCCGCCGCCGGCTACCACGTCGTCGCCGTCGAACGCGACGCGGTCGCCCTGCACGGGGGCGACGTCCACCTCCCGGGTGACAGCCAGGCACACGCGTTGGGCCTGATCGACCGACTGAAGCTCGAAGAACTCCACGACCGCGTACAGGTCGTTGAGGACGACTTCCTCGACGGCGGACCCCTGGGCCTGCAGTGCGAGGCGGTCTGGACGAGCTGCTCGTGGCACTACAGTGCCAACCACCACCGCCCGCTCGCCGAGTTCGTCGACCGCATGCAGCGCCTGGTCCGCCCGGGCGGTCTGTTCGGCGCGGAGTTCATGATGCCCGTCGATAGACGCCACCACATGATCGAGCACTACACCTCTCCCGAGCGCCTTCGCCACCACTTCCTCGGCGACTGGGAGGTCCTGCTCACCCTGCGCACCAACGAGTTCACCGAGCGGCCCCACGTCGGCCAACTGCACGACCACACCCACCGCATGGGCCTGCTCATGGGGGCCCGGACGTCCACCCTCACCGACCACTTCTGAGAGAAGGCCCCATGAAGCACGAGTACGAGGCGAAGTTCCTGGCCGTCGACGCCGCCGGCCTCCAGGCCAAGCTGACCGCCCTCGGCGCCGTCCAGGCGTTCCCCCGCACGCTCCTCACCCGCAAGATCTTCGAGAACGACTCCCTGGATGGCGGGGCCTGGATTCGGCTGCGTGACGAGGGCACCCGCTCGACGCTCACGCTCAAGCAGGTCACCGACGCCACGACGATCGACGGCACCAAGGAGATCGAGACCGAGGTCACCGACCTGCACGCCATGGCCGACATCCTCCGCCGGGTCGGCCTCACCGAGGTGCGCTACCAGGAGAACTACCGCGAGGAGTGGCGCCTGGGCGAGGTCGCCTTCGACTTCGACACCTGGCCCGACCTCCCCACCTTCCTGGAGATCGAGGGACCCGACGAGGCGTCGGTGCGGCAGGCCGCCGCACTGCTGGACCTCGACTACTCCGAAGCCCGCTTCGGCAGCGTCGATGAGATCTACAAGAGCGAGGCCGGCCGCGACATCCTCGCCGAACCCACCCTCCTGTTCTCCGACGCCGAGAAGCAGGAGGACGCTGCTACGACGGCCCAGACCCGTTAATCGCGGAGGCGGACGAGCAATGCTGACGGAAGTCGCCTTACAGCACAGGGTGATCCCCGGGATCGCCGAGTTCGCCCGCGGAGGACTGCCCGCACCGGCGGCCACCGACGACGGCAACGAATGGGTCGACGGATTCTGCTGGCTCTACTGCGGGCAGCGATGGACACGCGTCCTGTGGATCGGCCCCGCGAATGTCGCTGGCGCCCAGGCGCCGATGTACGCGTGCGGCCCCTGCATCCGCGTGCTGCAAGAACGGGTCTGGCAGTCCCTCCTCAGCAGAGACCGCCCGGACCGCTCCGTCCAGCCGAGCGAAGCCACCGCGGTGGGACAGCCGACCTCCGGCAGGCGGACCGGCAGGCACCGGGGTCAGAGCAGGTTCCTCCGCCGAGGTTAAGCCCCCGCCCTGGTCACGCAGGTGCCCGCCGTCCCCCGCGGCGCGAGCCCCGTGACCAGGGCGGGTCTTGGCGTGCACTCTTTCGACAGAGAACTACGCAAGACAAAGGCCCGACGCTTCCCGCTACCTGCGGCGCCGGCGACCCCAGCCAGGGGCAGGCCGTTCGAGGGAGCGTGGCTGGCACTCGGTCACAACGCCCACGGCGAGAAGGCCAGCGGCATTGAGGCGTCCCGCAGGGCCGACGCCCCACCGCCTGAGTTCCGCAGTTGGTAGGCATGCGGATGAGTCGAAAACAGGGATTGAGCTGCGGAAACGTCGGGATGGCGCCCGTGCGGGCGTGTGCCCACGTGGGCACGTTATGGCTGGTCAGGCCGGGTCTGCGGCGGTGATCCGTGGCGGCGGTTTGATGCCGCAGGCGCGGTAGAGGGCGGCCTGCTGGCTGGTGAGCGGGGTGGTCTGGGTGATCTGTCCGGCGTCGCCGGTGAGGGTGACCTCGTGCACGCGGCCGAGTTCGGTGCTGATCCGGTTCCAGGTCTGTCCGGTCGGCGGCCCGGCGGATCCGGGGCGGCTGCACGGCCCGGCTGGTCGCCGCGGACCTCGAGGCGGACCGGCCCTGGTTCGCCACCCAGTACGTACCCGGACCGTCCCTGCACGACAGGGTGGCGGGGGACGGCCTGATGTCCGCCGCGGAGACGGCCGCCGTCGGGGCGGCGGCAGGCAGGGCGGGCAGCAGTTCGTGCGCGGCGGAGCCGCGCGGCGGCACGGCGGGGCCGGGCCCGCCGTCACCGGATCCGTCGCCGCAGCCGGGGACCCGCTGGTCGCCCGGCGAAGCGATCCCGTGCGGCACAGAGCCGCGCGGCACAGGGCCGTGCGGCACGGCCGTGGCGACGGGCAGCGGCACGTCGGCCTTCGGCACCAGGGCAGCGGAGGCAGCCCCACCGGCCCGCGGAACCACGACACCGGACGCGGCCCCACCGGCCCGGTGGTCCGTCGCGACCCGCGGCCCGCCGGGCTCGGGCCCGCCACCGGTGGCCGCGGCCGTACTCGTCCCCGCGCAGAGAAGTGCCCCCGTCAGCACCGCCATGAGCGCCGCCACGACCGCGAGGGCGCGGTGCCGCCAACGGCTGCGGGGGCTGGGCATGGACGGGGGCTCCTGGGGTCGACGTGCCCGCAATCGTACGGGTCCACCGCTCGACGGGCCGGTACGCCCTGCCCCGTAGCGGCCGTCCGGAACCCTCGCCCGCCCGCGCTCCGTGGCGCCACCCCTGCGCCGTCCCCGCGCCGTCCCGGCCGGACGCGACCCGCCGCGGCACGGCCACCCGCGGACGGCAACACCCGTGCCCCTCGGCGGAACCGGCCGTCTCATCCGCCCCATCCGCTCCATCCGCCCCCGTACACCGGCCACTCACTCCCGTACACCGGCCACCGACTCCCGTACACCGCCCCCGCCGCGCACCGCAGCCCCCCGAGGCGGTCACCGGTCACCGGTCACCGAACCGCCGCCCCTGCCCGGCCCGTCCCGCCGGCCCGCCGTTCCGCCGGCCCGCGGCGCGTCCGGCCTACCCACCGCGATCCGCCACCGCGGACCGCGGACAGCGGACGACGGACAGCGGACGACGGACGACGGACGACGGACAGCGGACCGCCGACGACGGACCGCCGACGGCCCGTGTCGCGGAACACCGGAAATGGGTTCGCCAGTCCCCTCGACCGGGTGCGATCCTGGATCCCGTATGTCTACTTCCTTCGCCGACCTCCAGAAGCGGCTGGCCGAGATCTCGCTGCGTGACGCGCACCGGCTCGGGCGGCGCCTCGAGGGCACCCGCCGCATCCGCAAACCCGAGGCCCGGCAGGCCGTGCTCGACGAGATCGCGGCCGAGGCCGGCAAGGCCGCCGAGCGGACCGCCGGGCGCGCCGCGCGGGTGCCCCGGGTCACGTACCCGGAACTGCTCCCGGTCAGCCAGAAGAAGGACGAGATCCTCGAGGCGATACGGGACCACCAGGTCGTGATCGTCGCGGGTGAGACCGGCTCGGGCAAGACCACGCAGATCCCCAAGATCTGCCTGGAACTCGGCCGCGGCGTACGCGGCATGATCGGGCACACCCAGCCGCGCCGGATCGCCGCGCGGACGGTCGCCGAGCGCGTGGCCGAGGAGCTGCGCACCCCCCTCGGCGAGGCGGTCGGCTGGAAGGTCCGGTTCACCGACCAGGTGAACCCGGACGCGACCTTCGTCAAGCTCATGACGGACGGCATCCTGCTGGCCGAGATCCAGACCGACCGCGAGCTGCACGC
This sequence comes from Streptomyces spongiicola, assembly GCF_003122365.1. Classification (NCBI taxonomy): domain Bacteria; kingdom Bacillati; phylum Actinomycetota; class Actinomycetes; order Kitasatosporales; family Streptomycetaceae; genus Streptomyces; species Streptomyces spongiicola. The sequence goes on from NZ_CP029254.1 coordinate 3,354,305, forward strand.
CTACGACACGATCATCATCGACGAGGCCCACGAGCGGTCCCTCAACATCGACTTCCTGCTCGGCTACCTCTCCCAGCTGCTGCCCAGGCGACCGGACCTCAAGGTCGTGATCACGTCCGCGACGATCGATCCCGAGCGCTTCTCCCGGCACTTCGGCGACGCGCCGATCGTGGAGGTGAGCGGTCGTACGTATCCGGTCGAGGTGCGCTACCGGCCGCTGCTCGAGGAAGCGGAGCCCGACGCCCGCGGGAGCGACCGGGCCGACCGGGCCGACCGGGCCGGCGGGGGCGCCGGGGGCGGTGACTCCGACCGCGACCAGATCACCGCGATCTGCGACGCGGTCGACGAACTCCAGCGGGAAGGGCCGGGCGACATCCTGGTCTTCCTCTCCGGCGAGCGGGAGATCCGCGACACCGCGGACGCGCTGAACAAGAAGAACCTCCGCCACACCGAGGTCCTCCCCCTCTACGCCAGGCTGTCGCACGCCGAGCAGCACCGCGTCTTCCAGCCGCACACCGGCCGCCGGATCGTCCTGGCGACGAACGTGGCCGAGACGTCCCTGACGGTGCCGGGCATCAAGTACGTCATCGACCCCGGCACCGCGCGCATCTCCCGCTACAGCCACCGCACCAAGGTCCAGCGGCTGCCCATCGAGGCGATCAGCCAGGCCAGCGCCAACCAGCGCAAGGGCCGCTGCGGCCGTACGTCCGACGGCGTCTGCATCCGGCTCTACGGCGAGGACGACTTCCTGTCCCGGCCGGAGTTCACGGACGCCGAGATCCTCCGTACGAACCTCGCCTCGGTCATCCTCCAGATGACCGCGGCCGGGCTCGGCGACATCGAGAAGTTCCCCTTCATCGACCCGCCGGACCACCGGAACATCCGGGACGGCGTGCAGCTGCTGGAGGAGCTGGGCGCGCTCGACCCCGCCCAGAAGGACCCGGGGAAGCGGCTGACCCAGACCGGCCGCAGACTCGCCCAGCTGCCCGTCGACCCCCGGCTGGCCCGGATGGTCCTGGAGGCGGACAGGAACGGCTGCGTCCGCGAGGTCATGGTCATCGCCGCCGCGCTGTCGATCCAGGACCCCCGGGAGCGCCCCGCCGACAAGCAGGCGCAGGCCGACCAGATGCACGCCCGCTTCAGGGACGAGACGAGCGACTTCCTCGCCTTCCTCAACCTCTGGAGCTATGTCCGCGAGCAGCAGAAGGATCGCGGCTCGTCCGGTTTCCGCCGGATGTGCAAGCAGGAGTACCTGAACTTCCTGCGCATCCGCGAATGGCAGGACATCTACTCCCAGCTGCGCACGGTAGCCAAGCAGATGGGGCTCCGCGTCGAGGAGCCCTCGGCGGGCACCGGCGCGCCCGAGCAGTCCGTCCATGTCTCCCTCCTCGCCGGCCTGCTGTCGCACATCGGGATGAAGGACGTCAAGGACACCGGGAGGGAGGGCGGGAAGGGCGCCGCGCGGGACGGCGGGAAGGACGGCGCGCGGGACGGCGGGAAGGGCACGGCGAAGAACGAGTACCTGGGCGCCCGGAACGCCAGGTTCGCCGTCTTCCCCGGCTCGGCGCTGTTCAGGAAGCCGCCGCGGTTCGTGATGTCCGCCGAGCTGGTCGAGACGTCCCGGCTGTGGGCGCGGGTCAACGCGAGGATCGAGCCCGAGTGGATCGAGCCGCTCGCGGCACACCTGGTCAGGCGCACCTACAGCGAGCCGCACTGGGAGAAGGACCAGGCCGCGGTGATGGCGTACGAGAAGGTCACCCTGTACGGGGTGCCGATCGTCGCCCATCGCAAGGTGAACTACGGCCGGATCGACCCGGAGACGAGCCGTGAGCTTTTCATCCGCAACGCCCTGGTCGAGGGCGACTGGCGGACCCACCACAAGTTCTTCGCGGACAACCGCAGGCTCCTCACCGAGGTGGAGGAGCTGGAGCACCGGGCCCGTCGGCGCGACATCCTCGTCGACGACGAGACCCTGTTCGACTTCTACGACCAGCGGGTGCCCGAGCACGTGGTGTCCGGGGCCCACTTCGACTCGTGGTGGAAGCACAAACGCAGCGAGCAGCCGGAGCTGCTCGACTTCGAGCGCGAGATGCTCATCAACGAGAAGGCCGGGGCGGTCACCAAGGACGACTACCCGGACTCGTGGCGGCAGGGACGGCTGAAGTTCCGCGTCACGTACCAGTTCGAGCCGGGCGCGGACGCCGACGGCGTGACCGTCCACATCCCGCTGCAGGTGCTCAACCAGGTCACCGGGGAGGGCTTCGACTGGCAGATCCCCGGACTGCGCGCCGAGGTCGTCACCGAGCTGATCCGCTCCCTGCCCAAGCCGATCCGCCGGAACTACGTGCCCGCGCCGGACTTCGCCAGGGCCTTCCTGGAGCGTGCCGTCCCGCTGCAGGAGCCGCTGCCGGTCACGCTGGCGCGGGAACTCCAGCGCATGGTCGGGGTGCCGGTCACGGCGGACGACTTCGACCTGGCCAGGGTCCCCGAGCATCTGAAGGTCACCTTCCGGATCGTCGACGAGCGGCGGCGCAGGCTGGCCGAGGACAAGGACCTGGAGGCGCTGCGCCTGCGGTTGAAGCCGAAGGCGCGCCGGGCGCTGTCGGAGGCCGCCGCGGCCACCGCCGGACGGACCGGTGGCGGTGCCGTCGAGCGGACGGGGCTGAAGGACTGGACGATCGGGACGCTGTCGCGGGTCTTCGAGACCCGCCGGGCGGGCCAGCCGGTCAAGGCCTACCCCGCGCTGGTGGACGACGGCGACTCGGTCTCCGTGCGCCTGTTCGACACCGAGGCGGAGCAGGCGGAGGCGATGTGGCGGGGCACCCGTCGGCTGATCATGCTGAACATCCCGGTGAATCCGGCGAAGTTCGCCTCCGACCGGATGTCCAACCAGCAGAAGCTCGCGCTGTCGGCCAACCCGCACGGCTCGGTCCAGGCGCTCTTCGACGACTGTGCGACGGCCTCCGCCGACAGGCTGATCGCGGACCACGGCGGACCCGCCTGGGACGAGGAGTCGTTCCGCAAGCTCTACGACCGGGTCCGCGCGGACCTCGTGGACGCGACGGTGCGGACCGTCGACCGGGTGGGGCAGATCCTTGCCGCCTGGCAGGCCTGTGAGCGCCGTCTGAAGACCACCACCAGTCCGGCGCTCGCCGGCAACGTCGAGGATGTGCGCGAGCAGCTCGGCCGGCTCGTGCCGCCCGGCTTCGTGACCCGGACCGGTCTTCGGCGACTGCCCGACCTGATGCGCTATCTGGTCGCGGTGGACCGCCGGTTGCAGCAGATGCCGACCTCCGTCCAGCGCGACACGACGCGTATGGAGAAGGTCCGGGAGATGCAGGACGAGTACGCCTGGCTCCTGGAGCAGCTGCCCGCGGGCCGCCCGGTGCCGCAGGAGGTCCGGGACATCCGCTGGATGATCGAGGAGCTGCGGGTGAGCTACTTCGCCCACGCGCTGGGCACCGCCTACCCCGTCTCCGACAAGCGCATCGTCAGGGCGATCGACGCGGCGGCACCGTGACGCGGCCGTAGCCTTGAGTGAGTTCGACCGGACCCTCTGACCTGCTGTACAGTCTCTCTCGCAGCCAGCGCGAGAACGGCTGCGAAATCTGGTCCTGTGGAGCAGTTTGGAGTGCTCGCCACCCTGTCAAGGTGGAGGCCGCGGGTTCAAATCCCGTCAGGACCGCAGCTCAGCGAAAGGCCCGCACCCGATGGTGCGGGCCTTTCGGCGTATTGACTGGGGGCCCCGCCGCCGGTACCCAGTCAGGACAGGGGTTGCGGGGCCCCCGGATCCGCGGAGGTGGCGCGATGGCGGCATCCACAGCGAGACACGAGACCGGGGCGCTGCTGCGCGCCCATCTGTCGGCCGTCTCCGGCTATCGGCACCTCACCCGGCAGTGTCCGGTCTGCCATCGGCTGCTGCGCCTCGCCATGGACCCGGCGGAGGCCGTGCCGGAAGGGCCCGCGGCGCCGTCTGCCGCGTCCCTGGGGGGCCGTCAGACGCCCTTTGCCGCCCAGGCGCTGGGGAGCCGGGAGAACGCGGCGGGCGCGGCGGCGCGGGGCGCCCCGGGGCCCGGCACCACGGGGCTCGGCGCCACGGCGGACGCGGACACCGCGGTGGACGCGGACACCGCTGCGGGCGCCGGGTCCGGCACCGCGATCGAAGCCGGGCGTAACGAAGCCGGGCGTACCGAAGCCGGGCGTCGCGCCGGCTCCGGAGGCGAAGCCTCCGCCCGTCCATGACCGATGGCGCCGGACCCGCCACCGGGCGGGCGGCACGCCCGCCGTGCGGCGGTGAGCCGCTCCCGGCAAGACCTGCGGCATGTGACGGGAGTCACCAGACGAGTTCGGGGAGCGGTCGGCTCCGCGTACTCCTCTCAGGAGGAAAATCAAATACGTGCAATGGCACTACCGTCTGAGCAGCCCCGTACCATCTCACAGGGGCCCCGGAGGCCCCCTACGGGACACCGGCCCCCTCCCCGGAGTCGCCCCGGTCTCCCGGGCCGGCCACCCGACCCGCGGGTAGCACCCGGCACACAAAAAGATCGCGCTGGACCCGGCGGAGTCCAGCGCGATCAAACGACGAAACCTGTTGGGGCAGGCGCCCGCCGTGTCGAGCTCATTGCAGGGCTGCCGGATTGGGGCCCGGAACGCCCTTGATCGGGGTGTCAGGCCTCGCTGCGCTGCTGCGGGATACCCGCCAGCAGTGCACGGACCTCAGCCTCGCGGTACCGGCGGTGTCCACCGAGCGTACGGATGGACGTGAGCTTGCCTGCCTTGGCCCAGCGCGTAACCGTCTTCGGGTCCACGCGGAACATGGTGGCGACCTCAGCCGGGGTCAGCAGCGGCTCGGCATCAGGGGTGCGAGCGGTCATGAGCGGCCTCCTCGGGAGAACCGAACCTTCTCGGTTCTTTCCTCTAAATTCTGCACCTTGACCCGCGTTGCCCGAAATGGCAGACGCGGGCCGAGTCGGTTATAGGACGAACGGCTTGTCCTCGGCACTACAACTACACCATCTGTCCAGCCACGGCGGCCAAACCGATGGAATTGCCCTCTCAGGTGTCCATCAGCGGCGGAAGCCGATGGTTCATGCCATAACGGACAGTCACGCCACAGTGACGATCAGTCACAGAGTGATCAGGAGTCATCAGACCCCCCATACAGTGCAATGCTGAGATTTCCGCCCTTAGGTAGGCGGAAGGAACCCTCCCCGGACTCCTTGTCCTATTTTGGCATGAGGGTAGGCAAGGGTTGCAAGCGGCGACTTAGTGCCGTCCATCACGCTTGAACCAAAGGCCCGGATCGGGATTTACGTCCCCTACGTGCCCGGTTCATGCCCGGTTCGGTACCGGGAAGCGTACGCGACGTTCGAGCGTCAGTTCGCGAACCGGCGGTCCCGGACCGCCCGCCAGCGGTCCGCGAGCCGGCCGTAGGCCTCACCCGCACCGTCGCCGTCACCGTCCCGGAGGGCCGCGATACCCGCCGCCACATCGGCGGCCGACCGGTCGCCGGCCAGCAGGTCCGGGGGCAGCGCATGGACCAGCCCGCCGTAGTCGAGTTCGACCAGGGAGCGCGGGTGGAAGTCCTCGAGCCAGCTCCCCACGTCCACCAGCCCCTCCGTGAGCGGGCCCTCCTCGACGGCGTCCCGCAGGGTCTTCAGGGCCCGCGCCACCCTGCGCCTGGCCTGGACCATCGGTGTGCGGTAGCGCAGCACGGGCGGCACCCCGGGCACCGCACCCGGCTCGTACTCGCGCTCGTCGTCCGCGAACAGGACGAACCAGCGGACCGGCACCTGCCACACCGCCGTCCTGATCCACGGGCGGGCGTCGGGGTTGCGGTCCCGCCACGCCCCGTAGTCGGCCGCCGCCTGGCCGCGCACCACCGGCGGAAGCACCGCGTCGAGCACGGAGGGCGGGAAGAGTCCCGCCAGCTCCTCCAGGGCCAGCCAGCCGCGCAGCCGGGTCCGCCAGGGGCAGACCCGGACGACCCCGTCGTCCTCGTTGACGAAGGCGTCGGCGCTCTCGTGCACCGGAACCGGCACGGGAGGCGTGGGCAGCAGGTCCGCCAGGGACCGCCGGAGCTCGTCCTGGGCGGTGGGGGCCCGCCCGGACCGGGCATAACGGGACCAGTGACTCCGCTCGGGCTCGGGGAACGCCGCCAGGGGCTCGTACACCCGCAGGTACGACGCGTACGGGACGAGCACTGAAGTGACGGCCGGCATGTCGCAGATCCTTCCACGCGCGTACTCCGGGAGAGGGTGATCCTGAGCACCGGGACCGACCTACCCCCGCGTAGGACTTACCCTCTTGCCCATCAGGTCCCTCCCCACCCGCAGGAGGGCCGTCAATCGCCGCTTCGTACTTGGGAGTCACCACCGTGACCGATGTGACCGACGGCGTCCTGCACACCCTGTTCCACTCGGACCAGGGCGGACACGAGCAAGTCGTGCTCTGCCAGGACCGCGCCAGTGGTTTGAAGGCCGTCATCGCCATCCACTCGACCGCTCTGGGCCCCGCCCTGGGCGGCACCCGCTTCTACCCGTACGCCTCCGAGGAAGCCGCCGTCGCGGACGCGCTGAACCTCTCCCGGGGGATGTCGTACAAGAACGCCATGGCGGGCCTCGACCACGGCGGCGGCAAGGCCGTGATCATCGGGGATCCCGAGCGGATCAAGACAGAGGAACTGCTGCTGGCCTACGGCCGGTTCGTGGCGTCCCTCGGCGGCCGCTACGTCACCGCCTGCGACGTCGGCACGTACGTGGCCGACATGGACGTGGTGGCCCGCGAGTGCCGCTGGACCACCGGCCGCTCCCCCGAGCACGGCGGCGCCGGCGACTCCTCCGTCCTCACCGCCTACGGCGTGTTCCAGGGCATGCGCGCCTCCGCCCAGGCCGAGTGGGGCGACCCCACACTGCACGGCCGCACGGTCGGGGTCGCGGGTGTCGGCAAGGTCGGCCACCACCTGGTCGAGCACCTGCTCGAGGACGGCGCCCAGGTCGTCGTCACCGATGTACGCGAGGAGTCGGTACGGCGGATCACCGACAGGTTCCCGCGGGTGCGGGTGGCCCGGGACACCGCCGAGCTCATCCGCACCGAGGGGCTGGACGTCTACGCCCCCTGCGCCCTCGGCGGAGCGCTGGACGACGAGACCGTGCCCGCGCTGACCGCCCGGATCGTGTGCGGCGCGGCCAACAACCAGCTCGCCCACCCGGGTGTCGAGAAGGACCTCGCCGACCGCCGCATCCTCTACGCGCCCGACTACGTCGTGAACGCGGGCGGGGTGATCCAGGTCGCCGACGAGCTGCACGGCTTCGACTTCGACCGCTGCAAGGCGAAGGCGTCGAAGATCTTCGACACCACTCTGGCGATATTCGCACGTGCGAAGGACGACGGTATTCCGCCGGCCGCGGCCGCGGACCGTATCGCGGAGCAGCGGATCGCGGAGGCGCGCCGCCGGTAGCATCCCGCGGACACCCCTCGCCGACCGGGCGAGACAAGACTCACTGCCGGTCGGCGAGCCGCTCGCCGAGAAGAGGTTAAAATCGCGGTTGACCAGCGAGGACGGGGCACCTCGCGGGTCCTGCGAGGTGGCACGTGATGCGGGCGGCGTACCGTATGGCCGCGGAAGCAGGTACCGTTGAAGCCCTACGGACCGGTCTCTCCACGGAGAGCCCGCTCCGAACCATGAACGCGTGTCAAGACTCTGGGGCCGTCGAGCCCCGTCACCGAGGGGGTCGAGCCATGGGGCGCGGCCGGGCCAAGGCCAAGCAGACGAAGGTCGCCCGCCAGCTGAAGTACAACAGCGGTGGGACGGATCTCTCACGTCTGGCCAGCGAGCTGGGCGCATCGACGTCGAGTCAGCCGCCGAACGCGGAGCCGTTCGAGGACGACGAGGACGACGACCCGTACGCCCGCTACGCGGAGATGTACAACGACGAGGAGGACGAGGACGAGGAGTCCGGTCCTTCGTCGCAGCGTCGCGGCGCTTGACGCGCGCATCCTTCAGACCCGGTCCGGGGCCCGGCCCCGGACCGGGTTCTGTGCTGTTCAGCTCGCGTAGTCGCCGACCATTCCGGCGCCGGTGGAGTGCTCGCCGCGGTCGGTGACCTCACCGGCGACCCAGGCATCCACGCCGCGGTCGGCGAGTGTCGTCAGCGCGGCACCCACCGACTCCCGCGGAACCACGGCCATCATGCCGACGCCCATGTTGAGGGTGCTCTCCAGCTCCGCGCGCTCGACCCGGCCGGCGGTACCCACGAGGTCGAACACCGCGCCCGGCGTCCACGTCGACCGGTCCACGACCGCGTGCAGCCCGTCGGGGATCACGCGCGCGAGGTTGGCCGAGAGTCCACCGCCGGTGATGTGGCTGAAGGCGCGCACCTCGGTGGTGCGGGTCAGCGCGAGGCAGTCCAGCGAGTAGATCCTGGTGGGCTCGAGCAGTTCCTCGCCGAGGGTGCGGCCGAACTCCGGGACCTCCCGGTCGAGCGTCCAGCCCAGCCGGTCGAAGACCACGTGCCGCACCAGGGAGTACCCGTTCGAGTGAAGGCCCGAGGAGGCCATCGCGATCACCGCGTCGCCCGTGCGGATGCGCTCGGCACCCAGCAGCCCGTCGGCCTCCACGACGCCCGTACCGGCACCGGCGACGTCGAAGTCGTCCGGGCCCAGCAGGCCGGGGTGCTCCGCGGTCTCGCCGCCGACCAGGGCGCAGCCGGCGAGGACGCAGCCCTCGGCGATCCCCTTGACGATGGCGGCCACCCGCTCGGGGTGGACCTTGCCGACGCAGATGTAGTCGGTCATGAAGAGCGGCTCGGCGCCGCAGACGACGATGTCGTCCATGACCATGGCCACCAGGTCGTGCCCGATGGTGTCGTACACGCCCATCCGGCGGGCGAGGTCGACCTTGGTGCCGACGCCGTCGGTGGCGGACGCGAGCAGCGGGCGCTGGTAGCGCTTGAGGGCGGAGGCGTCGAAGAGCCCGGCGAAGCCGCCGATGCCGCCGAGGACCTCGGGGCGGCGAGTCTTCTTCACCCACTCCTTCATCAGCTCGACGGCGCGGTCGCCCGCCTCGATGTCGACGCCCGCCGCGGCGTAGGAAGCACCTGTCTCAGACATTGCCTGGGATCTTTCGGTTGGGATGACGAGGGTGGTGAGGGTGGTGTGAGTGGTGACGGTGACGAGGTTGGGTGAGGGTGACGAGGGTGACGAGGTTGACGAGGGGACCTGATCACGGACGACGGAGCGCGTCGGCGGCGTCGGCGCCACCCGCAAGCTCGCTCTCCAGCAGCTGCTTGCCGAGCAGCTCGGGGTCGGGCAGTTCCATCGGGTACTCGCCGTCGAAGCAGGCGCGGCACAGGTTCGGCTTGTCGATGGTGGTGGCCTCGATCATGCCGTCGATGGAGATGTACGCCAGCGAGTCGGCGCCCAGCGAAGTGCCGATCTCCTCGATCGTCATGCCGTTGGCGATCAGCTCGGCGCGGGTCGCGAAGTCGATGCCGAAGAAGCACGGCCACTTGACGGGAGGCGACGAGATCCGGATGTGGACCTCGGCTGCTCCGGCTTCGCGCAGCATCCGGACCAGGGCCCGCTGGGTGTTGCCGCGGACGATCGAGTCGTCGACCACCACCAGCCGTCGGCCCTTGATGACTTCCTTGAGGGGGTTCAGCTTGAGGCGGATGCCCAGTTGGCGGATCGTCTGGGAGGGCTGGATGAAGGTCCGGCCCACATAGGCGTTCTTGACCAGGCCAGAGCCGTAGGGGATGCCGGAGGCCTCCGCGTAGCCGATGGCCGCGGGAGTGCCGGACTCCGGCGTCGCTATGACGAGATCGGCCTCGACGGGTGCCTCCTTCGCCAGGCGGCGGCCCATCTCCACACGGGAGAGGTACACGTTCCGGCCGGCGATGTCGGTGTCGGGGCGGGCGAGGTAGACGTACTCGAAGACACAGCCCTTGGGCTTCGCTTCTGCGAAGCGGGAGGTGCGGATGCCGTTCTCGTCTATCGCGATGAGCTCACCCGGCTCGATCTCGCGCACCAGACTCGCACCGCAGATGTCGAGTGCGGCCGACTCGGAGGCCACCACCCAGCCGCGCTCCAGCCGGCCGAGGACCAGCGGGCGGATGCCCTGCGGGTCGCGGGCGGCGTACAGGGTGTCCTCGTCCATGAAGACCAGGGAGAAGGCTCCCCGGACGTCGGGCAGGACCTTGGCGGCCGCCTCCTCGACGGTGAGGGGCTTGCCGTCGTCGTCCGTCTGCCCGGCGAGCAGCGCGGTGACGAGGTCGGTGTCGTTGGTGGCGGCGACCTGGGTGGCGCGGCCGTCCTGGCGGGGGAGGTCGGCGACCATCTCGGCGAGCCGGGCCGTGTTGACCAGGTTCCCGTTGTGGCCGAGCGCGATGGAGCCGTGGGCGGTCGCCCGGAAGGTCGGCTGGGCGTTCTCCCACACGGAGGCGCCCGTGGTCGAGTAGCGGGCGTGACCGACCGCGATATGGCCCTGGAGGGAGCCGAGGGAGGTCTCGTCGAAGACCTGGGACACGAGGCCCATGTCCTTGAAGACGAGGATCTGGGAGCCGTTGCTGACCGCGATGCCCGCGGATTCCTGGCCCCGGTGTTGAAGGGCGTAGAGCCCGAAGTACGTGAGCTTGGCGACCTCTTCACCCGGCGCCCAGACACCGAAGACGCCGCAAGCGTCCTGGGGGCCCTTCTCGCCGGGGAGCAGGTCGTGGCTGAGTCGTCCGTCACCACGTGGCACGGCACCGAGTGTAGGCGAGATCGACCACTGGTCCGAATTGGGGATGCGGCGCAGAACCGCCCCGACGGGATCAGAGGTTCACACAAAAGCCGCGTAACGAAGCCTTTGGGGGCTCCTACGGGTCAGTAGAGGGCGTGCACGGGCGTGCCGCACATCACTCTCCGCACCGGCGGAGCGGGGGCTGCGGCTCCGGCTGGGCGGGGCCGGTGCGCACAGCGCGCGGGGCGGGCGCGCACAGCGGGACCGCCGGCCGTTCAGCAGGGGGCGCGGGCACCGCCGGCCCCGCGCGGCCGTCAGCCCGCCACCGCCACCAGCCCCTTCCCACTGCCCGCGGAGGTGAGGGTCAGACTGCGGTGCCCGAGCTCGTAGGAGACCTGGCCGGTGAGGGCGTCGGCCACGGCCTTCTCCAGCATCCCGGCGGTGCCGGTGCACATCTTGCGGGTACTGGACAGCCGGCCGACGGTGAGCATCGCAGCGGCCGTCTCCACCTCGGCCCGGAAGTCGTTGCAGCCGAGGTTGCCGCTCAGGGAGCCGTCCTCGCCGATCACGAAGTGCGCCCTGCCCTCGGTGCCGGGCGGCAGGGAGGCGGCCGCCTCCCCCTGGAGCAGGGCGGTGACGGTCCACTCGGTGCCCGCCAGCGGGGCGGCGGGCTGCGCGGTCAGCGCGATCGAGTCGCCGCCGGCGGCCACCAGGGTCAGGTTCTTCTCCGACACCTCCGCCTTCAGCTCACCGGAGAAGGCCGCACGCAGCGCCTCCTCGAAGTCGGCGACACCCTGCGGGCAGCCCATCTCCGTCATCTCCCCGGGCCCGACCGTGATGGTGTCGCCCTTGATCGTCACATCGGCACCGAAGCGGTTGCAGCCGTAGTTGCCCTCGGCGCGGCCCTTCGCGCCCGCCTCACCGGCCTCGCCCGCCTCACCGGCGGTGAACTCGACGTGGGCTCCCGCCGGTGCCGCGGTCCTCTTGCCGTCGACGGTCACCTCCCGGACGGTCCAGTGCACACCGGTGACAGGGGCCTCGGGCCGCACCGAGCCGCCCGCGCCGTCCCCCGCACCCTGCCCCCGGCCCTGTTCGGAGCCGCAGGCCGTGAGCGTGACGACGGCCGCCAGGGCGGCGACCGCGGGAACGATCAGTTGAGTACGCATACCGGTCTGACGGGACGGGCGTGGCCCCGGTTCCGGGAGCGGTATCCCGGTTGCGCGACGGACCTGGCCCGGGTTCCGCCGGAGCCGTCAGGACGTCAGCGGGAGCAGTCAGGCTCTCAGGGGAAGCAGCGCCGAGAGGTCGGAGCGCTCGCCGCTCGCGCTCACCCTCGCCGCTTCCCGCGCCGCCGCCCAGCCCTGCCGTCCCGTGGCCAGCCGGATCCAGGTCAGCGGGTCGGTCTCGACGACGTTCGGAGGCGTGCCGCGGGTGTGCCGGGGGCCCTCGACGCACTGCACCACGGCGTACGGCGGAATCCTCAGCTCCACCGAGCCGCCGGGGGCCTTCACGGCGAGCGCGTCGGCGAGCAGGCGCACGGAGGCGGCCAGCGCCTGGCGTTCGTACGGGACGTCGAGCCCGGTCGCGTCCGCCAGGTCGTCGGTGTGGACGACCAGTTCGACGGCGCGGGTGACGAGGTGGTCCCCGAGCCGCATACCACCGGACCCGGTGCGCACCAGCCGCTCTGCGGAGCTGCCCGCCAGCGCGGCTCCGACCGCTTCGGCGGTCCGCCCGTACAGGGCCGGGAGGTCCCGGGAGGCGCCGGCCGCCGGCCGTGCACCCTCGTCCGGGGCGCCCGACCACCCGGCCGCGGAGAACGGCCAGTCCAGCAGCGCGGCGTCCGCCTCAGCCGGCTCCGGGTGGTCGAGGGCCCCGGCGAGGGCGCCGAAGGTCAGCGCGATGTGCGCGGCGAGTTCGCGAACGGTCCAGTCACCGAGCCGGGTCGGCCGGGCCAGCTGCTCCGCGGTCAGCGTCCCGACGGCGTCCCGTACGTGCCCGAACTGGGCGAGGACGGCGGTGCGGATCCTGACGGGATCGTAGCTGCGGGTGCGCTTTCTGGCCGGTGGCATGCGGCCGAGACTAACCCGCACCTCTGACACCACCGGGACGCCTCCGCTGCCGGCGGCCGACCGCTGCCCGGGGGACGATGGAGAGGAGCCGTGGCTGCGAGCTACGGCGGCGGCCCCGAACCCGCTAGGCAAGGAGTGTGGCGGACATGTCCGAGCACCCGCACAGCGCCCTGGTCCGCCGGGGCTACGAAGCGTTCGGCGAAGCCGACCGGGAGACCCTCCGCTCCCTGCTGACGGCGGACTGCGTGCACCACGTCCCCGGCCGAAGCCGGGTCTCCGGGCACTACAAGGGCCGGGAGAACATCCTGGACCTCTACCGGGAACTCGGTGAACTCACCGGCGGCACCATGCGGGTCGGTCTCAGGGGTGTGTACCCCGACGGCCGCGGGCACGTGATGGCCGTCCACACGATCTACGCCGACCGCGGCGACCGCGGGATCGAGATGCCCGGCGGGTTCTGGTTCACCGTCGCCGGCGGGAAGATCTCCGACATCGACGAGTGCGTCCAGGACATCGACGAGGCGGACGCGTTCTGGGGCGCCCCGGGCTGAGCGGTGAACGCCTCCTCGTCGCGCGCTGCCGCGGCCCCGCGCCGGGTGGCGGGGGCGCCGCCCTGCGCCCGGGTGCCGGGCCCGGCCGTCATCGGTGGACGCGGTCTCCCCCGCCCTGCGGTCTCCCTGCGGTCTCCCCCGCCCTGCGGCCCCCCGGGACAAGGCAGTCCCCCAGGCACGGCGGTTCCCCGGCCCGGAAGACCTCCGGGCCGGGGACCGCCGCCGTCGGTGACTCGGGTGGACGGCGTCTCAGGCGAACAACGCCGGGACGGTCTCCTCGTGCGCGCTGCGCAGCTCGCCCAGCGGGACGGTGAACTCGCCCTGGACCTCCACCGCGTCCCCGTCGACCACACCGATCCGGGTGGCCGGCAGGCCCCGCGCCCCGCACATGTCGGTGAAGCGGAGTTCCTCGCTGCGCGGCACCGCGACGACGGCGCGACCCGCGGACTCGGAGAAGAGGAACGTGAAGGCGTCGAGACCGTCCGGCACGACCAGCCGGGCGCCCTTCCCGCCGCGCAGGCAGGACTCGGTGACCGCCTGGACCAGACCGCCGTCGCTCAGGTCGTGGGCCGCGTCGATCATGCCGTCCCGGGAGCCCGAGACCAGGATCTCGGCGAGCAGCTTCTCCCGGTCCAGGTCGACCTTCGGCGGCAGACCGCCGAGGTGGTCGTGGACCACCTGCGACCAGGCCGACCCGCCGAACTCCTCACGCGTGTCGCCCAGCAGGTAGAGCAGCTGGCCCTCCTCCGCGAACGCGACAGGCGTGCGGCGCGTCACGTCGTCGATCACCCCGAGCACGGCCACGACGGGCGTCGGGTGGATCGCCGTGTCGCCCGTCTGGTTGTAGAGCGAGACGTTGCCGCCGGTCACCGGGGTGCCGAGGTGCAGGCAGCCGTCCGCCAGACCGCGGGTGGCCTCGGCGAACTGCCACATGACGGCCGGGTCCTCGGGCGAACCGAAGTTCAGGCAGTCGGAGACGGCGAGCGGCCTGGCACCCGAGGCGGCGACGTTGCGGTACGCCTCGGCCAGCGCGAGCTGCGCGCCCGCGTACGGGTCGAGCTTCGCGTACCGGCCGTTGCCGTCCGTCGCGACCGCCACACCGAGGTTGGTGTCCGGGTCGATACGGACCATGCCGGCGTCCTCGGGCTGGGCGAGCACGGTGTTGCCCTGCACGAAGCGGTCGTACTGGTCCGTGATCCAGGACTTGGCGGCCTGGTTCGGGGACCCGACCAGCTTCAGGACCTGCTCGCGCAGCTCCCCGGACGTGGCCGGACGGGGCAGCCCGCCCGCGTCGTCCGCCTGCAGCGCGTCCTGCCACTCGGGGCGGGCGTACGGGCGGTGGTACGTCGGGCCCTCGTGTGCGACGGTGCCCGGCGGCACGTCCACGATCTGCTCGCCGTGCCAGAAGATCTCCAGCCGCTCGCCCTCCGTCACCTCGCCGATCACGGTGGCGATGACGTCCCACTTCTCGCAGATCTCCATGAAGCGGTCGACGTGCCGCGGCTCGACGATCGCGCACATGCGCTCCTGCGACTCGCTCATGAGGATCTCCTCGGGCGAGAGGGTCGCGTCGCGCAGCGGCACCGTGTCGAGTTCGACGCGCATACCGCCGGAGCCCGCGGAGGCCAGCTCGGAGGTGGCGCAGGAGAGCCCGGCGCCACCGAGGTCCTGGATGCCGGCGACCAGCTTCTCCCGGAAGACCTCCAGGGTGCACTCGATGAGGAGCTTCTCCTGGAACGGGTCGCCGACCTGCACGGCGGGGCGCTTGGCCGGCTTGGTGTCGTCGAAGGTCTCGGAGGCGAGCACGGACACGCCGCCGATGCCGTCGCCGCCGGTGCGGGCCCCGTACAGGATGACCTTGTTGCCCGCGCCGGACGCCTTGGCCAGATGGATGTCCTCGTGCTTCATGACGCCCACGCACAGCGCGTTGACCAGCGGGTTGCCCTGGTAGCAGGAGTCGAAGACGACCTCGCCGCCGATGTTGGGCAGACCCAGGCAGTTGCCGTAGCCGCCGATGCCGGCCACCACACCGGGCAGCACGCGCCTGGTGTCGGGGTGGTCCGCGGCGCCGAAACGCAGCGGGTCCATGACCGCGACCGGCCGGGCACCCATCGCGAGGATGTCGCGGACGATGCCGCCGACGCCGGTCGCCGCGCCCTGGTAGGGCTCGATGTAGCTGGGGTGGTTGTGCGACTCGACCTTGAAGGTGACCGCGTACCCCTGGCCGACGTCCACGACGCCCGCGTTCTCGCCGATGCCGACGAGCAGCGCGTCGTTCTCCGGGGCCTTCTCGCCGAACTGCTTCAGATGGACCTTGCTGCTCTTGTACGAGCAGTGCTCGGACCACATGACGGAGTACATCGCGAGCTCGGCGCCGGTCGGGCGGCGGCCGAGGATCTCACGGATGCGCGCGTACTCGTCCTCCTTGAGTCCGAGCTCCTTCCAGGGCAGCTCGGCCTCGGGAGACTCGGTTGCGTGCTTGACGGTGTCCAGGGTCACGCTCGGTCGCTCCTTCGCGCGTGATCGGTACTGCAGACGCGGACGGGACGCACACTCGCTCCCTCGGCCGCTCCGGTGTCCAGGGTCACGCTCGGTCGCTCCTTCGCGCGTGATCGGTACTGCAGACGCGGACGGGACGCACACTCGCTCCCTCGGCCGCTCCGGTGTCCAGGGTCACGCTCGGTCGCTCCTTCGCGCGTGATCGGTACTGCAGACGCGGACGGGACGCACACTCGCTCCCTCGGCCGCTCCGGTGTCCAGGGTCACGCTCGGTCGCTCCTTCGCGCGTGATCGGTACTGCAGACGCGGACGGGACGCACACTCGCTCCCTCGGCCGCTCCGGTGTCCAGGGTCACGCTCGGTCGCTCCTTCGCGCGTGATCGGTACTGCAGACGCGGACGGGACGCACACTCGCTCCCTCGGCCGCTCCGATGTCCAGGGTCATGCCGCGACCAGCCTCCTGAGGATCGAGGTGAAGAATCCCAGGCCGTCCGTGCCGCCTGTGCCGATGAGGGGCTCCACGGCGTGCTCGGGATGGGGCATCAGGCCGACGACGTTGCCCTCGGCGTTGGTGATGCCCGCGATGTCACGCAGCGAGCCGTTGGGGTTCACGTCCAGGTAGCGGAAGGCGACCCGGCCCTCGGCCTCGAGCTCGTCGAGGACGCGCTCGTCGGCGACGTAGCGGCCGTCCATGTTCTTCAGCGGGACGGAGATCTCCCGGCCCTGCTCGTAGTCTGCGGTCCAGGCGGTTTCCGCGTTCTCCACCCGCAGCTTCTGGTCGCGGCAGATGAAGTGCAGATGGTTGTTCCGGAGCATCGCCCCCGGCAGCAGATGGGCCTCGGTGAGGATCTGGAAGCCGTTGCAGATACCGAGGACCGGCATACCGGACCTCGCCTGGTCGATGACCGTTTCCATCACCGGCGAGAAGCGGGAGATGGCGCCCGCCCGGAGATAGTCGCCGTACGAGAAGCCGCCCGCCAGGACGACCGCGTCGACCTGCTTGAGATCCTTGTCGCGGTGCCACAGCGAAACGGGCTCGGCACCCGCCAGGCGGACGGCACGCAGTGCGTCCTGGTCGTCGAGAGTCCCGGGGAATGTGACGACACCGATACGAGCCGTCACGACTCCACCTTTACGACGAAGTCCTCGATGACGGTGTTCGCGAGGAACGTCTCGGCCATCTCATGGATACGGGCGAGGGCGGCATCGTCGACCGGCCCGTCGACCTCGAGTTCGAAGCGCTTTCCCTGACGTACGTCCGCGATCCCCTCGAAGCCCAGGCGGGGCAGTGCGCGCTGCACCGCCTGGCCCTGCGGGTCGAGGATCTCCGGCTTGAGCATGACGTCGACTACGACGCGTGCCACTGGCACTCCCGGTGGTGTGGTGCTGAAGGCGGTTCCCTCAGCGTACCCGCCCGAAAATTCTACGCGCATAGATATCCGGAGGGCCCCTGGGGGAAATCCGGGGAAAAGCCACACGGCCTCATTGCGGAGGACACGCGGATGCAATTGACTGGGCTTCCCAATACGATGCCGACCGCTGTACAAAGGAATACAGCGGAATGCGGCATTGCCCCGCGACAGCCGGAATAACGGATTCGCCCCGCGTCAGCACTGACCTGTACTGACCCGGACGGCGGACCGCAGGAAAGGACGATATCCGTGGCGCAGCGCGTAGTGGTAACGCTCTCCGACGACATCGACGGCGGAGCGGCGGCGGAAACGGTTTCGTTCGGCCTGGACGGCAAGTCGTACGAGATCGACCTCAATCCCGCCAACGCAGAGAAACTGCGCACCGCCCTCGCACCCTACGTGGCGGCGGGACGCAAGGCCGCCAAGCACACGGGCAGGGCGCGCAGGGAGTACCGGCGCACCCACCTCGCACCCGACCCGGCGGCCGTCCGCGCCTGGGCGCAGTCCAACAAGATGGACGTGCCGGCGCGCGGCCGGATCCCCAAGCGCGTCTACGAAGCCTTCCGGCAGGCGGGCTGAACACCCCCGCGCGCAGCGGGAGAAGACCCCGCGGAAGGACTTGGCCGAGAACCCGAGTTGCGCTGCACCCCCGCAGGTGGGCTAAAGTCTGGATCACGCCGAGGGGCGAGGTCGGAAGGCCGGATCCCACGGAGCGTGCGGGTGTAGTTCAGTAGTAGAACAGCCCTCTTCCAGAGGGAAGGCGCAGTGTGCAATTCCTGTCACCCGCTCCGCACCGCGTACCGACCACCACGGTGGATCGGGTAGAGTGGTGGGCGCGCCGCCGGTGAAAGCCGATCGGCAGCAGTGCGGACGTGGCTCAGTTGGTAGAGCATCACCTTGCCAAGGTGAGGGTCGCGAGTTCGAATCTCGTCGTCCGCTCTGATACGAAGGTCCCGGTCACAGCGACCGGGGCCTTCGTCGTGTTCACCCTTGTCGGCCCTTGTCGGCCCTTGTTCACGGTCTCCTCGTATACACCGCAACGCTGTTCGTGCGCCGGTGTCTCCTTCCGGGTCCCCGTCTCTTCCTCCGCTGCCGGATCCTCTTCCGTCTGCCGCCCGCCGTCACTGGAATTGGACCGCGCGGTGACGGCGGCACGCACTGCCGACGGCCCGGATCCGGCGGGACGCTGGGGCCATGGACAGCGACGGGCATGTGATCGAGGCAGCCGGGCTGTGCCGCGGATACCGCGGCGGGTTCGAGGCTGTGAGCGGAATCACCTTCACCGTGGGGCGCGGCGAATTGTTCGCACTGCTCGGGACGAACGGTGCCGGCAAGAGCCCCACCGTGGAACTGCCGGAGGGACTGGCCACCCCGAGCACAGGCGCCGTGCGGTCCTCGGCCGCGACCCGTACCGCGAACGGGCGGCGGCTCGGCCCCGATCGGGGGCCATCCTCCAGGAGGCCGCACTGCCCGTCGTCGCCGAGGCGGCCTCCGGAGCGGTGGCAGTGCCGGTAGCAGTAGTGGTGGCGGGGCGGTGGCGGTGGCGGTGGCGGTGGCGGTGGCACGCTCACACCGGCCGGACGTGGTCGTCCCGGATCTCCGGATGCCGGACGGGGACGGTGTGAAGGTCGCCACATCGCTGGGCGCAGTTGCCCCGCTGCCGGACGATGACCGTGACCGGTCGCGACCGTCCCGGCGACCTCGAGCGCGCGCTCGGCGCCGGGGTACGCGGCTTCGTGCCCGAGACGGTCAGCGCCCCAGCGGCTCGCCGGGATCATCCGTACCGTGCACGGGGGAAACCGTTATGCCGACCCCGAATTGGCCGCCGACGCCGTCCCCGCGGGAGACTCACCGCTCACCGCGCACGAGGCGGAGGTGCCGGAGTTCGCGTGGGACGGGGCGCCGATCGCGGAGCCCACCGAGCGGGCGTCGCTGTCACCGGGCGCGGTCGGCAACCGCCCGTCGGCGGCGGCGGCGAAACCGGGCGCGGCGAACCGGCACACCGCGGTGCGCCTCGCACGGGAGCGAGGTTGGGTATAGTGGGCTCCGCGCCACGGCGCATGCGGACGTAGCTCAGTTGGTAGAGCGCAACCTTGCCAAGGTTGAGGTCGCGAGTTCGAGCCTCGTCGTCCGCTCCAGTCGAGAAGCCCCGGCCCGGAGGCCGGGGCTTCTTCGCGTCATGACCAGGTGCTGCCCGTCAGAAGCTCGTACGCCTCCAGATACCGGCCGCGGGTCGCCTCCACGATGTCCTGCGGCAGGGCCGGCGGGGGCTGCTCGCTCCCGCGGTCCCAGCCGGAGGCGGGCGAGGTCAGCCAGTCCCGCACGTACTGCTTGTCGTACGACGGCTGGGGACGCCCCGGCTGCCACTGACCGGCGGGCCAGAAGCGCGAGGAGTCCGGGGTCAGCACCTCGTCGGCGATGACCAGCCGTTCACCGTCGAAGCCGAACTCGAACTTGGTGTCGGCGAGGATGATGCCGCGCTCGCGCGCGATGTCCCGGGCGCGGGCGTAGACGTCCAGCGTCGTCCGGCGCAGCAGCGCGGCCGTCTCCTCCCCCACCCGGCGGGCGACCTCCTCGAAGGACACGTTCTCGTCGTGGTCGCCGACGGCGGCCTTGGTGGCGGGGGTGAAGATCGGGGCGGGCAGCTCGGAACCGTCCACCAGCCCCCCTGGCAGCGCCAGCCCGCAGACCGTACGGCTCGCGTCGTACTCCACGAGGCCGGAGCCGGTGAGGTAGCCGCGGGCGACACACTCGACCGGGACCATGTCGAGCGGCCTGCAGACAAGGGTGCGGCCCGCCCAGCCGGCAGGTGCACCGGCCGGGAGGTCGGTGGAGACCACATGGTGGGGGACGAGGTCCGCCAGCCGGTCGAACCACCAGAGGGAGAGCCGGGTGAGCACCCGGCCCTTGTCCGGGATCTCGGTGGGCAGCACCCAGTCGTACGCGGAGATGCGGTCGCTCGCCACCATCACGAGGTCCCCCGCCTCGTTCTCGTAGAGATCGCGCACTTTGCCCGTGTGGAGGTGGGTGAGGCCCGGAACCTGAATCGGCTCGGGCTTTTCTACGAATCCGGACACGGTTCCTCCGCGTAGGTTGATCCAGGAGTGCTTCCGATTCTCTCCCACCCGGGGGCCGGGGCGGACCAGAGGGTCGCTCCGGACCCGAGGCTCGGTGCGGGCGGAGGGGGAGCCGGCCCGGTCCGTGAGGGCCGGTACCGGCGCGGGAAGGCAGACGGGAAGGCAGACGGGAAGGCAGACGGGAAGGCAGACGGGGAGGGGCCGGGCGGGGAGCCGGACCAGCGCGGGCTTCCGGGTCCCGGCGCGGGCGTTGGCTGCCGGTGTCGGAAGGCAGATGTCCGATCTCTGGTGTCTGGTGTCTGGTGTCCGGTCTCCGGTGTCTGGTGTCCGGGGCAGGTGCGGGCGAGGGGGCCGCCCCGTCCCCTTCGGCCGGCCTTCCCTTCGGCCGGCCTTCCCTTCGGCCGGCCTCCCCTCCGGGCGGCCCTCAGTCGCGCTTGCAGATCCGGTCGAGGAGATTGGCCGTGGCACGCTGGATCCGCCCGTCCACATGGCCCGGACGGTCGAGCGCCGGGGACCAGGCGAACGTGCCGGACGCGAAGACGAGTGCGCCGGAGGGCGCCCGGTAGAGCGAGGTCTCCTGGTGGCGGGTACCGCCTTCACCGTCGGTGTACGGGGAGTGGGCCAGCAGGATCCGGCCCTCGTGCCCGGGGAGCGGGGTGCGGGGGAAGTAGCGGTCGGCCTCACCCGCCACCAGCCCGGGGATCTCGTCTCCGTCCCCGGCGCCGGTCGCCTCCCACAGCCAGTGGTCCGCGTTGCGCACCACCATCGGGTGGGGCTCGGGAACCCGGCCCGCGTACTGGATGCCGAGGAGTTGCTGCTCGGCGCGGTCGGCCTCGCGCCAGAGGGCCGATCGGCCGGGGCCGCGGCGCTTGCGGCAGGTCAGCAGCCGGTCGGCGACTCCGGACGGAGACGGGCCCAGTTCCACCTGCCAGTACATGGTGTTGGCGGAGAGGAACACCAGGGATGTGCCGTGCTCGCGGGCCAGCTCCGCGGTACGGCGCATCGGCACCGACCAGTACTCGTCGTGGCCGGGGAACACCAGACCGCGGTACCGGGTCGGGTCGACCCGACCCGCGTGCAGGTCACAGGCGTCGGCGTACCCCAGGTCGTAGCCGTACCGCTCGGCCCAGCGGATGAAGTCGTATGCGTGCCCCACGTGCAGCGGGAGGCCGGCCCCGGCGTACGGGCGGTCGCAGGAGACCGTGATCGCGGCGTCGTCCTCACCGAGCAGCCGGCCCTTCTCGTCCCAGGCGTGGTAGAGGCTGGCGCCGGTCCGCCCGTCCTCGGGGTAGAGGTTGTACGCCTGCCATGTGATGTCGGGCAGGAGCAGCAGCAGGTCGGCCGGGCGGCCGTCGCGGACCGTGAAAGGGATGTGCGAGCGGTAGCCGTCCTCGGTGGTGAGGACGGCGACATGGGCTCCGACGGACCAGTAGGACGGCACCTGCAACCGCCAGGAGAGCCACCAGTGGTGGCAGGAGACCGTGCGGTCGGCGGCGAGGGGCGGCGGTTGGACGATGCCGGCGAGACGGGGACTGGTGATGATCTTGGCAGCGCCGTCGCCGCCGTAGTGGCCGATGCGGTACACGTCGACCGAGAACCGCTGCGGCGGGTCGACCGTGATGTGGAAGTCGATGGCCTCGCCCGGTGCGACCGCGCCCCCGGAGGCGAAGCCCTTGATCTGGCGGTGCACGTCGTCGGCGGTGCGCAGGCCTCGGGAGCGCCCGCTCCGGCCCGCCGCCGCGTCCGGGTCCGCGTACCAGGGCACGACCTGGCCGGTGTCGCCGAAGTAGTGCTCGCTGCCCCGCAGCCAGGGGAGCGGACCCTGACCGAACGGGTCCGTGACGGCGTGGGCGAGGGCGCCCGATTCCCAGCGCCGGATCGGCTCCCTGCGACGGATCTCCTCCGCCTCCATCGTGCGCCCCTCCCTCGTCCCCCGAGTGCCCGTCCTGCCACGCTGGCAGCCGTCGCCGGTCCCAGCACATCACATAACGCACGCGGGCCGTCACCGTTCGTCGTGAATCGATGCGAGCGGAACGCAATGCTCCGCCCTGAGATGGCGAGAAGCGACCGGGCCCCGTCTCACGCCGACCGCACGGACTGCCCCTCACACACCGGCCGGACGGGCTGCCATACAGACCGGCCGGACGGGCTTCTCGGTTCCACACCGGCCGGACGGGCTGCCCCGTCTCACACCAGCCGAACGGGCTTCTCGGGCCGGACGCCGGCCTTCGCGAGCCAGGCCCGCAGCGGTTCCGGGTCTCCGTCCTCGACCAGACTGAGCACCCTGGTGCCCAGGTCCGCGCGGCGCTCTCCGTTGATGAGCAGGGCGGGACCGTCCAGCCAGTCCATGCCGGGGGCGGCGCCCGCAGTGTCCACGGCCGCGCAGCACACCATGGCGGTCACATGGTCGGCCAGCAGCTCCCGCGCGGTGCGCGGCGGCTGGAGCGGGACGAGGGGCAGTGGGTCGGTGCCCCAGAGGTCCGCGTCGTCACCCGCGCGGTCCGCGGCCCGGTACGGCGCCGCCGAGCGCTCGCGCGCGGCCTCCTCACGGGCCACGTCGGCGCTGATCCCGGCGGCGAGGTCGGCACCGGGCCCGTCGGTTCCGGGAGCCTCGGGCACGGGCGGGACCTTCGCGGGATCGTTCGCGGGATCGTTCGCGGGATCGTTCGCGGGATCGTTCGCGGGCGGCGGCGCCGCCCGCGAACCACCGGCGAGGTGCTCCACGACACGGGCCAGGGTGGGGCCGGCGGGAACGCCCGCGGACGGCCGGACCCCCATCGCGTCCAGGACCCGGTGCAGCCGGGCGGCCTCGGTGCGCCACTTCCGGTCGACGACCTCCTCGGGGTAGTGCTGCCAGTCGACCGGCGACCAGTCAGGCCCGATCGCGGCCGGCCCGCCATGGAAAAGCCTGGCCGCCAGCAGCGAAGCCGCCTCGTCCACGGCCCCCGGCTCCTCCAGCAGATCGCAGGCGGGACGCTCCCCGAGCCGGGAGGCGAAGCCCTCCGCCAGCCGGTCGCGGCGGGACAGCTCGGTGAGGGCCGAGACCACTCCCGCGTCGAGCCGGTTCGGCCACCGCCCCATCTGCCAGGCGGGCAGCGCCACCCGGGTCAGCAGGCGGTCCCACCCCGCGTAGGCGAGGCCGACCTGCTCCTGGGCCACGATCCGCAGCCCGTAGTCCACGGCCTGCGCGCGTTCGGAGGCGGCAGCGGCGACGCCGCGCTCCATCTCCGCCGCATGGCCGCGGCAGCTGCGCAGCAGAACCCGGGCGACGCCGCCGACGGCCCCGTACGCCAGCCTTCGCACCGGGTCGGGCCCGGGACGGGCCGCCAGGCCGACGGCGGCGTCCAGTCCGCGCACGAAGCGGCGGGCCGCTGCTATGTCGGGATGCGCCGAGGGGCCCGTGCCGGCGACGACCGGAGCGAGCACGGCACGCAGCTCCGCGACCCGCATCCACCACAGGAACGGGGAGCCGATGACCAGGACGGGGGCGCCGTCCCGGATGGTGGTGCGGGGGCTGCGGCGGGGGCCGTGCGCACGGTGGGTGCGGTCCTCCAGCCAGCTGTCGCAGTCGGGGGTGAGGGCTATGGCCGAGGGCGCCGGTACATCCATGCGTTCGGCGAGGTCCTCCACCAGCCGGTACAGGTCGGGGGCCGCGGTCGGCGTCAGCGGAACCGTCGGGCTGACGGCGGGCCTTGCGCGGGCTATGACGGCGGCGACCGCGGCACCGGCGAGCAGCACGCCCACGGCGACCGCGGTCACCGCCCAGCGTGCGACGTCCCAGAGGCCACCGCCGATGCGGCCGCCGGCCTCGCCGACGAGCAGCACGACGGCGACGGCGGCGGGCAGCAGCACCAGGGCCAGTGCCCTGCTGCGCACCCGCAGCACGGCGAGGGCACGGGAACGCGCGGCCAGCGCGCCCGCCTCCTCACCGACAACGGTTCCGGACACGGCCGGACTCACCCCCTCTGCCCTGCGGCGGTGTTGCTCACTCCCCCACTGTGGCACCCGCCGCAGACATCGCAATGCCGGTGGGCCAAGTGCCGGAACGCCTGCGCCGCACCCTAGTTGGGGCTTTCGCGGCCGTCATCCGGATGGGGCAGCGGTCACTCGATGGAATGCCTTTGGGTAAAGCTGCTGACATGGCGGACCGGTGGCCTGCCGAACCCTCGGACCTCCCCTGACGAGCGGGCCGGGACCGGGCCGAGGCCCGGGCACCGCCCCCCTGGGGGACGGCCGCGCGGCGGTCGGACGAACGGGCCGCGAGGGGGTGGGTACGCCGGACGGGTCGCTCCCAACGCCAGGACGCCTCCCCGGGCCCGGGGAGGTGCCGGGGCGGCCGGAACCGGAACCGGATGCGGGGAGCAGGGCGACGGGACGGGGCGGACGGGCCGACACTGGACCGGGCGGGCGGAGACGTACACCGGGGGCGGAGCGGCACGGAGGGCTCGACCGGAGCCGGGCGGCGGGACGGCCGGAACCGGGCGGCGCAAACGGGGCACCGGAAGCCCGGGGCCGGAAGCCGGGCGCCGGAAACAGGGCGCCGGAAACAGGGCGGGAGAAACCAGACGGAACCAGACGCCGGGAGCGAACGCCGGAGGCCGGGAACGGACGCCGGTACGGGCAAGCCGGTACGGAACAGCCGGTACGGGGAGGCGGCGCCGGACGCCGGAAACGGACGGCTCCGGGACGCGGAGCGAGTCCGGACGCGGTCCGTACGGGCTTGGAGCAGGTCCGGGAGGGTCCCGGGAGTTTCCCGGGAGTGTTCGGGGAGTGTTCGGGGAGTGTTCGGGGAGTGTTCGGGGACATGCCCGAGCAGGTTCCGGGACATGCCCGGGAGGTTTCCGGGGCCGTCGGCGGGGAGCGGCGTGACCCCGCACACCGGGCCCGGGCCCCATGGCCCGGGCGGGGGTCGCGCGGAGCCCGTCAGGAGTGGGACGCGGCGCCGGCCGCGATGTCCGTGCGGTGGTGCGAGCCGTCCAGCCGAATGCGGCCCACCGCCGCATAGGCGCGTTCGCGGGCCTCGGTCAGGTCCTCACCGGTCGCGGTCACCGACAGCACCCGGCCGCCCGCGCTGAGGACCGCGTCGCCTTCCCTCCTCGTTCCGGCGTGCAGGACGTACGCCTGCGGCGCGTCCTGCGCGGCGACCTCGTCGAGCCCGCCGATCGGGTCGCCGGTACGAGGGGTGGCCGGGTAGTGGCGGGAGGCGATGACCACGGTCACGGCGGCTTCGCCGCGCCAGTTCAGCGGGGGCTCGTCGGCGAGGGCGCCCTTCGCCGCGTTCAGCAGGACGCTCGCGAGCGGTGTCCTGAGCCTGGCGAGCACCACCTGCGTCTCGGGGTCACCGAAGCGGGCGTTGAACTCGATCACGCGTACACCGCGGCCGGTGATCGCGAGTCCCGCGTACAGCAGGCCCGTGAACGGCGTGCCACGGTGGCGGAGCTCGTCGACGGTGGGCTGGAGCACCGTCTCCATGACCTCGTCGACCAGCTTCGGGTCGGCCCACGGAAGCGGCGAGTACGCCCCCATGCCCCCGGTGTTCGGTCCCTCGTCACCGTCCAGCGCGCGCTTGAAGTCCTGTGCCGGCTGGAGCGGCAGCACCGTCTCGCCGTCGGTGATGGCGAAGAGCGAGACCTCGGGGCCGTCCAGGTACTCCTCGATGACCACACGACCGCAGGCCAGCGCGTGTTCGCGGGCCTGCTCCAGATCGGCGGTCACGACGACGCCCTTGCCCGCGGCGAGCCCGTCGTCCTTCACCACGTACGGTGCGCCGAACGCGTCCAGGGCCTCGTCGACCTCCTCCGGAGTGGTGCAGACGTAACTGCGCGCGGTGGGAACGTTCGCCGCGGCCATCACCTCCTTGGCGAAGGCCTTGGAGCCCTCGAGCCGGGCCGCCTCACGTGAGGGGCCGAAGCAGGGGATGCCGGCGGCCCTTACGGCGTCGGCGACACCGGCGACGAGCGGCGCCTCGGGGCCGACGACGACCAGGTCTGCCTCCAGCCGGCCGGCGAGCGCGGCGACGGCGTCGCCGTCGACGGCGTCCACCGGGTGCAGCTCGGCGACGTCCGCGATGCCGGCGTTGCCGGGGGCGCAGTGCAGCGCGGAGACGTCGGGGTCGAGGGAGAGAGAGCGGCACAGGGCGTGTTCGCGGGCGCCGCCGCCGATGACGAGGACCTTCACGGCAGCCAGGGTAGCCCGCTCACCGGAGGTGGCCTTGTGCGGGCCGCCGAGGCAGCCATGCCTACTCGTTCGTGTATTCCTCCACAACGGTCGCGCCGAGTTCCCTCACGATCAGGTCGTGTCCGGACAGCGCCGAGTCGACCAGATCCGGATCGTCCTCCTCCGGGATGTCGTCCTCGAGCGCGACGGGAGGCGGCGAAGGCGGCGACTGCCGGGCCCCGGGCCCGGCGGGGTCCGCGGTGGAGGGACCCCGCCGGGAGGCCGAACTCCCCTCCCCTCCCGCCGGGTGCGAGGAGGGTGCCGCCGGGTGCGGGGACGGCCGCTGAGCCGGCGGAGGCTGGGGTGCGGATGCTGACGGGGCGGGAGGGGAAGGGGCGGCCCGACCGCCGTATCCCCCCTGGCTGCCGCCGTAGCCGCCGGACGACCCGCCCGGAGCGGGCTGGGGCTGACCGGCCCCACCCGACGGGTCGATGATCGCCTCGATCTTCCACTGCACGTTGAAGTGCTCGGCGAGCGCCTGTCGCAGCACGTCCTCGCTGCCGCTGCTCGCGAAGTTGTCCCGCGCCCCGGCGTTGATGAAGCCCAGTTGGAGGGTCGCGCCGTCGAAGCCCGCCACCTGGGCGTTCTGGCTGAGCAGGATCCAGGTGAAGCGACGGCGGTTCTTGACCGCGTCCAGGATCTGCGGCCACATGTTGCGCACCTGGGCGGCTCCCTGCGCCGCGGCGGGGGCGACGGCCTGGGGCTGGGCGGCGGGAGCCGGGTCCGCGGGCGCGGGGGCCGGCACCGGTCAGGGCGTCGAGCATGCCAAGGAGCAGTACCGGACCGACCGCGACCCCACCGAGCCGATCTTCACCCGCCGGGTCGTCGCGAACTTCGCCGTCGATCCCGACCTGGTCTTCGTCGCGACCACCCTCAAGGGCAGGAACACGCGCTTTCTGCCCTTCAACACCGGCTCCGAGGGCCCCGGCCGCCCCGGCGGCGCCGGAAACCCCGCTCCCACCGCCTTCGGCCGGTACGCGACCTCCTACCTCTGGGAGCAGGTCTGGGAGCGGGAGAACGGCCGGGCGCGGCAGCCGAGGGCCAGGCTCCCGGCCGGGCGGCGGGGGCACCCGAGCCGGGGGCCGCCGCTCCCGGCCATGCGCCGGGCCGAGGGGCGGTGGCCTCCTGCGCGGGGGCCGGAGACGGAGATCGCGGGGTCTCGGCCGGGGCGGGCCCCGCCTCGGCGGTCTGCCGGGAAGCCTGCGCGGACTGCGGCGGCGCGGACTGCGGCGGGACGGGCTGGCCCGGCTCCGGTCGGACGGGCTGAGGCTCGGCGCCGGGCGCTTCCCCACCCCGCACTGCCGCACGCGCGGCGGCGGGCCCGCCGCCCGGAACCATCGGCGCATGAGCCTCCGGCCCGGGCACATAGCCCATCGCCGGCCCGGAACCCTGCGCCGTGAACGCCGCGGCCGCACCGCGCTCCAGCCGATCGAGCCGGGCCTGCAGGGACCGCTCGTCGTCGAAGGCCGCGGGCAGCAGCACCCGGGCGCAGATCAGCTCCAGTTGCAGCCGGGGCGAGGTGGCGCCCCGCATCTCCGTCAGACCGGTGTTGACGAGGTCCGCGGCGCGGCTGAGTTCGGCGGCGCCGAATGCCTGGGCCTGGGCCTGCATCCGCTCCACCACGTCGGCGGGCCCGTCGATGAGCCCCTTCCCTGCCGCGTCCGGCACCGCGGCGAGGATCACCAGGTCACGCAGCCGCTCCAGCAGGTCCGCGACGAAACGACGAGGGTCGTTGCCGCCCTCGACGACCCGGTCCACGACCTCGAACGCCGCGGCGCCGTCGCCCGAGGCGAAGGCGTCCACGACCGAGTCCAGCAGCGATCCGTCGGTGTACCCGAGCAGGGCCGTCGCCATGGCGTACGTCACACCGTCGTCCGCCGCACCGGCCAGCAGCTGGTCCATGACCGACATGGAGTCACGCACCGAACCCGCGCCGGCCCGCACGACCAGCGGAAGGACCCCGTCCTCGACCGGGATCCGCTCCTTGCCGCACACCTCGCCCAGATACTCCCGGAGAGTGCCCGGGGGCACGAGGCGGAACGGATAGTGGTGCGTACGCGACCGGATCGTCCCGATGACCTTCTCGGGTTCGGTCGTCGCGAAGATGAACTTGAGGTGCTCCGGCGGCTCCTCGACCACCTTCAGCAGGGCGTTGAAGCCCGCCGAGGTGACCATGTGCGCCTCGTCGATGATGTAGATCTTGTACCGGCTCGACGCGGGACCGAAGAACGCCTTCTCCCGCAGCTCACGGGCGTCGTCCACACCACCGTGCGACGCGGCGTCGATCTCGATGACGTCGATCGAACCCGGCCCGTTGCGCGCCAGGTCCCGACAGGACAGGCACTCGCCGCAGGGGGTGGGAGTGGGGCCCTGCTCACAGTTGAGGCAGCGAGCGAGGATGCGGGCGCTGGTCGTCTTCCCGCATCCGCGGGGCCCGCTGAACAGATACGCGTGATTGACCCGGTTGTTCCGCAGCGCCTGCTGCAGCGGGTCGGTGACATGCTCCTGCCCGATGACCTCGGCGAAGGACTCGGGACGGTAGCGGCGGTACAGCGCGAGGGACGACACGCATACGAGGTTATCGGGGCCCGCCGACAACCACGGCGGCCACCGGGGAACCACCGGTCCGCTAGCGACGTGGCCACGGGCCCGGGAGCCGCAGACGCCGCCCCGGAACTCCCAGGGTCGTACTCCTCCCCGGGCCGGTCGCGGGGCCAGGCACCGGCCCGGGAGCTGCGTGCGGGCCGGCCCGGATTCGGCGTCCGGAACGTCCGGAAGTACGACGACGGCGCGGCGACCACCGCACCGGAACGCAAGCGCCCCCCACGCACCCGCCAGAGCCGACCTACCCTTGCTGCCTTCCGGCCCTGGGGGAGTTCAGTCAGATAGCGCCACGTGAGGGGCTGCGCACAGACTACCTGATGGTGAGGGCGGGGAACGAGTTCGCGACCACTCCTCCGCGTCATGTAATGTTTCCGGCGGAGGATTCGCCTAGAGGCCTAGGGCGCACGCTTGGAAAGCGTGTTGGGGGCAACCCCTCACGAGTTCGAATCTCGTATCCTCCGCCACGGCTGACCAGCCGAAACGAAGGTCCCGACCGCACTGCGGCCGGGACCTTCGTCGTTCCGTGGTCTCAGTTTTGGTCTCAGTCGAGGGAACCTGCCGGATACCGGACCGCAAGGTCGGACAAGCGCTCGGGGCACCGAGCGGGCCTGCCGAAATCGTGGAGAACCCGAAGGGTCGTCGCCCAGCTCGTGGTGCCAGCACCGGGACCGGGTTTCGTAGTCCCGGTCAGGTGGAGCAGCAGGGTGCAGGTTGTGTCGCGCTGACCGCCCCGCGCCCACGGATAGCCACCCGTGCTGGGACCTCGACCGAGGGCCGCTGATCCGGCCGATCTGACGGCGCCCTCTGACATGCTTGGGCCACACCACTGGTAGTCACTAGCTGTTTCTCTACCGTCGGGCGTTCGATGACGTCCCGTACGGTGTCCTGGATAAGGTGACGGAGTGCGGGAGTGGGCATGGGAACGGGGCCCTGTTCATAGCGTGTCGGTTGTCTAAGCCAGCCACGCGAGGAACAAAGCCCCGTCATGCAGAACGCTACCGTCGTCCTGTCCGATCGTCCGTTGCCCGACCTGCGGTTCGCCGCGGAGTGTGACTGTCTCGCTCACTTGTACGGCAATGCCGGTGACCGGCCGCTGCGGGCCCGCGTCTACGCGACCGATCTGACGGACGAGGAATGGCAGATCGTCCGGCGGGTGATGCCTGTGCCGGGCTGGCTGTGTGGCCGCGGGGGCAACCCGGAGGGTTTCTGCCACCGCGAAATGATCGATGCGGTGCGGTACTTCGTCGACAACGGCATCAAGTGGAGGGCGATGCCGCCCGACTTCCCGCCCTGGTCGGCCGTCTACGCATTCCAGCATCGCTGGCACACGGACGAGCTCCTGGACGTGCTGCACGAGAGGCTGCGGGAGCAGGTACGCATCGTGGAAGGGCGGGACGATCCCGAGCCGAGTGCGGCGATCGTCGATTCCCAGTCCCTGCGCGGCGCCTCCACCCTGACCGGGGAGCGGCGCGGGTACGACGGGGCGAAGAATGTGTCGGGTTCCAAGCGTCACATCGCCGTGGACTGTCTGGGTCTGCTGCTGGTGGTGATGGTCACCGCCGCGGACCTGCAGGACCGCGACGCGGGTGTGGCCCTCCTGGAACGGGTGCGTTCCCTGTTCACGCGGGTGCGTCTGGTGTGGGCCGACAGCGGCTATGCGGGCGCCCTGGTGGATTGGGCCCTGCACGCCCTCGGCATGAAGGTCGAGGTGTCCCGCCGCGGCGACGACAGAGCCGGCTTCGTGGTGATCCCGAGACGTTGGGTGGTCGAGCGCACGTTCGCCTGGCTGGTGAACTGCCGTCGCCTGGTGCGTGATTACGAGCGCACCGCCGCCGCCCACGAGAGCTACGTGAAGTGGGCCATGGTCACCCTCATGACCCGCCGCCTGGCCGCCGCGGACCACGAGGCGGCCGCCGGACGGGCCCGGCGGGTGTGAGCGCCCGTCATCCTGCCGCGGTGAACTCCCGGCCGTCGGCGCTGGTCAGCCAGTCCCGCTGGACGAGCCGCTTGAGCTGACAGCGCACACCCTCCTGCCGACTGCGACCGGCCCCCTCACCGAACAATGCCTGGGCCACCTCCCGAGCCCGCACCGGTTCCTGCGCTTCCCTCACGAACTCGACGATCTTCGAGTAGAGGCCGGGCAGCCTGCTGGGATCGGAGTCCTCCTGCCGTTGCGGCACATACCGCGACTCACCTCCGGCTCCGGTTCCAGCGCCGGCACCTGCGCCGGCAGGGCTCCCTACCTCCGCGTCGGCCGGCGCCTCCCTGTTGTCGGACGGGCTGCAGGAAACAGCAGCCACACCGGCATCACCGCGCAGTTCCTGTTCGACCTCGTCCCAGATCTCGCTGCCGATACGCCAGCGGGCGATCTCCCTGTCCACCTGGGCCGCTTCCTCCTCCAGAGCGGTGATCCGCTGCCGGAGCTCGACGGCACGGGCTTCGAAGGCGCGCAGTCGGCGCGTCATGACAGCGGCGGGCGTGGGCACAGCAGAACCTCCGGGCTCGGCAACGAAGACACCACCACCCTGCACACCCGCCCACGAAGATCACAAACCGCAAACATGCAGCTCAGACACCTGATCGGTTGAGAAACAGCTAGTGAGACCGAGGCGTCCGGTTCGAGATGCAGCGTGGGCCCACCTACCGGCGTTTGGCTCTGGACCGTGTTGCGATCTTCCTGGCACCCGAGGCGTTCATGCGCATTCGTGCGAACTCGATGCTCACATCGAAGCGCTGAGCGACTTCGTCATCGGCAAGGTTGTCGAACGCGGCCTTGATTGCGGCGGACTTGGGGATCAGGAGCTCCGCGGAGAGGTCGTGTGCTTCCTGCTCCTTCACCTTCATCGCCGGGTCCAGGTTGCGGCACCCGCCATCGCTGACCAGAACACCACTGAACTCGTGCTCAAGAAGGAGGTGCCCCATCTCGTGCGCGATGTTCGATCGGCGCCGCTGCGGTGTATGCGAGGAGTTCACGAGGATGAAGCAGCCTGTCCCTGCCGGGACCAGGGCAGCGGACCACTTTCCTGCACCGGCGGAACCGAAGTACTCCAGCGCCGCCTGTGAGCAACCATGAGCGGCGAGGTCGCTCAGGCCGTACACGCGGATACCCCACTCGTCGGTCAGGCGCGTGAGGTCTAGGGGCTCGTGGAGGTCGACTCCGATCCGTCGACGTTCCTCGAGTGCCAGTTCTTCGAGCGCCTTCTTGGTCCACCGAGATCCCATGCTCACCCCACAGGGGAGTCGCGGTCGGAGGAGAACCGACGCATTGCCGCTCCGATCACCTCTTCCAGGTACCGCACGTCTTCTTCACCCAGGTCGCTTCGGGCGCGCAGGAGCGGGGCGAGTTGCACCAGCAGCTCCGGCTCGGCGGTGGGCTTGCCCTCGACGTCGGTGCCCGGATCGATCATGAAGTTCTCGGCCGGCAGGGAGAGCCACTGCACGAGGGCGGCGAAGGCGTCCACGTCCGGTCGGTGGCCATTGGCTAGCCGGGTCATGGTCGAAGGGCTGACGCCCACCTCTCCAGCCAACTGTCGCCACGAGAGTCCTCTCGTGGTCCGCGCGGCGTCGAGGGCCGCGTACAGAGCGGCCACGTTCACGCGGGTCCTGGCCATCGCCCTCCTCCTCTTGGTGTGGGGGTGTTGCCTCCTTTCTATCAGTGTTCGACATCTCAAACACCTCCGTGTTAGCGTGATCACGAGTGTTCGACATCTCAAACGATGTGAAGATCTCGAAACGCAGGCGTGCCCGCCTGAGACCAGGCGGCATCGGTACCACCAGAAAAGAGGAACGCGATGGACACGGACACCGCCATCGAGCCGACGGTCGGCCAGGACAAGCGCCGCCCCGTCGAGGTCACGATCACCGTGAACAACCAGCCCGTGATCCTGCCCGGCCGTGAGTTCACTGGCCTGGGGATCAAGCAGGCAGCGATCGCCCAGGGCGTACCGATCGACACTGGCTTCCAGCTGTCGGTCAAGCAGGGGAACGGGCGCTACGAGGTCGTCGACGACGACGAGCAGATCCGGGTTCACCCGAACCAGGAGTTCCTGGCCGTGCCCCCGGACGACAACTCGTGAGCGCCCTCGCTTCGGCGATCACCGAAGCGGTCGAGGCCATCCGGGCCCAGTTCGCCGGTCATCCGGTCGAGGTGGTCCCGGACGGCAATGGCGGTGTGTTTGTCACCGTCGAGGACGTGTCGGTCGGTCCCTCCTACGCTCCGGCTGCCACCTGGCTGGGGTTCCAGATCAGCGCCGCCTACCCGGACGCCGACGTCTATCCCCACTACCTGAGTTCCGCAGTTCGTAGGCACATACGGGTCTGTCGATCAGTGTCTGCGCAGGTCACGGTGTTTCGGTGCATGCGCGTCGCGTGAATCGCGTGGGCACACGCCTAGTCCATGAGGTATTGATCTTCTTGCTGTGATCGTTGATGCTGTGGGCATGTACTTGCGGACCACCCAGCGGAAGAACAAGAACGGCACGACGGTTCGCTATGTTCAGCTCGCGCACAACCGGCGGGTGGGCGGCACTACGCAGGCCGAGGTGGTGCACAATTTCGGCCGCGAGGACCAGCTCGACACCGACGGCCTGCGCCGTCTGGTCGCCTCGATCAACCGCTACCTGGGCGAGGACGGCGCTGACGCGGCCGCTCCGGCGGCCGGCGGCGGCCTGCAGGTGACCGGCTCGCGCCCGCTCGGGGCGGTCTGGCTTCTGCAGGGCCTGTGGCGGCAGTTGGAGATCGACGCCGCCCTGAAGAAGATCCTCGGCGCGCGCCGGTTCCGCACCGACGTCGAGCGCGTGCTGTTCGCACTGGCCGCCAACCGTGCCATCGCCCCGGCCTCCAAGCTGTCGGCGGCCGAGTGGGCCGGCCGCGACGCGGTGATACCCGGCCTGGAGGCCATGGACGAGAACCAGGCATACCGGGCCATGGACCTGCTGGTGGAGGCCGACGCCCAGGCTGAAGTGCAGGAAGCGGTGTTCTTCGCGGTCGCCAACCTCCTCAACCTCGAAGTCGACCTGCTGTTCTTCGACACCACCAATACCTACTTCGAACGCGACGAACCCGACGAGGGCGAGACCCCGTTCCGCGCCTACGGCAAGAGCAAGGACCACCGCGACGACCTGCCGCAGATCACCATCGGACTGGCTGTCACCAAAGAGGGCGTCCCGGTCCGGTGTTGGTGCTGGCCCGGCGGCACCAGCGACCAGGCGATCCTGCCGCAGGTCAAGGACGACATGCGCGACTGGAAGCTGGGCCGCGTGATCACCGTGGTCGACCGCGGCTTCTCCTCCGCGGACAATCTCGCCTACCTCACCCGCGCCGGCGGCCACTACATCGCCGGGATGCGCATGCGTGACGGAGGCGACCTGGCCGAGGCCGCGCTCGCCCGGCAGGGCCGCTACCAGAGCGTCCGCGACAACCTGCGCGTCAAGGAAGTCAAGCTCGACCAGGCCCCGGGCCGGCGCTTCGTCATCTGCCACAACCCTGCCCAGGAGGAACGCGACCGTCGCCATCGCGAGGAGGCCATCAAGCGGATCGAGGCCGAACTGGAGCGGATCCGGTCCCAGCGTGAACGTGACGCCAAGCGCGCGACCACAGCCAAGGCGCGGGAGCGGGCGGAGGCCGCCCACGTGCGCGCCGAGTGCGCGCTGATCGAACACCCCACCCTGAAGCGGTGGTTGAGAACGTCGAAGAACGGACGGCTGGCCATCGACCGCGCCAAGGTCAAGGCCGAGGAGCGTCTCGACGGCAAGTACCTGCTGACCAGCTCCGATCCGCACCTGAGTGCCGAGGAGATCGCGGTCGGCTACAAGGCTCTCCTGGAAGCCGAGCGCGGATTTCGTGATCTGAAAACGGTGCTGGAACTACGACCGGTCTTTCACCGTCTCGAACACCGCATCCGCGCCCACGTGCTGCTGTGCTGGCTCGCACTGCTGCTGATCCGCGTCGCCGAACGCCGCACCGGACAGACCTGGAACCGGATCAGCACCGAACTCGGCCGCGTGCACGAGGTCACCCTCACCGGCGACGCCGGACAGATCACCCAGACCACCCCGCTCACCAGCCAGCAGGCCGCCCTCTACCGCGCCTGCGGCATCAAACCGCCGCCACGGATCACCGCCGCAGACCCGGCCTGACCAGCCACAACGTGCCCACGTGGGCACACGCCCGCACGGGCGCCATCCCGACGTTTCCGCAGCTCAATCTCTGTTTTCGACTCATCCGCATGCCTACCAACTGCGGAACTCAGGCACTACGTCGGGCCGCTTTCCCGTACCGACGGGCAGTCCCATGGACCGGCAGTCCAGTCGACGGGCTGGCGCGGCCAGCCCGCACTGCAGATTTCGCGCCGTTCCAGCCGTCGTGACGGGGCCATCGACAGCGCGGCACTCAAGGCCGAAAGGATCCGCCGGTGGCTCGCCGACCAGTGAACCCGCCCGCCGAGGGATGGAGTCTGACCATCCCCCACCGCCTCTGGACGGAATTGTCTGCGCATCTGTTCCCGGCTGGCGGTGGGGCCGTGCTGCTGGCCGGCCATGCCGAAGGGGCGCGAGGCCCGCGGCTGCTGGCCTATGACCTGATCACGGCCACCAATGACGCCGACTACATCCCTGGTGAGTACGGCCACCGCGCTCTCGCCCCATCGTTTGTCCGGGATGCGGCAGTCCGTGCCCGTGACGAATCTGCGGCCTACCTTGCGGTCCATGCCCATGCGGGGCTGGATCGGGTTCGCTTCTCCTCCGTCGACACCGCGAGCCATGAGCGTGGGTATCCGGCCCTGCGGCAGATCACCGGACAGACGGTCGGTGGGCTCGTCTTTACACCACACGCCGCTGCGGGGGACCTCTGGCTTGCCGACGGCAGCCGCACACCCCTGACCGAGACCGTGATCCCGGGAGGCAATCTGCTGCGCCTTCGCCCCTGTCCGGCCACTGCCACACCCGCCGGGCCGGACCATGATCGGCAGGCCCGGCTCCTGGGCGACATCGGGCAGGAGACGCTGAACCGGCTCCGAGTTGCGGTCGTCGGCCTGGGTGGTGTCGGCAGCATCCTCGTCGAAGAACTTGCCCGCCTGGGGGTTGGCACGCTCGTCCTCATCGACGACGACACCATCGAGGCATCCAACCTGCCTCGCCTCGTAGCTTCCGGAAAGGACGACATCGGCCGGCTCAAGACCGACCTCGCGGCCCGGAACGCGCAGCGCGCCAATCCCCGCATTCGTCTGATCCCCAAGGCCACACGCGTGGAGCACCCCGAGGCCCTCAAGGAGCTGGCGCTCTGCGACTGGATCTTCCTCGCCGCCGACAGCGCATCCGCCCGCCACTGGGTCAACGCCACCGTTCAGCAGTTCCTCATCCCAGGCGTCCAAGTGGGCGTCAAGATCCCCGTCGATTCCGCCGGCTGCGTCGGCCAGATCCACACCGCCACCCGGATCATGCTCCCGGGCGACGGTTGCCTGTGGTGCAACCGGCTCATCGACTCCACTCAGCTCGCGATCGACATGCACCCCAAAGCCGAACGGGACGCCGCCCGCTACGTCCCCGCTGTCCCGGCCCCCAGCGTCATCACACTCAACACCCTCGCAGCTGCCGAGGCACTCAACCACTTCGTTCTGGCCGCCACCGGCCTGCATCATGACGACCACGATCACGCCGCCGTCATTCATCGCCCCCGTACTCGCCAGCGCGACCTGCAAGACCCCCGCCAGGACGTGAACTGTCGGTGGTGCACTCCGGCTGGCCGCCTCGGCCGCGGTGACGCTGAGGGCGTTGCGAAACACTTCGACGGCGCTGGGGGCGCCTGACGGGCGTTCGTTGGCTGACGGTGGCGCAGCCGACTATAGGCGGATGAGCGAAGTACCGGTTGTCAGCCATTGGCTGATCGGCGCCCTTACGGTTCGGTGCCTCCTCCTTGATCCTGCTGTGCCGGACCAAAGGGAGGGTCATGGCGGCGGCACGGAAGCGGCGGGTATCGGCTGCGCGCAAGCGGCGCCAGCAGCGGTTCAAGGTCGGCGCTACCGCCGGGGGCCTCGGCCTCGTCGTGTTGGTCACCTTGTGGAGCGTGATCTGGCCCTATCTCGTCGGTGCGCTCGTTCTCGGAGGCGTTGCTGGCAGTGGGTGGTGGTTGTGGCGTACCGATCAATTCATCCGGGGCGGTGATCGGCAGTGGCGGCATGACGAGGCTGTTAAGGCCGGGCGTCGGAAGCTTGCTGAGGTCGACGTGATGACGGGGAGGGAGTTCGAGGACTTCGTCGTGGACCTCTGCCGACGGGATGGGTGCACGGATGTTCGGAGGGTCGGCGGCTCTCACGACAACGGTGCTGACGTCCTGGGGACTCTTCCCGATGGGCGGAGCATGGTGATCCAGTGCAAGCGGTACACGCCCAAGCGCAAGATCCCCAGCCGCGAGGTTCGTGACCTGCTCGGCGCGAGGGTCCATTTCAAGGTCGACGTGGCGATCTTCGTGGCCACCACGTACTTCAGCAGGCCGGCTGAGAATTTCGCTACGGAGAACGACGTTCTCGCCGTCCATCGTGATCACCTCGGGCTGTGGAACAACGGGGCCTCGCTGCTGTCGCTCGGCACGGTGAACGGCCTGGGACAAGGGGATCGACGGCACCGGGAACGATGGAAGGCGACGTACGAGTAGGGACGTCTACCGGTGATTCGCCGTGGAGGTCCACGCCGATGAGGGAGCGCGTACACGAGCGCCGTGTCTGTTGAAGGGGTCTCGCCCCGCGATCCGGGGATGCTCGCGATCGACTTCTACGCTGCCGGCGCCTGGGCGCCACAGCGGTGCCGGTGCCGTTGACCAGTCTGGCGCCTCGGGACGCTGAGCCTGGACGGTCTCCTCACCCATTCCGTGGTTCGCGCCCCCACAAGAGCAGTCGCACGGCGTCCCCGGTGATGCTCCTGCGCAGCTCATCGAGCCGCAGAACGGCGTGCCGTCCTCGGCTGGATGCTCTCGGCAGAGCCTGGGTGGGCACGAGGTCTGCAGATACCAGTCCAGGCACGCTATGCCGCCGGTGAGTTCGCGGTCGAGGACAGCGAGCATGACGGGAACCATGTCGTCGAGTGTCGTGAGTGCGCTCCAGTAGGACACGGGCGCGGCGTTCCCGACAATGAAGTCCCGGTATCCAGATCCGAAGGTGCGTGCCATGGAATGGTCGCTCACGGCACACATGTCGGTGCTAAGGCCCAGCGGACGGTAGTCGCCTACCGCCAGGGAGTCGTCGGACAGATGAGCCCACCGACTGCCGACCAGCCTGCACTCGAAGGTGCCGCCCCGAATCTCCTCCCACTCGCGGATCATGCCGAGGAGGACGGTCCTCGTGTCGCGGCCGTCCGTAAGTCGTCGCTGGTTGGCGGGCACCTTGGTCAGGGCGCGAGTGACCGCGTCCTCGGCCTGCTGGGTTTGTACACTCCGGGAATTAGCTCTGTTGCGCGACGAGTTCAACCGGCTCCTCTCGGCCCCGCGTAGGTTGTCGCATCGCACCGCAGACTTCAGTCGACCTGGTTGTGACGTGCCTGCTGCAGTCTCCGTGCCGTGGAAGTCTCACTGCCGCCGCGCGGAAGCCTTCAGTCCGCCGAGGCTCATGTTCGGATCCCGTCGTAGCGGCTCCACGCCTTCTCAAGGGCATCCAGCGCACCTTCACAGGCGTTCATGGAGTCGAGGTACTCGTTGTAGAGCTCGAACGACTCGGGTTCGCCCTCGGGCCATTCGGCGTCGTCCCGTACGTCACGGGCGAGGTCACCGATGGCCGACTGTTCGCCGACGTGGCGCATGAGCCAGGCTCGAAAATTGCTCGGCTCGTTGGACATGCGTACCCCCTGGGGCTTCGTGATGCCAGCCCTTTGACGGCATCCCTTGCTCAACGCCTATCACGCACCGTTGTGTTCGGAGCAGTAAACTGAAATACCGACTGAAATCTTCCGTGCGTGACTGAAGTCTTCCGCGCAATCCAAAATGTGTAGTGGCGAACCGCAGGTCCCCCATCGAACTTGGGCGGATGCTACGCGGGACCCACGACCTTGCCGACTGCGCGGCCGATGCGTTCACGGATTTCGTTTGCGGGCACGTAGGAGAGGGCCTGCTCCAAGCATTCGGTAGCGGCAGCGAACTGGACCGCCTGCTGGCGCAGGTGGGTGTCGAGGAAGGGTACGACGGCGTCCGTGGCGCTGCGCCGCGCCTCCCGTACGTACAGCACGGTGAGGGAGAAGGCCCAGCACGCGTGGAGAAAGCCGAAGACGGAACGCCGCGTGCCTCGCCAGGGGGAGAAGAAGGTGACGTCGGCGGGGAGGCGAACATTGTTAGCGGCCAGGGCGTCGTTGAGCCAGTTGTGGGCGGCCTCGTGGATCAGGTCTCGGGCCATGACCTCGGGGTACGCGGTGTAATCGGTGAAGACCGTGCCTGGGAGGCGGGTGAGGGCCCAGCTGTGGAGGGTCTCGTCGAGCCGGCGGCGCTTGAGCAAGCAGATGACGGGGGCGTGCTGGGTGAGCAGCCTGCTGAAGCCGTGCTCGGTGGCGGAGGCGAGGGCGGCACGCATGATCACCTGGGCCTCGGGCGTGGCAGGGGCGGTGTCCGGGCCGACGAGGTAGTACGCGGTTTCGGAGATCTCCGAGCACAGCAGATCCGCGGGGCGTGGGCTGAGCACGAGGTGCGGGTCGACCGACAGGTGGGTCAGGTCTCGCACCGTCCAATTCCGGTACCAGGTAAGGCGGTCCGCGTCCCGGGTGCGTGCGGCATGTTCGGCGCCTTCGAGGAGGTGGTGGGCGACGGCGTAGTCGAGGGCGGACGAGCCGAGGCGGTTGCCGAGTACGGAGGCGATACGGCTGGTCCGGAGGCGCTGGTGGTCGGCGATTCCGCCGACGGTGACCAGGGCTTCCGGGGAGAGAGCGCTCATCTGGGACTCCGGGGTGGAACGGGGCCGGACCGGGACGGGCCCGGCCCCGTGGCGGGTCAGGTCTCGGTGGTGGGCTCAGCGGCGTTGGGCTGCACCGTGGTGGCCAGCCAGGTCTCGGTGGCCGCGTTGGAGGTGTGCGCGGTGGTGCGCACAGGGTCGCTGTCGCGCAGGGACGCGACTGCCTCCAGGAACTCGTCGAACGTCTTGTCTTCTGCCACTGCTCGCTCTCTCGTCTGGTCGGGGCCGTGGGTTGGGGGCGGGTGGCCGTGAGGCGGGCCGCGGGGTCCGGTCATGATGGCGAAGCTTCCTACTCGGAGACGAAGAGCGTGAGGAACTTGCGGACGCGGCCGGCACGGACAGGTTCTGTGCCGTGAATGAGCTGGCTGCCGAAGACCACGAGCGTGCCGGGTGCAGGTGTGACGCTCCATCGGGTGCGGGGCATGGTGCGGAACCAGGGGGAGGACATGTCCGTCCCGTCGTGTGCGAAGCGCATCCCGTGGGCGTAACCCGACTCAGTCGGTGCCTCGTCTGCGGTCCAGACGGCGTCGCTGCCCGTGGTCTCCACATAGAACGCCCCGCCGGTGTCCTGGAGGTCGGTGAGCGTGACCGTCGCGGCCGCGATCTGCCGGGGACGGGTCAGGGGATCGGGGGCGATGCCGTCCGCATGCGGGGTGATGTACTGGCCGGCGCCGTATTCGAGGTAGATCCATGGCCGGTGGCCGGTGACCGAAGGCAGGGTGCGCGTGACGGCGGCCATGTGGAGCTTGAGGGCTTGGTCGAGGAGGGTGGTCGCCTCGTACGGGATGTCGGTCATCTCGATCCGGCCGGCCGGCTCGTAGACGTCCTGCGCCTCGGAGGGGGAGCGACCGGGGATCTCGTGGATGGTCGTATGGCGGCCCGCGCCGTACCGGTCGCGCCCGAAGGAGCCGAGCGCGCCGTCCATGACGTCGTTGAGGCGATCGATCTCGTTCGGTTTGAGGAAGCTCTCCACGGTCCGGATGGACAGCGTCTCGGCGATGTGGATCACTGCTCGCCTCCATCGCTGGAGCGGGCGGCTTCGGTCGCGCAGGCACAGCGGGTGGACGGCGGGGCAGAGGCGGCCTCGGCCAGGGCCTCTGTGAGGACGTGCACGGCCTGGGCGAGGTCCTCGAAGTACTCGGCAGGTGCGATGCCGGCAGCGGGTACGAGATGGAGGTCGAGCGTCGGGTACGCCCGGCCGGTGGTGCGGCAGGTGAGCTCGCTGCGGCCGAGGACCAGGGAACAGGTCCCGGGCAGAGAGGGCTCGGCTCGGTCAGCGGCCCGGCACAGGCGCGCTGCCGTACGCGCGTACTC
The DNA here is from genome assembly GCF_003122365.1 of Streptomyces spongiicola. Lineage (NCBI taxonomy): Bacteria > Bacillati > Actinomycetota > Actinomycetes > Kitasatosporales > Streptomycetaceae > Streptomyces > Streptomyces spongiicola. Next base: position 3,395,688 of record NZ_CP029254.1, read on the forward strand.
GTCGCGGTCGCGCGGCAGGATGCCGACCGAGAGGAAGCGGGGCTCGGCTCCGGGGAGGTCGGCGTACGCGTGGCCTTGGCAGCTGTCATAGGTGATGGCGTTCCAGCCTGCGGTGAGTGCGTCGACGACCGGGCGGATGCCGGGTTCGATGCCCTCGTACCACTGGGGATGGTGGGGGTCGAGATCGTCTGCCTCGTGCACGCCGGGGAGACCGACCGTGTTGATGTTGCCCTGGGCGCTGACCTGCAGGCGTGCGGGCTTGCGGGGCACAGTGGGGTCGTCCCAGCGGGCCATGAACGCCGCGACGTGCTGCATGTCATTGGGTCGGACGGGACGCCAGCGAAGCCGGGAACAGGAGGCGCCGGGCGGGAAACTCGGCTGGGCGAGGAGGGCGGCGACGCCGTCGATCAGGCGCATGCGGTGGTCGCAGTACGCGTCTTCGTCGCCCGCAGCGGCGAAGCGGAGGCGGACCGCCGGGCAGCCTGTGCCGCAGGAATCGCGGTAGTCGCAGGTCGTGCACTTCGTGACCAAGGAGCGTGCCTGCTGAAGCAAGGGAGAGCCGCCCTGGGCGCCGGCTATGTCCGCCTCGGCGTGTATGTCGCCGAGTGCGGCGAGGCTGGCCTGCGGCCAGGGCAGCTCGTCACAGCTTCCCAGGCGGTCGTCGGGATAGAGGGTGAGGACGTGGTCGCACTTCAAGTCAGAGAAGTGGCAGGAACGCGTCTGCAGACCCTTCAGACGGCGGATGACGGAGACGACGGGCTCCAGCTTGACGCGGCGGAACAGGCCGTCGGCAACCCAGTGGTGGGCGGCCTCCAACACGAAGTCGGCGTACTGCCGAGGCGTGACGGCCCAGGCCGGGCCGGTGGGGCCGATGGCTCGTCGCTGGAGTGCCCGACTGGTCGGCGCACGGGATCCGACCACCATGGTCGACCGGGTGACCGCCGCGTCGAAACACGGCACCAGGCTGACCGTCGTCACGGCGGGAAAGGAGGCGAGGTGCTCCATGACCTCGGAGGCCCGGCCGAGGACGTACGGGGTGACGGCGCAGATGACGCCGACGTTGCGTTCCCGACGGCCGAGGAGCTCCAGGGCTTCGACCACTCGGGGGTACGTGGGGCGGCCGTCGTACCCGACGCGCCACGAGTTCCCAAGCGCGTCCCCGTCGAGGGAGATGCCGATCTCCAGCTCCGGGCAGTGCTGCTCGAACAGGTCCAGCCACGCGTCGTCGAGCCGGAGGCCGTTGGTCTGGAGGCTCACGCGGAGGACGTTCGGCTGTGCGGCGAGCGCGTCCAGGATCTCCGCGATCCGCTCCCGGCCGGCGGTCAGGGGCTCCCCGCCGTGGAGTTCGATGCTGAGCGGGCGCCCGGAGAAGATCGAACCGAGGCGGTGGACCTGTGCCGCGTTGATCCGGGCGCCGCCCGGTGCCTCCTTGCGCTTCTCGAAGCAGTACAGGCAGTCGATGTCGCAGGTCTCTCCCCGGAGCTTGAGGATGACGGAGACCGCCGTGTCCGGCCCGGTGTTCGACAACGGGGCGTAGAGACTCTCCAGGTCCGTGGGGGCGGTGCGGGTGACGGGCATCAGAAGCCTCCCGAGGAGGAGAGGCGCGGTCTACGCGCCATCGGTGGAGACCGCGGACAGCCATCCGAGAAGCTGTCCGCCGGTGATGGGGATGTGGACGTCGCCGCGGCGAAGGAACCACCCGTCGGCGTACCGCTGGGGCAGCCAGCCGGCGTCTGGGGCGCCCAGACTGGGAGGCTTCTGCAGCGGGTCGTCGACGGGCCAGCAGCCCAGGAGCGCTCTGGCCACGCGTCGCTGAACCGGACGGAACCACTCCCACGTCTCCGCGCGAGCCGGGTTGATCGACGGGCGGGGCGGCGCGCCGGTGAGCAGCGGCAGCCACTTGTCGCCCAGGACGGGATGGCCGGCCGCCGCGCAGTCGAGCGCGGCGAGACAGGTCTCCAGCTTCCGGCATACGACGCCGACCGATTCGGCCAGGCCGTCCTCGACGAGGCCGGTCAGGTCCTCGGCGAGACTGGCCGCCACTTCGGCCTGGTCGGCGACCGCCCACCGTCGGTAGCCCTGGCGCTCCTCGGGAGCGAGCACCGGATTCCAGCGTCCGGAGCCGTAGGAGAGAGCGGTGCGCAGGCACATGAGGTCGTGCATCGAGGCGCGTACCCGGCGGAAGGAGCTGAGGTCGTCGCGGCGGACGTCGAAGGAGCGGAACAGGTGACGGAGTTCCTCCGCCCGCTGCGGCGCCGTCGCCTGGAGGTCGACACGGACGCCGTCCACGATGCGGGACTCCCACACCGGAAGGGTGCCGTCCACGATGCCACGCAGGTCGATGTCGCTCGCCGCGTGGGCGAAGCCGCAGGCGAGGGCTCCCTCCAGCCAGACCTCACGAGCCTCGCCGGACGCGAGCAGAGACTGGGCGACTCTGTCGGCGATCTCCCGGCGCAGTCGTGCCGATGGGTTCACCGGTGCCCTCCTTCGATCAGGATCTTGTCGGCGGCGGTGATTTCCTTGAGGAGATCGATGGCCCATCGGTCGAGTGCGCCGCGCACGTCGGAGCGCTGGGCGCCGATGTGGGGCGAGGCCAGGAGGTTGAGCGGCGTCGTGGAGCCGGTGAGGAGTGGCAGGTGCTCCCGCTCGACCGGGTCGAGGGCGAGGCCCGAGAGCCTCCCGTCCGCCAGCGCCCGCAGGCAGGCCGCGACGTCGAGGGTCTCCAGCCGCCCGGCGCAGATCAGCAGAGGCCGCTGCGGAGTGACACGTGCGAGGAAGTCCTCGCCGATGAGCTGTTCGGTCGTGGGACGCAACGGCAGAGCGATCACATGTACCTGCGACTGCTCCATGAGGGCTGTCGGCGACAGCTCACGCAGACCGGGAGAGTTCGACGGCCACGCGGCGAAGGCCGTGCGGTCCACGTAGGGAGCGAGGGCCCACTCGGCGGCCAGCCCCACCGGGCCCGCGCCCCAGATTCCTGCGGTCAGGGTGCCGAGTGGTGCTCCCATGCACGCATGCTTCTCGTGCTGGCCGAGCAGCAGCGCGTGCTGCCCCAAGGGGATCCGCCGGGCCAGGGCGAGGGCAGCGGCGAGGACCCACTCTCCCACGGCGCCCGCGCCGGCCTCGGCGTTGCGGTGCAGTGTGATGCCACGGCGTTGGAGGGCGCTTACGTCGATGTGGTCGATGCCGGAGCCGGTCCGTACGACGTGCCGCAGGCGGGGCAGTGCGTCGAGCTCCCGCTCGCCGAGTCGGACACCGGAACGCAGGACGACCACGGCCGTGTCGGCTGGCAGAGGCCACTTAAGGTCGAGAAAATCGTGCACGAGGACGCCGGGCAGGGCGCGGCGGATCGCACCCGCATCCGCCGCTCCGCGCACCACGAGGACTGCGCTCATCCGAGGGTCCCCGGCTTCTCGTACCGGCCGAAGGCGAGATCACCCTCGCCGACGACGACGGTCACGGGCGATGGTGCGCCGAAGTACGCGTCGCAGGCGCGCTTCACCCCCGGGAGCCCGTCCCAGGCTCGCGGATTGACCGCCGTGTCCGCGTAGTCGTCGACGAGGAGTACGCCCGTCGGCACGAGGCGGGGGACGCAGTGCGTGAATCCCGTGAGAGTCGAGTCGTAGAAGTCGCCGTCCAGGTAGGCAAACGCGATCTCGCTGGGTAACTCCTTGGGAAGGGTCTCGTCGAACCATCCCGGGTGGATGACCGGCGTCGGCCTGTCCCAGGCCGTGTGCGTGGCGCGTACGTCGTCGGGGGACGACCGGAGCTCGCCCGCCGCCAGGTGGTCCGAGTCCTCGTCGCCGGGCGCGGGCATGCCCTGGAAGGAGTCGTAGACGTGGATCTCGCGGTCGCGGTCGCCCAGCGAGTCAAGCACGCTACGGATCCAGAGGGCCATCGCACCTCTGTAGCAGCCGAGTTCCACCACAGGTCCGGGCAGACCGCGGGCGGTCAGAGCAGCGAGCTCGTCGGCGATCACGCGGAGCCGGTCTGCACAGACCGTCCCGGAGTGCTCCCGTAGCAGCCACTCCCGCAGATCGTTCAGCTTCGGATCCATGAAGGTCACCACCTGTCCACGAAGGGGTCGGCGAGCTCCCCGTTCAACGCTGCCGACAGCGGGCGGTTGATCCGGGGCAGCAGGTACACGTCGCCCAGACGTTCCAGCGGAATCCACTCGAAGCCCACCTGGATGGGGTCTGGCGGTTCCGGCATGCGCGGCTCGGCGTCGTCCACCTGCTCGGCGAGGAAGTTGAACTGAACCTTCTGCACGTCCCCGAACTCGCCCTGCCACGACTCGGGCACGTACTCGACGACGCACAGCAGATGCCGGGCCACGACCTGGAGGCCGGTCTCCTGTGCGACCTTGCGGTTCACGGCTTGGCGCAGGTCCTCGCCGACCTGGGCCTTGCCGCCGGGGAGGTTGTAGTGGAACCCGGTCTCGTCGTCGTACGACAGCAGCAGGACGGCGCCGTCGCGCACGATCGCCGCCTTCACAGAGACACTGATCCGAGGCAGCTCAGGCGTCAGAGGCACGACAGCGCCTCCGGTTCGCCGACGCGCATCAGGTCGCCGACCTCCGCGAGGGACCCCGCGACGGTGGAGCGGAAACTCCCTCCGCGCCGGAACTGACGAGCGGCGGTGCGCATACCCGCGAGCGCGGCACGGCTCAGCTGGTTCGCGTAGATGCAGAGGCTGAAGCCGGCCTCGCCGAGCTCGGCGGCGCTCACGTCGGGGAACGCCGTGGGCACGCTGACCAGCGGCACGCCGTGGTTCCACGCACGTCCGATTGCCCGCGCCTGATCACCGGCCGCGTCCTTTGAGTGGATGAGGATCGCATCCGCTCCGGCCTCGGCGTACGCCTCGGCGCGGGCGATCGCCGTAGCCATGCCCTCGCCGGCAATCAGGGCCTCGGTGCGGGCCACGACCACGAGGTCATCACCGGCGAGCTTCCGTATGCGCCCCACCTGCTCGCACAGCAGATCCCGGTCAGCGAGGCTCTGGGCACGGTGGGCCGCGAAGCTGTTGCATTTGGGGTACGCGCTGTCCTCGACACACACTGCTGCGGCTCCGGCGCGCATCAGGTCGTACGCGAACCGCTCCGCCGTGCGCCCCGAGCCGCCCGCGTTGTCGATGTCCACGATGACGGGCAGCTCGGTGACACGGCCGAGCGAGGCGACCACGTCGGACAGGTCCCGGGGGCCCAGGACGTTGGCGTCCGGCAGCCCGGAGGCCGCGGACACCTCCAGACCGCTCACCCACAGGGCGTCGAAGCCCGCTTCCGCCGCGACGTGCGCGGCGAGTGCGTTCACCGCACCGATCGCCAGAAGCGGGTGCTTCCGCTCGCTGTCGTCGAGGGTCTCGCGCAGACGCGTCCCCTTCGGGTCGTCAGCCATGGATCTTTCCTCCTTCCGCGGGGGCGGCGAGCGACGGCACCAGCTGCCGTTCGCGCAGTACGTCCCAGGCGGCGAGCAGCATCTCGGACCGTGGCCGGCGGGCGTCCAGGCGGACCACGTCGCCCAGGAGCGGGAACTCGTCGGGCTTCGAGACCACGGCCTCGTAGGTTTCGCGAACCCGGCTCTGGACGTCGCGCACGTCCCAGTCGGCCCGCACGGCGTCACCCTGTCGGGCCTGCGCCCGGCTCATCGAGGCGTCGGTCTCCAGGTCCAGGACGAGCGTGATGTCCGGGGCTACGGTGAGCTGCGCGGCCAGCGCCCCGTACGTCTCCGATGCCCTCATGCCGTGCTTCACGGCGAAGAAGGCCAGCTCGCTGAGGAGCCAGCGATCCGCGATCACCGGCCGGGCCGCTCGCTGGGGGAGCACGAGGCGATCCAGCGTGGCCCGCTTGTCCGCCACGATCGCGGATAGGTAGGCGTCGCGGATACCGGCGTTCGGCTGGTACTTACCGGTGACGATGGCAGCGGCCTGGTCGGGGGCGAGGAAGTTGGTGGTGAGCACGCACAGCGGGGTGACGCCGTAGAGCCCCTCCCAGAGCCGGAACAGACCCTTGCGCAGCGTCGTCTTGCCGGTGCCGTCGAGCCCCTCGATGACGATGAACGGATAGCGGTGGTTCATTCGACCTGCCCCGCCCCCGTGCCGCCGGCGTACTTGGTGAAGCGACCCCGCCAGCGGGCCGTGGTGGACACCAGGTCCACCAGCCGCAGCTCTGCCAACTCGTCGATAAGGCGGGGCAGCTCGGGCTCGGCGCAGATACCGGCCTCGATAGCCCGGCAGTACGCGGCGCGGAGGGTGGGGTCGTCGACGGAGCCGCGCAGCGCCGCCTCGATCACTCGCGTAGCCATTCCGTAGGCCACGGTGCCCACCGCGGTGCCCAGGGCCTGCTCATGCAGCGTGCCCGGGTGCGGCTCCAACGTGATGTGGTGCACCCCGCGGTGGCGGATGACCGCGAAGAAGCCCACCCACCATGCGGCGGCGGCGCTGACGGCGGTCACGGCGCCGCACCAGGCCGCCCCGGACTGCTCCGCGAGGAGGTTCTGGGCAGCGGTGTCGGCGGCGCGGTGAAGTGCCCCGCGCCGGTTCCGCGACTCCGCTCCGTGTCGCTGGGGCAGCTCCCACCAGAAGCCGAGCCCGGCGTCCTCGAGCAGCGCCATCGCGGACTCGTCGCCTGCCGGCAGCGGAGACGGGCGCTGGGCCAGCACCGAGACATCGGCGCTCGGCACGTCCGGCAGTGCCTTCTCTTCGGCGACGGCAGCCCGCCATTCATCGAGATGGAGATGGAGCCGCTGGGTCAGCAGCCCGTCCGCCAGCGTCTGCCAGGCATGGATCAGCGGCGGCGAATCGGGGGGCCTGGGCGGCAGGGTCAAGGAGGTCACAGGTCGGATCCTCACGTGTCCGGGGAGTCGCGGCACGCGGCTCCGGTCGGTGGTGCTCCACCACGATGGCCGCCATGAAGGCCCACGCTTATGAGCGTTTATGAGCCTCACGAGCGGACTGTGTCCGGGTGGTCGCAGAGCGAGGCAGAATGCCGACCATGGTCGACAGCGGACAACGGCGGTGTACGCGCTGCGGTGCCCTTCTCAGCCGCTTCAACGCCGGTACACGATGCGCCTCGTGCCAGGACGGTCCGGCCGCCCGCCGGGCCGACCCGGCCTTCTGGCGTGATCCGACGGTCCGGCGAGCCGTGGCCGCATGGGAACTCGGCACCGTCGTCAAGCTGTTCAGACAGCACACGGGCCTCTCCCAGGCCGGTGTGGCGCGGATGGTCAACATCGACCAGGCCGAGGTCAGCAGACTGGAACGCGGACTCAAGCAGATCCGTGACCGACGGCAGTTCGTCCAGTGGACCGATGCGCTGGGAGTTCCGGAGGAGCTGCTCGGACTCCTGCCCACGGCCGATCCGCACATCCCGGACTCCAAGGGCCGACCGGGGGCGGCGGATGTCGGAGCTCGTGGGTACGCGGCACTGCCCGAAGGGCCGGGCCAGCTTCTGTTACCCGCCGGCCGGTCCGTCTCGACGACGGCGCTTCCCGTGCTGACCCTTCCCGCGGCCTCCTTCCTCGGGGACAGCCTGAGACTCGACTCCCGCCCGGAGCTGGATGCCTGGCGCACCATGCCGATGCGCGCGCTCATCGTCGCGAACCGCACGGTGGACGGGGCGGTCCGGCAGTTCGTCACCGACGCCCGACCAAGCGGCGTACGCGCCACCGCCTCCGACCCGGTCTACATCCCCGCCGCGTACGAACTGGACGACCTGACCTACGGCATCCTGTGGGCCATGTCGGGATTCGAGGCAGCACTGCTCGGCGACGACCAGACCCTGCACACCTCGCTCGCTTCGTTCACCGCTTCCCCGGGCTTGCCGCTCGCCTCCGATCTCGGCCTCACCGAAGTCTCCCGAATGCTGATCGGCTCGGAGACCGCAGCCCGGTACATCCTGGGCCACCGTGACCACCTGGGCGACGCACCCGTCTTTTGGACCAGGGAACAGCACGGTGAGGAGGCCGCCACCTGGCTGTTCTTCCGGCACAAGTACCAGTACCTGGAACGAATGGCGCCCAAGCGCCCGGGCGGTACCAGCGGTCGGGGGTTCTGCGTCCCCGAGGCTGCGGTCGCCTCCTCGCCGGCGTACGAGCGCGTTCTGCTCTTTCTCGCCATCGCGCTCATGGAGTCCTCCGGTATCCGCACCTGGGTGACGGACGACGGAGGCTTCGCCCACACCGACGGCTTCGCGCTCTCCCACGGGCGACGCGCCGTCATCGCCACATGGGTAAGGGCCGAGGGGGCGTCCCACCTCGCGGTCACCGCGCGGCCGGGAGCCCTGCGGACGTTCGCCGATGTGACGAGTCACGTCAGCCAGCACTCGGCCACGGCGGCTGAGCAAGCCGGACAGCGCCTTGCGGCAACGGCTGAGTACCTCGGCCTCGACGCCTCCTGGCTCGGTCGCCGGTGCGCACAGTTGTCGGCCGTCGGCACGGAGCGGCTCGCCCGGCCGCGCAGCCGGTTGCTCGGCCTCGAAGGGCTGGAGGCCGCCTGCCGGTTCGTGGCCGAGCAACTGGTGATCATTCCGCGTACCCGGACGGCGCCGACCCGATAGCCTGCCTGAACCACTCGCGAGGCCGTGCTCGGCGGCGTCCGGACAGGGGAGCAGGGGATATGACGGAGTCGGTCAGGAACGTGGCGGTCTTCTCCCTCGGCGGCACGATCGCCATGACCACCGATCCCACCACCGGAGGCGTCGTACCTGCGCTCTCGGCCCACGAACTCCTCGCCGCGGTACCCGCCCTGGCCACGAGTGGCATCGGCCTCAAGGTGCGGGACTTCCGACGTCTGCCCGGCGCCTCCCTGACCTTCGAGGATCTCACCGCACTGTCGGCCGCGATCGCGGCGGAGCTGGAGACCGGAGACGTCGACGGCGTCGTCATCACCCAGGGCACCGACACCATCGAGGAGACCGCCTTCCTCCTCGACCTCTACCACGGCCACGAGCAGCCGGTCGTCGTCACCGGCGCGATGCGCAACCCCACCCTGCCCGGCGCTGACGGTCCGGCCAATCTCTACGCCGCAGTCCTGGCCGCAGCTGACCCCGGCCTCAGCGGCGCCGACTGCCTCGTCGTACTCGGCGACGAGGTCCACTCGGCACGGGCCGTCCGCAAGTCCCACACCACCAGCCCCGGTGCCTTCGCCTCACCGGCGTGCGGCCCGATCGCGCGGATCGCGGAGAACCGGGTCCGGATGGTGGGCGGACTGCCGCGCCGCGGACCGCTGGTCGGCGCCCCCGACCGTGAGGCGCGCGTCGGGCTCTACACCGTCACCCTCGGCGACGACGGCGCCCTGCTCGACGTGTGGGACGGCAACTGCGACGGACTCGTGGTCGCGGCCTTCGGTGTCGGCCACGTCCCGGAGCGCCTCGTCGAAGGGCTTACCAAGCTCGCGTCCCGCATCCCCGTGGTCCTCGCCTCCCGCATCGGCAACGGACCTGTCCTGTCCGACACGTACGGCTTCCCCGGCTCCGAGAAGGACCTACTCGGACGAGGACTCATCAGCGCCGGAGACCTCGGCCCGTACCAGGCGCGGCTCCTGCTGCACGCCCTGCTTGCCCAGGGCGCTGACGGGGCGACGGTCCGCGAGACCTTCACCACCGCCTCCACCCGCTGATCCCATCTCATCAGGAGACACCCGCGCATGCGTGCTCACGAGCTGACCGTCGGCCGTACCTTCGGCGTCACCTTCGACCACGGGGAGGACTTCTTCGAGGCGCTGTCCACCTTCTGCCGGGATAACGGCGTACGGCAGGGCTACATCCCCTCGTTCATCGGAGCCTTCGCGGAGGCCGAGATCGTGGGCGCCTGCGAGAAGCTCGCGGACCCGGACGCACCGGTCTGGGCGAAGACGTACGTCACCAACGTCGAGGCGTTCGGCGCCGGCACCCTCGCCCACGACCCAGCCACCGGCGGGATACTCCCGCACATCCACGTCTCCGCCGGCCTGAAAGCCCAGTCGGCCGACGGCAGGACGAGCCACCTCCTGAGCGCCAAGGTCCAGTTCCTCAGCGAGCTGCTGATCGTGGAGGTCACGTCGCCCACCATGACCCGGCCCCGGAATCCCGACCTCTACGACGTTCCGCTGCTCACGTTCGGCTGACCGGCAGGAGTCGGCGGAGCCAGGGGTGGCCGGGCGCGATTACCTTGATCGCGTCCGCCAGCCAGGCGCGTGCCGGAGCGTCCAGCAGTGGCAGTACCGCTTCGAAGTCGGCCTCGTCCTTGTCCCGGGTCGCCTTCGCCTTGTAGAAGAGCTGCACCTCGGGCGCGAGATACGGGATGCCCGTCTTGCTCGTTCGCCCGAGTTGGTCGATCGGGAGGCGGATCGCCGGGTCTCGCCGCGAGACCCACTGGGTGCCCTCGGCCTCGTCCAGCATGAGCTGCACCGACCAGGGCGCCTTGGGCGTGCGGCGGCACCAGATGTCGTGGAGCGGCGCCCGTAGGACCTCTCCAGGACGCCACGGTCGCAATTCCCCCTGGCCGGGCGGGTCCGCCACGTACAGGTCCCAGTCGGCCAGCAGTTCACGTACGAGGGCTTGGTCGCGTCGGAGGACGAGGACGTCGAGGTCGCCGTGTGCGCGCAGCTCGCGGCCGACCGCGAGTTCGATCGCGTAGCCACCGGCGATCCACCACGAGAAGTCCGTCTTGGCGAAGTCCGCGGCCACATCCTCAGGACGATCCGGCACCCAGCGTCCCAACACGTCAGCACTCACCCGCCCATACTCCCAGTGATCAGAGAGGCGCAGGCGAAGGCCGACGGCGGGTCGGCGGTCTCGCTGGAGCGCCCTGTCGCCCGCTCGCGCCCCCTACGCTCATAAACGCCCATGAGCATCAGGGACACCGGCATCCATCGTTGAGCGCGTGACTCGCGACCGGCCTCGTGGCTGGTACCTGAGCCACGATCCTCCCGGGGCCGCGCGAAGCCAGGGTGATTCGTGCTGCCGTACGCCTCTCAGCGGCGTACTGGCCGCACTTCCGCGACCACGTCGCAGCTCCGGGAGAAGACCATCGCTGTCACCCACAGGAGGTCTGTCGCCCGATGACCAGCACGCCATCCGATGCTGTCGGCCTCGTGTACCGCTGGACCGACCGCACCCTCAACCCGACCGGCGAAGCCCGCGCGGTTCTGCGACATGTCCTCAAGGACTTGGGCCTGTCCGGGGACGTCGTCAGCGACGGGGTCTTGGCCATCCCGGAGCTCGTGGCGAACGCGCACGAGCACGCGTGCGGCCCATACGAGGTACACCTTCGCTCTGTTGCCGGGAGATACATCTGCGAGATCCACGATGGCAATCCGCTGCTTCCTACGGACCTCTACCTGGCTGCCGTGCCCTCGCTGGAAGCCACCGCGGCAGAGGTAGTGAGCGGGCTACTCACTGAGCGCGGAAGGGGCCTGCACATCGTGCACGAACTGACCCGAGGACAGTGGGTCTTCCAGGTCACGGACTGCGGAACCAAGGCTGCCTGGGTGGCGCTGGCCTAGGCTTCGGCTGCTAGGTCACCCCCGAGGCGGCCGGGCCTGGGACTCCGGGGTGCTGTTCATCTGCGTTAGCGCGTGCGGCCTCGATCGCATCCGTGGGGCAGCTATCAGCACTGGCCCCACTGACCCTCGACGGCACGCTGATCGAATCGGACCGCCTCGCCGGCGTCCGGGACAACGGCAACGACTGGTGGTTCAGCCAGAAGCACGAGGCGTTCGGCGGCAACATCCGGTTTCTGGCCGCCCCAGACGGCACCCCACTGTGGGTCTCCGACGTCGAACCCGGCTCCACGCCCGACATCACGGCCGCCCGCATCCACGCCCTGCCCGCCCTGCACAAGGCGGCGGCCGACGGCCTGCCGACCCTTGCGGACAAGTGCTACATCGGAGCGAGGATCGGCATCCTCATCCCGGCCCGCCGCCCAAAGGGCAAATCAGAACGGGTACTTCACGTCGACACCCGCATGTATGTTCAACACCCTGCTGCGGCACGTGCGGGCCCCGGGCGAGCGGACCGCCGCCGAGCTCAAGCAGCGATGGCGGGCCCTGCAGCACGTCACACTCAGCCCCAACCGGATCGGAGACATCGCCCGCGCCGCCCTCGCCCTCGCCCTCGACGGAATCTGGAAGTGATCACCGTTGAGAGAACCTCAGTGGCTTCGTTCACTTCAAAGGGCAGCTCTTGTTTGCCGGTTCGGGCCCCAACTGGCGATCTTGGTGCTCGTGGATGTTCACGAGAAATGACATCAGGTGGAGATCCGGAGTGTTTGACTGGCCCTCATGTCATCGACTCTTGGTGTGTCCCGACCTGACCAGGCTTCCTATATGTTGCGAACCGCGGCCAGCGACGCTGGCCGCGCCTACAAACAGCAGTTGCTTGACTTGCTGGACATCCAGGCGGGCCAGACCGCTCTGGATGTGGGGTGCGGCCCGGGCACCGATCTTCCGGCCCTGGCGGAACGCGTCGGTGACAGTGGCATGGTGATCGGTGTCGACCGTGACCCGGCCATGCTCATCCAGGCCAGGGAGCGAACCGGCGACCTGGACCAAGTGGAGGTGCGTGAAGGGGACGTGCACGCTCTTCCTCTCGTGCCGGGAACGGTAGACCGAGCCAAGGCCGACCGGGTCCTCATGCATGTTGCCGAACCCGCGGACGCTCTTGCGCAACTTCATCGCACGACTCGGCCAGGTGCCCGAGTCGGGCTTGCCGAACCGGACTGGGACACCTTGATCGTCGACACTGAGGATCTTGAGACAAGTCGCGCTTTCACCCGCTTCATCACTGCCGAAATAGTCCGAAACGCGACCATCGGGCGGAGCCTCGCACGTCTCGCCGAACAGGCAGGCTTCCACGTCGACACTGTGCTCGGCACGACGCCGGTCTTCCAAGACTTCCATGAGGCGGACCACACACTGGGCCTCGGCCGAAACATGCAGAAGGCCATTAGCGATGGCCACATCGACCGAGACCGTGGCCGTCGCTGGTTCGACGGTCTCTCCCAAGGACCGTTCTATGCGTCGTTCACCCTCGTCAGCGTGATCTGCTCCCGTTGATTCCGTCAGCCGGCCTTGGAGGGTTCCTCGGCTCGGGCTCGGGTGCTGGCGAGGCGGTAGGAGCCGGTTCCGGTCTCGATGATGGTGCCGTTGAACGTGAGCCGGTCAACGATGGCCGCGCAGAGGCGGGGGTCGGTGAACCGGGAGAGGAGATTCCATCGGCTACGAAATTCTCCAGCACTGCAAAGCGGCCCATCCACCAGGTTCGGCAGGCCGCTGACGACTCACGGGACAATGCCGTTCAGTTAGGCGGCTCGGGCGATTTTGACCTTGGGTGGACGGTCGTGTCGGGTTCCAGTGTCGTGCGGGCGTTTGACCCGGTAGGAGTTGTGGCGGGCCCGTTTGACAACCCGGCGGTAACTGCGGTGGCGACGTGGGGGATTGAGGCGCTGGAGGAGTTCGGCGGTGGCCGCCTGGCGGGCGGTGTCCTGGTGGTCAGGGGGGAAAGGCCGCCTGGTCGGGGACCTGGCGGCGGGTGATGCGGACGGCGCGGAGGAAGGAGAGCCGGTCGGGGTCGAGTCCGGCCTGGTCGGCGGCGCGCGTCATGAAGGACCGGATGGCGTGGTGGGTGAGCAGTAGCCCGTAGATCTCCTGCTCGACCAGCTCCGGGCTCTTCGAGCGCAGGACGGCGGCCGGGCCCAGGAGCTGGGACTTCAGCTCCGCCAGCGCCGTTTCGTGTTCCCAGCGCTGGTGGTAGGCCCAGGCCAGCGGCCCCTGCCGGGGCCGGGCTCAGAGGTGTCCACCACTCCGGGACAGGTCCCCAGTACTGCTCACCCCCTCTGCCGCGTGGTTGCGTACAGCCGGAACCGTGCGACTGTGGTCGTGGCGACCTGGTCTGCGTCATGATGGCCAGTCTGAGCGCGTCGAAACGGGGGCGTTATGGAAGGCTCCGACCTGATCCTCGCGGCCCTGGCGGCCGGTGGGACCGCCGCGGTCGGCCAATCGGCCACACTCGCGGTCAACAGTGCTCACACGGCGCTGCGTGAGCGACTACGGCAGCTGTTCTCCCGGCACCCGCAGGCCCCAGCCGCTCTCGATCTCCACGAGCAGGATCCCGACGCCTTTGCGCCGGCGATCCGCAGCTACCTCGCCGGGACGGGTGCCGACTGCGATGAGCAGGCGCTCCGTGCGGCGGCGGAGATCCTGCGGTCCGTCGATCCCGCGGGTTCGGCGAGCGGGAAGTACCGGGTCGACGTGGGCGACTCACAGGGTGTCCAGATCGGGGACTTCGGAAACCAGCAGAACACGTTCGGAGCGCGCCCGGCCGGGGCGGAGTGACGAGCGCCGGCCGGGCGGCTCACTGAAGCGCCCGGCTTGACCAGCGCGTCAGCCATCGGTGTGCCCTGCCTTCGCGCCAGCCGTCCGGTCCCGGCGGGTCGCCGGCGGTCGGAACGGTGCGTCCGTTCCGTGCCGTGGCCTGCCGCCACTCCAGCAGGGCGACGGCGGCCTCTTCCGTATGGCCCGCCTCCGTGAGCCAGAAGGCCAGACCTCGCAGGGTGTGCGATACGTCCGGGTGCCCGCCGCCCAGTACGCGTAGCCGGTCGTCCAGCAGCGCCCGGAACGCCTGCGCGGCGCCTTCCGCGTCACCGCTCTCACCTGTCCAGTCGGCGAGATCCTGGCGTGTCGTGAGGGTGCGCGGGTGGTCCGCGCCCAGCACCCGCCGCCTGTCCTCCAGCAGTGCGGTCATGGCCGCGACCGCCGTGGGGACGTCTCCACCGGCGCCCTGCCAGCAGGCCAGATCGTGACGCGTCGTCAGGGTGCTGGGATGGTCGGTACCGAGCAGCCGCCGCTTGTCGTCGAGGAGCGCGCCCAGCTCCGCCACCGCGTTGCGGCAGTCGCCTGCGGCTCCGCGGAAGCACGCCAGAGCGTGACGTGACGCGAGCGTGTCCGGGTGGTCGGGCCCGAGCACCCGGGTGCGGTCGGCGAGCAGGTGCTCGAACTCCCGGACGGCGCCCTCCGGGTCACCGGCCACACCCTGCCAGCGAGCCAGGCTGTGCCGGGTCATCAGGGTGTGCGGGTGATCGGGCCCCAACAGCCTCAGCCGGTCCCGCAACAGGTCCTCAAGCGCCGTGGCCGCCGCGGCGGCGTCTCCTACGGCTCCCCGCCAGTCGCAGAGATTGTGCCGACTGTTGAGGGTCTCCGGGTGCTCCTGCCCGAGAAGCCTGCCCCGGTCCTCGAGCAGCGCGCTCATGGCCTGCAGCGCTTCGGCGACGCGGCCTGCCGACCCCAGCCAGTACGCCATGCCGTAGCGGGCCGCCAGAGTGTCCGGATGGTCGGGCCCGAGGCGCCGGGTCGCCATGGCCGTGAGGCTCTCCCAGTTGGCGACCGCGCCGTCGATCAGCCCCAGTTCGGCCATGCTGCCCGCTGACTTGAACAGCACTTGATGCAGTCGCGCATGCCACAGCGCCGGGCCTTCGTGGGCTGCGAGAGCGGCGACGTTGTGCCGGAGTACGCGTGAGTGCTCCGGGTCGTCCTCGATCGCCGGCCAGTCGGCGGTCAGGGCGTCCGCCGCGGCTCGTACCGCGTCGTCGTGGATCTCGGGCGGCAGTGGATCGAGAACGGCACGCTGCACGAGGGCATGGGTGCGGATCGCCACCGAGCCCCCGGCTGGGTCGTGGGTCAACAGGCTCAGCCGGTGCAGGTTGCGCAGTGCCGCCCTGGCCTCCGCCGATGTGACGTCCGACCGCGCGGGGGCCGTTGCCGCGGCCAGGAACCGGCGTACGGGTCCGGCCGACCAGATCGAGTCCGGCGCGCCGTTCGGGTCGAGGACGGCAGCCACGTACAGAGCCGGGCGGGCCAGTCCCACGGGCGGGAGTTGGTCCGCGCGGTCGACGGCCAGGGACCACGTGGTGGCCACCGTGTGCGTGTAGCCGTCCGCGCTCGCGTCCGTGGGGAAGAGGTGCTCGAGCCGCTGTGACCGCCGGGCGAAGGAACGCCGGTACTGGGCGCACGTGATGCCCTGGTTGCGGACGACACCTGCCGCCTGCGCGAGGGCGACCGGTAGTCGTCCCAGGTCCTCCGCGAGCGCGGCTGCCTCGTCCAGCACCTGCGGATGGGTCTCCTGCGCCCCGGGAGTACCGAGTCGGTGCACGAGATAGTCGTGCGCCTCCTCAGGGGTGAACACGTCCACCGTGACCTGCCGAGCGCCGGCCGGCGCACAGTCCCGGCGCCGTGTGGTGACCAGGACCCGTCCCGCCGGGCCTTCTGGCCACAGCCCGGCCAGATCCCCGGGATCGCTGACGTCGTCCAGAACGATCAGCCAGGTCGTCCGGGTGGTGCTCAGCCAGTCCAGGAAGCGGTCGCAGAGGACGTCGGCCGACTGGGCGTGCAGCGCGCCGGGGTTGGTCTCGATGCGCGCCTGTGCGAACGTACTGACGATTGATTCCCTGGACATGGCGTTCACCCAGAGCAGCAGTTGCAGACCTTCGTCACGGGCCCTGAGGAAGGTGTCCGCAGCCAGCTGTGTCTTGCCCACACCACCGCCGCCGGTCGCCACCACCTGCGTCAGCACGGTGGCGCAGCCGTCATCCAGTATCCGCGAGATCCTCGCGGCCATGGCGCGCCGCTGCTGGAAGGCTGCCGGTCGCGTGGGGGGCCGCCCCACCTGCATGGGCCACTGTACGGCCGGGACCGTGGTGATCCAGGTGTTGTGCCAGGTGTTCGTCTGGTGGCCGCCGTCACCGATCTGGGCACCCTGGAGGTCCCGTGCCGTGATCTCGGTGGGACGTTCACTCATCGAGGTCACCCCGGCCCGTCTCCACCGATGCGCTCTCCGACGCCGAGATGAGTTGCCGTATCGAACGGTGGTCCGGGAGGGCGGACGAGGATCCGACGGTGCGTACGGTGAGGGCTCCGGCCGCGTTCGCGTAGGACGCGGCGGCCCGAAGGCCCGCTCCCGCGACCATGCTCACTGCCAGAGCGGAGCAGAAGGCGTCGCTCGCCCCGTTCGTGTCGCGCACGCGGGAGGGAAATCCGGGCGACCGGAACGTCCCTTCGCGCGATGCGACGGCGCATCCCCTGTCGGCGTCGGTGACGCAGACGACGCGGATTCCGTTCCCGTGCAGGGCCTCGGCGAGTTCCTCGGCGCTGCCGGGCTCGCCGGGGCCGACGCCGTGTGCCAGGAGCGACGCCTCTTCGCGGTTGGGCACCAGGACGTCCACATAGGGGAGGAGTTCGCAGATCTCCGGCAGGTCGGCAGGGTCGGGCGCGGGCCCGGGGTTGAGCATCACGGGGACTCCGGACTCCGCCGCGATCCGGAAGAGCCGCAGCAAGGCGGCAGGGTGGATCTCCAGCGTGGCCATCAGCATGTCCGCGCCATTCACGACGGGCCGGGCCGCTTCGATGTCGGCGTCGCGCAGTCGCAGGAGCGGGGGCTGCTTCCACCCGATGAAGGACGTCTCACCACCCGGGCCCACCAGGACCGCGACAGGCGATGTGACAGCACCTTCTCTCAGTAGCAGATGGGAGACGTCCACTCCCTGCGCGATCAGCGACTCCTTCAACTGCGTGCCCCAGGGGTCCTGACCCGCGGCGCTGAGGAGGTGGACTCGGGCGTCCAACCGGGCGGCGGCCAGCGCCTGGTTGAACCCCTTGCCGCCCGGCAGCACGGCCACGTCGGAGGCCGGCACGGCCCCGGACCACTTCGGCAGGGACCGCACACGGTAGAGGAGATCCATGACCGAGTTGCCCGTCACCACGATGTCCGGTCTGTCCGCGTCGGTCTGCCACTCGCCCATGCGTTGTCCCATCCGGTCCTCTCCTCGGTGGCAGACCGCCTTCGAGCGGCCGGCGTCACCCGATGACGTCGTTCGAGCGGCTCGCGTCACCCGAAGACGTCGTCGGCCATGCCGGACCCGTACCTGCGATACAACCGTCCGAGAAGGCAGTCGGTCCCGGACAGATCGTCCAGCCCGCGGAGGATGTGCTCACGCTGGACGCCGATGCGGTTCAGGCCTCCGTAGTCGCTGGGAAGTCCGGACTTCTCGTAGAGCCGGCGGATCGACCGGTAGAAGTCGTGCTCACTGCTGCTCCGGGAGAACATCGCACACACCAGAAGCGTTCCGATGCTGACCAGCCGTCCATGTGTCGCGCGGTCGGCAGGGTAGGGATACCTCTCCTGGAGCCGGTAGCAGAGCTGGTGTTCGCTCGCGGCGTTCAACCTGGTGTGGCCCAGGCGCAGCACTTCGAGAGACGACTCGTGCGAGTACCGGGCCAGGGACCAGAGGTCCAGATCGCCGGCCCGGCCCGGACTGCCGAGCACCCATTCGGCAGCTGCCCGGACGACGGGGACCCGGGCCGTCACCTCGATGGGCGACAGGTGGTTCCGGTCGTCCGCCCCGGAGGGCCACTGCCACTCGATCGAGGCACTGAACGAGCTGAAGAGGTCGCCAAGGCCCGAGGTGGTCCATTTGACGCCTTGGCCCCTGTGGGCCGCCTGGACGGAGGGCTTGCTGATCACCGTCACGACCGGTGCGACGGTACGGCTGCTGGTACGGACACCGTCCCGGATCAGCACGCTGCGGTCCGTGCTCAGGCACGAGTGGGAGAGAATCGACGGAAACACCGTCAGGGCTCCCGGTTGGGCGCAGGCCCGGCCCACGTCCAGCACCGAGCAGCCGCCGACGGCGATCACCTTCTCGTACCGATAGCCGGTCCGGATGTCGTTCACGGTGTCGACGTGCGGCTCGGCGACGAGCACCGTCTCGCCCAGCCCCCGGACGATGGGGAAGTTGTGGCTGTCGGCCACGACGATGGTGGAGTCGTCCACGGCGCCGCAAACGGCCTCCCGGATCGACTGCGAAACGAACTCCAAGCGCGGATAGCACGTCTTCTCTCTCCGAGCGCTCCCCGCCCCGGCCGACCTTCTCATTGATCACCCACCCGGAAAGGTCGAATGGTGGCCCTGGATCGATGGTTCACGGGTTGTACATCTGTCCCGACCGATAACTGTGAAGAGCCAGTTGCACGGGCAGAAACAGTGGACTGGGCGGCGAGTCGAGCGGGTACCAGGCCCAGCTCTCCAACCGGTCCGGCTCTCTCACGACGGGAGTGCCTTCCAAGGTGTCCGCGACGAACTCGATGTCGATGTAGTGGCGCCCGTACTCGCGGACATTGCTCACGCACAGCAGGCTGAGACCGTGTACTTCGAGGCCGCTCTCCTCCATGACCTCCCGGGCAGCGGCTTCCTCCAGCGACTCACCGAACTCCACGTGCCCGCCGCACCAGCCGTAACTGCCGGCGCCGTGCGCTCGCAGACGCCTGCCCAGCAGGATTGCGGAATCCCTGAGCAGCATGACGCCCACTCCGATTTTCGGTCGTTCGGCCTCGGTCACGGGAGCCCCACGAAGACGTCACGTCCCAGCCACCGCATCACAGCGTCCTCCCCGGGCGTCGGCGTGGTGGCACTGATCCGTCTGGCATACCCTCCGCCGGCCGGCGTCAATCGTCGGCTGTGCCTTTCGGCCGGCGCTCTGCGGGCCGGAAGCGACGTCTCAGGACGTCGCCGCGTTCCGGACGCCCGGGTGAACGGGCGACCGAACCCCGCGGCGGTGTGCCGGGAGCCGTGAAGACCCCGTTCCACCCCCTCCGGGTCGAACCTCGTGACGGCCTTCATCGGCTTCGGTGCCGGGGCCACCGCGACGATGGTGGACGAGCGGAAGGACGCCCGCTGCTCACCCTGGTACCGCTGCTCACCCTGGTACCGCTGCTCACCCTGGACCGCGACGGCGGGGGCCAGCGGACTGCCGCGGGCGCAGCGCACGCGCGGGACGCCGCGGCGCGCGGGACGTGAACCGGCCCACGGGACTACGGCACCGAGAACCCGTTCGCCTGCACGACCCGCGTCGGGGTGCCGCGGTTCCAGGAACCATCGGGCAGTTCCGTGATATCCGTCACGCCGAATTCGGTACTGGGGAGCCCGAATAGTAGAAGGCCAGGGCCTGGACAAATGAGACTTGTCCACCTTGAGCAAGACATGTCCCGCAGAGGCCGGAGGGGTGTTCGACGGGCTCGCCGGTTGCCTCCGTCCGTGCTGCATCCAGGGGTTGCTGACGGGTCGACAGAAACGCACGCCTGGGTGGAACCGAGGGCAGCACGCCCGCGGGTGCATTTCAAGAGACCACTCGCCCTACGAACCGGAATAGTAGAGACGCTCGTTGCCCCGGCCGCGCGGCGCTTCTAAGAATGGCTGCGCGCAAAGGCGTCTCCGCAGCTCAGCACAGGACCAGTGCCGGGTCGACCGTTCCCCGGGGGCGCTCCGCGAAAACCGAGTGAGGTCATGCATGAGGAAGCACCGCAGGAAGACGCACCACCGGAAGATAACGATCGCCGCTGTCGCCCTGGGCGCCGTGGCCGTGCCCTCCGTCGCCATGGCCTGTCTGGACCCGCAGGAAAGCCAGGAAAACCTCGAGAGCCGTGACAGCCGGTCCTGGGGGGAGTGGCGGAACGCCTCGGACGAGTCCGCATGGCAGCGGGGCGACTGGGACTGGAAGAGCAAGCACGGTGGTGAGCCCGGCGGCGAGCAGCCCGGTTCGGAGCCGGGCGCCGCCCAGCCCGACGGCTCGGCCCCGGCACCGCAGGCACCGCAGGCACCGCAGACCCCCGCTCCCGCCGCCCCCGCTCCCGCCCCCTCGCCGGCATCGCCGGAGCCCGCGGCACCGAAGCCGGCCGCCCCCGCGTCGCAGCCGGCCACTTCGAAGCCCGCGGCCTCCCCGAACACGCCCGCGCCCTCCGCTCCTGCCTCCGGTGCCGTCGCTCGCGTCGTGCAGCTGGTCAACAGCGAGCGCGGAAAGGCCGGATGCTCCCCCCTGACCGTCAACGCCAAGCTGGCCAAGGCCGCCCAGGACCACAGCAAGGACATGGCCGCCCACCGCAACATGTCCCACACGGGGTCCGACGGCTCGAACCCGGGCACCCGCATCACCCGCGCCGGCTACCACTGGAGCACGTACGGCGAGAACGTCGCCTACGGCTACGAGACCCCGGAGAAGGTCATGGCGGGCTGGATGTCCAGCCCGGGACACAAGAAGAACATCCTGAACTGCGAGTTCAAGGAGATCGGCGTCGGCCTCGCGCAGCCGGGGAACTACTGGACCCAGAGCTTCGGCACCGCCCGCTGACCACGCCGCAGCCGCTCACCGCACCTGCGAACGGATCCCACCCCGGCCCCCGAAGGCCCCGACCGTGCGCGGACGACGGCAACGTCCGCTCGACGGCCGGGGCCTGCGCCGCGTCCGGCCGCCGGACCGCCGCACGCCAGGCGAGGGGCCGTTCAGGGACCGGCCTCGCGCGCGGCAGCGGACGGCGATAGAGCGCGGCCCGCCGGGCAGGGACGGCGGGCACGGACGCGAGCAGGGACGCCGGCAGGGTCGGCGAGCACGGACGGCGACACTGCCGGCGGGGCAACCCGGGACCGGGGACGGCCGGAGGCAGGCGGCCTGGTCAAGGTTCCTCCGTCCGGAGTCCGTGGTCTCCGCCCGAGTCTGGGCTCTCCGCCCCCGAGCGGCGCGGGGCCTTCGACTTCCTGCTGGGGGTCTCGGCTCTCCGTCCGGGGTCTCCGTCCGGGGTCTCCGCCCGGGGT
The DNA here is from genome assembly GCF_003122365.1 of Streptomyces spongiicola. Lineage (NCBI taxonomy): Bacteria > Bacillati > Actinomycetota > Actinomycetes > Kitasatosporales > Streptomycetaceae > Streptomyces > Streptomyces spongiicola. The sequence goes on from NZ_CP029254.1 coordinate 3,417,295, forward strand.
CTCCGTCCGGGGTCTCCCAAGGGCGCGGGCAGTCGCCGACGAGGTTCGGCGGGCCGGGTGGAAAGTCCTGCCGGACCTCTGGCCGTCCATCCGGCCCACCAGTACCTTACCGCCGGTAAGACCCTGTCTCCCTGCTGCCCCACACCCCCAGGAGCGCACCGTGAAGACAGCTCTCCCTCCGGCTCTGGCCGGTGCCGCCGTCGCCCTCGCGGTCGTCGCCGCCTCCGCCCCGGCGTCCGCTGCACCGGTGCCTCGGACGCCCGCGGCGGCCTCCACGACCTCCACGGCCTCCGCCGCCCCCGGCTCGTCCGCCTCGTCCGGCCTACGCGAGGTGCTGTTCGTCGGCAACAACTGGGACGGCACCGCCGACGTACTGGAACCCTCCGGCTCCCTCGCCAGGATCGGCCGGATCAACGTGATCCCGGACAAGCGCCAGCGGATGCTGGAGATCCACCTCAACCCCCTGAAGCTCGCGTACTTCCTCGGCATCCGGTGGTCCGTCGGCGAGGGCCACGACCAGTTCGTCGACGACATGTACTCGACGCCGGACGGGTCGGCCGTCGTGGTGTCCCGCCCCAGTTTCGCCGACGTCGTCTCCGTCGACGTGTCCAGCGGACGGATCAACTGGCGCTTCCCGGTGTCGGGCTACCGCTCCGACCACATGGCGGTGTCCCCGGACGGGACCCGCGTCGCGGTCTCCGCGTCGACGTCCAACCGGGTACACGTCCTGGACATCCGGACCGGCCGGGAGACGGGCTCGTTCGCCACCGGCGACAAGCCTCACGAGAACGTCTTCACCGACGGCGGCAGCCGGATCTGGAACAGCGCCATCGGCGAGGTCGGCACCGCGCTGGACGATCCCGTCTGGGACTTCACCAAGGGCGACCGCAAGATCACCGTCGTCGACGCGAAGACGTACCGCACGGTCGAGGTCATCGACATGCGGCAGCGGCTGGACGCCTTCGGCCGCAAGGACCTCTCGGACGCGGTGCGGCCCGTGGCGTTCACCCCCGACGAGTCGAAGCTCTACTTCCAGGTGTCCTTCTTCAACGGCTTCCTGGAGTACGACGTGGCCGCCGACCGGATCACCCGCGTGAAGACCCTCCCGAAGAATCCGGCGACCAGCGAGGACCGCACGACCTGGGTCAACGACTCCCGCCACCACGGCATCTCGATGAGCCCCGCGGGCGACAAGATCTGCGTCGCCGGAACGATGGACGACTACGCGACGGTGGTCGACCGGGCCACCCTCCGGGAGGGCCCGCTGGTCCCGGCGTCGAAGCCGTACTGGGCCACGGTGAGCGGGGACGGAAGGTCCTGTGTGGTCTCCGAGAGCGGATCGGACTCGGTCTCGGCGATCGACTTCGCCACCGGCCGGAAGGTGGCGAGCGTGCCGGTGGGCGACCATCCGCAGCGCGTGCGGCTCGGCAAGGTGGCGGCGGACTGGCGGGCGCCCTCGGCCCGGTGGAAGTAGCCCCGGAGCCGGGCACCCCGGCGCGCAGGGCGGGGACGGCCCGCGGTCCGGCGGACACGGGCGCCTCGGCTCCCGCACCCACACCGACGCCACGCGCGGCCGCCACGGAGGTGCGGCGCGTCCCGGCGGGAGGGATCATCGGGGAATGAGTCCCGAGATCCACCTCGCCCAGCAGCCCGAGGCCGACGAACTCCTCGGGCGCAGTCCGCTCGCCCTCATGATCGGCATGCTGCTGGACCAGCAGGTCCCGATGGAGTGGGCCTTCACCGGCCCCTTCACGATCGCCGAGCGCCTGGGAAAGAACGATCTCGACGCCCGTGAGATCGCCGCCCTGGACCCCGAGGGTTTCGCCGCGCTGCTGTCGCGGAAGCCCGCCGTGCACCGCTATCCGGGGTCGATGGCGAAGCGGATCCACCAGTTGTGCCGGTACCTGGTGGCCGAGTACGACGGCGACCCGACGGCGCTGTGGAGCGACGCGCCGTCGGGCCCGGAGGTGCTCGGCCGGCTGCTCGCCCTGCCCGGCTTCGGCAGGCAGAAGGCCCAGATCTTCCTCGCCCTGCTGGGCAAGCAGTACGGGGTGAGACCTGAGGGGTGGCGGGAGGCCGCGGGGGCGTACGGCGAGGAACGCGCCCACCGTTCGGCCGCGGACATCACGGGGCCGGAGTCGCTGGCCAGGGTCCGGGCGCACAAGCAGGAGCTGAAGCGCGCGGCGAAGGGAGCCGAATGACGCACAAGTACGCCCGAAGGCGTACGAGTTGCGGTCATTGGCGGTAAGTATCGCGTGAGTTGCGGCACATGTGTTCACAGAACACTCAGAGATCGCTAGCTTCCCCTCAACCTCGTTCGCACCGGGAAGGACCTCTGTGAACGCAACCCATCGCAGAGCAGTGGCCACCGTGGCCGCAGCCGCACTCGCGACCCCGCTCCTGCTGGCATCCGCCTCGCCCGCAACCGCCGACCGGCACGACCCCGCCAGGCAAGCGGCCAAGCAAGCGGCCAAGCTCTCCAAGAAGCTGGTCCGCAAGTCGTCCGCCGAGGACGCCTTCAAGCACCTGAAGAAGTTCCAGCAGATAGCCGACAGCACCGGCGGCCACCGTGCCGCCGGTTCGCTGGGCTACGACGCCTCCGCCGCGTACGTCTACCAGCAGCTGAAGAAGGCCGGGTACGACGTCTCGTACCAGAACTTCGACTTCATATACACCGAGACCCAGGCCGAGAAGCTGTCGGTGGTCTCCCCCGCGCCGCGCGACATCGCGATATCGGCGATGACGTACACCAAGTCGACCCCCGCGGGCGGTGTCAGGGCCGACCTGGCCGCCGTCCCCGTGGACGCCGACGGCACCACGGGCTGCGAGCCCGGGGACTTCGCCTCCGGAACCTTCACCGGCAAGGTGGCGCTGATCCGGCGCGGTGGCTGCACGTTCGCCCTCAAGCAGCAGAACGCCGCCGAGGCGGGCGCGATCGGCGCGATCATCTACAACAACACCGAGGGATCGCTCTCCGGCACCCTCGGCGGCCCGGAGGCCGGGAAGATCCCGACCGGTGGCATCACCCAGGCCGAGGGCGCCAAACTGGCCGAGGACCTGGCCAAGGGCCCGGTGAGCATCGACTTCGAGATCCGCCAGCTCCAGGAGAAGCGCACCACGCGCAACGTCGTCGCGGAGACCCGGCGCGGAAACGCGGCCAACACCGTGATGCTGGGCGCCCACCTCGACTCCGTGACGGCCGGCCCCGGCATCAACGACAACGGTTCCGGCTCGGCCGGCCTGCTCGAGGTGGCCCTGGAGTTCGCCAAGGCCGAGAAGCGGCCCGCGAACAAGGTGCGGTTCGCCTGGTGGGGCGCCGAGGAGAACGGCCTGCTGGGCTCCGAGCACTACGTCGCGAACCTGAGCGACCTGGGCAAGAAGGAGATCAAGCTCTACCTGAACTTCGACATGATCGCGTCGCCGAACTACGGACTGTTCGTCTACGACGGCGACGACTCCGACGGCGTCGGCGCACCGGCCGGTCCGGAGGGTTCGGCCCAGCTGGAACGCGACATCAACGAGTTCATGGACCGCGTCGGCGCACCCCACGAGGGCACGGACTTCACGGGCCGCTCCGACTACGGCCCGTTCGTCGAGGCCGGCATCCCGTCCGGCGGCACGTTCACCGGCGCCGAGGGCATCAAGTCAGCCGCGCAGGTGGAGAAGTTCGGCGGCACGGCGGGCGTCGCCTACGACGCGTGCTACCACGCCGCGTGCGACGACATCAGCAACATCAGCATGAAGGCGTTCGACGTCAACATCGACGTCATCGCCAACGCCACCGGCACCTACGCACACGACCTGAGCTCGCTGCGCAAGCCGGTCGTCACCGTCCCCACGGACGGAGACACGGGCAGCGGTGGCGGTCTGCACGACGGCCACGACCACGAGGTCACCGAGTAGCGGCGGGGACTCCGTCCGCCGGGCCCGCTCCGCACGACCTGCGGGGCGGGCCCCACCCACGGCACCGGCGGGCCTCACCGAAGCCCGGCCGGCGCCACCACGTCCCCGCCCGCGCATCACGCCGCCCCCGTCCCCGCCCCGTCCCCGCCCCGTCCCCGCCCGCGTCACCCCGTCCCCACCGCGCGACAGGCCGCTTCCCGGCCCCTCCGGCCCCGCCCCCCACTACCGGCGGCGCCTGCGGGCCGTGCCGAAGAGGGAACGGGAGATCTCCCGCCCGAGCTGGGTGCCGACCGAGCGGGCCAGGGACGTGAACAGACCGCTGCCCATCCCCTGCCCGGCCGGGGAGTCCGCCCGCCGCGACGTTCGGGAGGCGGGTTCCGCACCGCGGGCGGCCTCTTCCGCCTCCCGCGCGGCCTCTTCCGCTTCTCGCGCGGCATCCGCCTCCCGAGCGGCACGCAACGCCGACTCCTCGGCCGCCTGCTGCTCCGCCGTCAGCCTCTCGTACGCCGACTCCCGGTCCACGGCCTGCGCGTAGCGCGGGTACAGCACGGAGGACCTCGCCGCGGCGTCCAGCCCGGTGTCGCCGAGCGGACCCATCAGCGACTGCGGTGCCCGCAGCCGTGTCACCGCGACGGGGGTCGGCGCGCCCGACTCGTTCAGCACCGTGACGACCGCCTCTCCCGTACCCAGCGAGGTGAGGACCTCCTCCAGGTCGTACGCGGAATCCGGAAAGGTCCGCACCGTCGCCTTCAGCGCCCTGGCGTCGTCCGGGGTGAACGCCCTCAGCGCGTGCTGCACCCGGTTGCCCAGCTGCCCCAGCACGTCACCGGGCACGTCGCTGGGGGTCTGCGTCACGAAGAAGACCCCGACGCCCTTCGAGCGGATCAGACGCACCGTCCGGGTGACCGCCTCCAGGAACGCCTTGGAGGCTCCGTTGAACAGCAGGTGCGCCTCGTCGAAGAAGAACACCAGCTTCGGCCTGCCGAGGTCGCCGACCTCCGGCAGATCCGCGTACAGGTCCGCGAGCAACCACATCAGGAAGGTGGAGAAGAGCCGCGGCCGGTCCTGCACCCCGGGGAGTTCCAGCACGGACACGACCCCGCGTCCGTCGGGCGCCGTCCGCAGCAGCTCGCCCGTGTCGAACTCCGGCTCGCCGAAGAAGTCGCTCGCACCCTGCTGCTCGAAGAGCGTGACGGCCCGCAGGATCACCCCGGCCGTGGCGGTGGACAGCCCGCCGATACCCTTCAGCTCCACCTTCCCCGGGTCCGACACCAGGAACGCGACCACGGCCCTCAGGTCCTTGAGGTCCACCAGCTCCAGGCCCTTGGCGTCGGCGTAGTGGAAGACCAGCCCGAGGGACTGCTCCTGCGTCCGGTTGAGCTGGAGCACCTTGGACAGCAGCATCGGCCCGAAGTCCGTGACGGTGGCGCGGACGGGGATGCCGTGGCCGATGCCGCCCAGCGCGTAGAACTCCGCGGGGAATCCCCCGGCATGCCAGTCCTGGCCCACCTGCGCGGCTCGCTCCTCCACCTTCTCCCCGCCCTGGCCGGGCGCGGCGATCCCGGAGAGGTCGCCCTTCATGTCGGCGAGGAAGACGGGGACACCGTTCGACGACAGCTGCTCCGCGAGGAGCTGGAGCGTCTTGGTCTTGCCGGTGCCGGTCGCGCCGGCGACCAGACCGTGGCGGTTGAGCATGCCGAGCGGGATCCTGACGGGAGCTCCGGGAAGGCACCGGCCGCCGTCCAGCAGCGCGCCCAGCTCGAGAGCGGGTCCGGGGAAGGCGTAGCCGGAGGCGATCTGCCGCAACCCGCCGGAGGGATCCGCCGGCCCGGACGGGTCCGCGGACGGCGTCGGCTGCTCGGGCTCAGTCATGACACGGCCCCCATCTTCCGGGTTTGCGAGGCTTTTGCGGGGTTTCACACAGCATCCCATCGGCACCGCCTGGCTGCGCCGACCGCCGCTCGCCCGGTAGGCTTTCCGTGTGATCTTCAAGCGCATCGGCAACGGGCGGCCGTATCCCGACCACGGCCGGGAAAGCACCCGGCAGTGGGCGGATGTAGCGCCGCGCCCGGTCCGCCTCGATCAGCTCGTGACCACCAAGGGCCAGCTGGACCTCGAGACCCTCCTCGCCGAGGACTCGACCTTCTACGGCGACCTCTTCGCCCATGTCGTGAAGTGGCAGGGCGACCTCTATCTCGAGGACGGGCTGCACCGCGCCGTGCGCGCGGCACTCCAGCAGCGGCAGGTGCTGCACGCCCGGGTGCTGGAGTTCGACTGACCCGGACCGACCGCCGCGCGCGACCCGTTCGGGCCCCTCAGCGCCCCCGTACGGCGCAGCCCCGCGACCCGTAAGGCGCTGCTTCACGTCCATACGGGCGCAAGCGGATGATCGTTAAGTAGGCATAGCCCGCGGACCGCACTACGCTGCGCCCATGAGCATGCTCACTCCCCCAGGCATGGGCGGAAAGTACCGCATCACGGGCAATGCGTATCCGCGTATGCGCCGTCCTCGTCGCCGCCGCAAGGTCGTGATCGCAGCCGTCGCAGCCGTGGCCGTCCTCGGCCTCGGCGGGTGGGGAACGCTGCAGCTCATCGACGCCTTCTCGGGCGATACCAGGAAGGCAGCCGCCAAGAGCCAGGCCGCGGCGTGCAAGCCCGGGGCCGCACCGTCCGCCGTGCCCGCGCCGCCCAGGCCCGCGCAGATCACCGTCAACGTCTACAACGCCACCCCGCGCAGCGGACTGGCCAAGGCCACCGCCGACGAACTCCAGAAGCGCGGCTTCAACATCGGCAAGGTGGGCAACGCGTCACCGGAGTACGACAAGAAGGTGCCCGGCGCCGGGCTGCTGCTGGGCGCGCCGGACGCCTACGAGGGACCTTTCGGCGTACTGGGCACCCAGCTCGCCGGCGCCCAGCTCAAAGCCGACACCCGCACCTCGGCCGACGTCGACCTGATCATCGGCACCGCCTTCAAGGAGCTGAACAGCAAGCCGGTCGCGGACAGGGCGCTCGCCGCGCTGGCCCAGCCCTCGCCGGCGCCGGGCGAGTGCAACTGAACCCGGACACACCGGGTGGGTCCGGCTCGGCCTGAACACCGGGCGGGTGCGGTCGCACCCTCCTCCCCGTCGAGGCGGGGACCTCCGCTCACCTCGCGCGACCGCTCCGGGAACGGATTCCGGGGACAGACGCGAGCACCCCGCACCCGGCGGCAGAGGTGCCCGAAGCCCCACGGACGGGGCCGCGGTCCGGGACCAGGACCGCGGCCGGGTGCCTCCCGGCGGCCGCCCGGCAGCGCGCTGCCCCCCGCCCGGCCCCCCTGCCCTGCCGGTTGCTCCGCCCTACTGGTTGCTCTGCTCTACTGCTCTGCCCTACTGGTTGCTCTGCCCTACTGCTCGGCAGGCCCTACTCCGCGGCGCCGTACATCCGATCTCCCGCGTCGCCCAGGCCGGGAACGATGTAGCCGTGCTCGTTGAGCCGCTCGTCGACGGAGGCCGTCACCACGGTCACCGGGGTGCCCGCGAGCTCGCGCTCCATCACCTCGACACCCTCCGGCGCCGCCAGCAGCACCACCGCCGTCACATCGTCGGCGCCGCGCTTGATCAGTTCCCGGATCGCTGCGACCAGCGTGCCGCCCGTGGCCAGCATCGGGTCGAGAACGTACACCTGGCGGCCCGAGAGGTCCTCCGGCATGCGCGTCGCGTACGTCGACGCCTCCAGGGTCTCCTCGTTGCGGATCATGCCGAGGAAGCCCACCTCGGCCGTCGGCAGCAGTCGGACCATGCCGTCGAGCATGCCGAGGCCGGCCCGCAGGATCGGCACCACCAGAGGCCGGGGGCGGGAGAGCTTCACCCCCGTGGTCGCCTCCACCGGCGTCCGGATGTCGATCTGCTCGGTGCGCACATCGCGCGTGGCCTCGTACGCGAGCAGGGTCACCAGCTCGTCGGCCAGGCGCCGGAAGGTCGGGGAGTCGGTGCGCCGGTCGCGCAGGGTGGTGAGCTTGTGCGCCACCAGGGGGTGGTCGACGACATGGATCCGCATGGACCCCACAGTATCCGGGGCTGGCGTGGACGCCCCCTCCGGAGGGAAGGTGGCACGTATCCTTCCAGCGCCGAGGTGGTGTGGCCGATGCGGGAGCGGGATCAGCAGGACCGGGAGCAGCGGCGGGAACCGCGGCCGGAAGAGGAGGAGACCGACGTCGAGCGAAGGCGGCGGCGCGCCCAGTTCCTCCGCGAGCTGCACGAGGCGAAGGCCCTGCGCGACCGCGTCCAGCCCAGGCGCGCCCGCGCGGCGCGGATGCGCCAGGCGATGCGCATGCGCTCCTTCCGCTGGTAGGTCCCGGTGTCCCCTGGACGGCCCCGTACGGCGCCGTCAGGTGGGCCCTCTCACTGAACGCGTGCACGACGCAAGGCCCGAAGACCTCTCGCTGAGCCGCTGTTTCTGCCACGATTCCGAGTGGGCGGGGCACGAGCAGCGCTCCGTCGGTCGTCACAACTCTGATCAGTGGGAGAGTCACGGTGTACTTCGCCGCACTGCTCGCGCGCACCGAAGACGGGTGGGTAGCGAGCGACACAGAGCTCGACGATGTGGAGTCCCTGTCGGATCTGGCCGACTTGGCCCGCGACGCCTCGGTGAACGAGGACACGGTGATCGCCTTCATCGAGCAGGAAGACACTTGGTTCGGCATCGTCCGGGTGGACGGCGAGGAGGATCCTCGCGTCTTCGTCTCGGACGCCGCCTCGGCAGCACGCTCCTCCTACGGTGCGATGCTCACGGACGAGCTGCTCGGCAAGGACGAGGAGGATGACGAGCTGGACTCGCTCGACCTCGACGGCACGGAGGACGGTGAGCCGGAGAGCGAGGACGAGCCGTCCGAGGACTCCGAAGCGGTCCCGGTCGGACCGCTCGGCGACTCGGATCTGCTCGCCGACCTCGGAATGTCCGCGAAGGAGCTCTGCGCGCTCAGCTCCGAGGCGCTCACCGAGATCGCCGACACCCTCGGCGCCTCCGAGATGCTGGAGGCCGTCCGCTAGTGACGGACCCCGTGCGGGCGCCGTGGGAGGCGCCGATGCGGCTCGCGCTGGAGGAGGCCGCACGCGCGCCGCTGACCGGGGACGTTCCGGTCGGTGCAGTCGTGCTGGCCGAGGACGGCGCGGTCCTGGCGACCGGCCGCAACGAACGGGAGCTGACCGGAGACCCCACCGGCCACGCCGAGGTGCTCGCGCTCCGGCGCGCGGCAGCGGCGCGCGGCAGCTGGCGGCTGACCGGCTGCACACTCGTGGTCACGCTGGAGCCGTGCACGATGTGCGCGGGTGCGCTGGTGCTGTCCCGGGTGGACCGGGTGGTCTACGGCGCCCGCGACGAGAAGGCGGGCGCGGCGGGCTCGCTCTGGGACGTCGTGCGGGACCGGCGCCTCAACCACCGACCGGAGGTGATCCAGGGAGTGCTGGAAGCGGAGTGCGCTCGGCAGCTCACGGCGTTCTTCCGGGACGCTCGCGGGGGTGCGGCGGAGACACTCGGCCCGCGGACACCGGGTTCTCAGGACCCCGGCCGACAGACCCCCGGCTCGCAGTCCGCCTGCCCGCAGACCCCCGGCCAGCGGGCCGCCGGACAGGGGCCGGGCAACGGCCTTCCGGAGCGCTGACCGATACCGATTTCGGAGCACGGCACACCTTGGGCTAAGCTCTCTCCCGGTAGCGTGTCCGAGCGGCCGAAGGAGCTCGCCTCGAAAGCGAGTGTGGCGCAAGTCACCGAGGGTTCAAATCCCTCCGCTACCGCTGACAGACGAGAGGGTGGTCCCGACAGGGCCGCCCTCTCGTGTTCTTGCGTCTCGGTTTCCGTCTCACTCCGGCGGTCTCACGCGTCGCGCCGAGCCTCCCGCCACGCGACCAGCGCCGCTCCTCGGTCCGGCAGGACAGCCGGCCATCGACTCCGACTCCGGCACCGACTCCGGCGCCGCTGGTGAGGGCGCCTCTCACGGCCGGGCGGACGACCCCCGCGGCGAGGTCCTCCGCTCCTGACCGCTCGGTTAGACTCACGCGTCCGCAGAGGGGCTGCAGGGGAGGCAGGGACTAGTGGTGCAAGCGAAGAAGATCGCTCTCTATGTGGTCGTCGTCTTCGTGCTGTACACGATCATCAACTCCCCGGACCGGGCGGCCGACCTCGTCGGGCTGGGCTTCGAGGGCATATCGAGCGCCGCGCAGGGCGTCGGCGAGTTCATGACGGAACTCGTCAACTAGTTCCGCGGAGAGTTCCGGCGGTGCCGGCGACTGCCAGGTTCCGGGGGGCCGCAGGCCCCGGGGGATTCCGGGGGATTCCAGCGGATTCCAGGGGGCTTCCGTTTCCGGCGTTTCCGGCGCTTCCGGGCGCTTCCGGTTCCGGACACGGCACCGCCTCGGCGGCCGCCCGGGCGACCCGCCCGAGGGCCGCAGACCGGCGGTGCGAGGTGTCCGCACACGGGTGACGGCCGCCGGAGAGCGCCGAGCCGCCTCCTCCGCCCCGGCCCTTCAGCCCCCACCGTAACGGTGAGGGGCTTTTTCACTTATGCACCAACTTGCCGTCAACACGATGTCATGGGGTGCTTGAACACAGTGGACCTGTGTTGTGATGCTATGACCGCTTTTGATGGCTGAGTTGACCCGGCGTTGACCCTTGGGGTTGACGCCGTTCGACCCGTGAAGGGGTGGCGTGACCGTGCCGGCCAGTACTGCGCCTCAAGTGCCACCCCAGAACGAGAGCGAGGGCCGGGCCAAGCAGAGCCGGGGCGCGGACACCAGGGCGCTGACCCAGCTGCTCTTCGCCCAGATGAAGGACCTGGAACCGGGTACGCCGGAGCACACCCGTGTCCGGGCCGCGCTGATCGAGGCCAATCTGCCGCTGGTGCGGTACGCGGCGGCACGCTTCCGCAGTCGCAACGAGCCGATGGAGGACGTCGTCCAGGTCGGCACGATCGGCCTCATCAACGCGATCGACCGCTTCGACCCCGAGCGGGGCGTGCAGTTCCCGACGTTCGCGATGCCGACCGTGGTCGGCGAGATCAAGCGGTACTTCCGCGACAACGTCCGGACCGTGCATGTGCCACGCCGGCTGCACGAGCTGTGGGTGCAGGTCAACGGCGCGACGGAGGACCTGACCACGGCGCACGGGCGGTCCCCCACGACGGCCGAGATCGCCGAGCGCCTGAAGATCTCCGAGGACGAGGTCCTCGCCTGCATCGAGGCGGGCCGGTCGTACCACGCGACGTCACTGGAGGCCGCACAGGAAGGCGACGGCCTGCCGGGCCTGCTGGACCGGCTGGGCTACGAGGACCCCGCGCTCGCCGGGGTCGAGCATCGCGACCTGGTGCGCCATCTCCTCGTACAGCTGCCCGAGCGCGAACAGCGGATCCTGCTGCTGCGCTACTACAGCAATCTGACGCAGTCCCAGATCAGCGCCGAGCTGGGAGTCTCGCAGATGCATGTGTCAAGACTCCTCGCCCGCAGCTTCGCGCGACTGAGATCCGCAAACAGGAACGAGGCATAACCGAATCGGGTAGACCCCTTTCAGCCCATTTCGAGGGGGACGAATGCCGTATACCCCCTTTTTCCTGCGCCGATCTGACGCTCTGTTGTCGACATGTCACTACAGCGCGTTGGCGACATGTGACATTCTGCGGGAACCGCGTTTGCCGCGGCCCCGCCTCCGGTATTCAGGTGGAGGCTGCGTTCCTCCGATGGTCGCGGCCGACGCGACCGTCCGCGACCTCCAGGGGGTGGCATGTCCGCAGAACAGGGCAGCTCGAAGGTGCTCACGCTCGCGCAGAGCGCTCCCTCGACCGACGCGCTCCCGGCGCCCGATCCGGTCTCCGGGCCCATGCCCGTGGACCTGTCAATGGACATGTCCACATCGGCGTCCGTGGACGTGTCCACGGACCTGCCAGCGGGTGCCACCGGGGCCCTCGACACCCGCACGCTCTCGCGCTCGCTGTTCCTGCGGCTGGCCGCCCTCGACGAGGACAGCCCCGAGCGTACGTACGTACGCGACACCCTGATCGAGCTCAACCTGCCGCTGGTGCGCTACGCGGCCGCACGCTTCCGCAGCCGCAACGAGCCGATGGAGGACATCGTCCAGGTCGGCACCATCGGCCTGATCAAGGCGATCGACCGCTTCGACTGCGAACGCGGCGTGGAGTTCCCGACGTTCGCGATGCCGACCGTGGTCGGCGAAATCAAGCGCTTCTTCCGGGACACCAGTTGGTCGGTTCGCGTGCCGCGCCGGCTCCAGGAGCTGCGGCTCGCGCTGACGAAGGCGAGCGACGAACTGGCCCAGAAGCTGGACCGCTCCCCGACCGTGCCCGAACTCGCCGCGGTACTGGGCGTGTCGGAGGAGGACGTGGTCGACGGCCTCGCCGTGGGCAACGCGTACACGGCGTCCTCGCTGGACTCGCCGTCGCCCGAGGACGACGGGGGCGAGGGCTCCCTCGCGGACCGCCTGGGCTACGAGGACGGCGCCCTGGAGGGCGTCGAGTACCGCGAGTCCCTGAAGCCGCTGCTGGCCAAACTCCCCCCGCGCGAACGGCAGATCATCATGCTGCGCTTCTTCGCCAATATGACGCAGTCTCAGATCGGTGAGGAGGTCGGCATCTCCCAGATGCACGTCTCCCGGCTGCTCACGCGGACGCTGGCCCAGCTTCGCGAGGGCCTGATCGCCGACTGACGTGCCGCCCAGGCGGTACGGACGTCACGGACGGCACGGACGTCAAGGACGTCACGTCCGTCACGGCCGTACCGTCCGCCTCGCGGTCAACCGCCGCTCCCCGCGGCGGGGTTCCGCTCCGGCCGGACGCCGGGCGGACTGTCCCGATGCGACGGCGGACGGCGACGGCGATGAATCGGTTACGGGCTGGCGGGGGCCGCGCTCCGACCGGGCGGGGTAGTCGCGGCCTCCGGGTCCGACCCCCCGCAACACCCGCCGTCACCGCCGCCGGACCCGTCGCCGCAACCGCCGCGCGTACCCGCCCTGCCGGTGGTCGCAGAGGTGCGGAGGTACGGAGGTACGGAGGCATCCCGCGGACGGGCGGTGGTGCGAGAACGCCGCCGTGCGGTTCCGCAATGACGGTGGCGCAGCGGCGCGTCCGGTCAGCGTGTCGTCCGGCACGCACCTCATCGGCGTGCTCGGCACCGACCGGGCGACGATCCGTTCCACCCGGGGTCTCCCGGCGCCCGGCGCCGCGGGTGCGGCGAGGACGGCGGCGTACCGGCTGTGCGTGGGCTCCTGGCGCGTGCCGCCGGGCATGCGTGTGGAGACCGCGGGACGTGCGGGCGGAGCACCCGTCCTGACCGGACGGACATCGCGCAGCCGGTTTCGGAGGCTCAGCCGAGCGCGAGCCAGACGACCGTACCGAGGATCGCGACGGCGGCCGCGATGCCGACGATGAGCCCGACCCGGGGTCCGGCCGGCGCGGGCGCGGCGGCGCCGCGGCCTCCGTGCTGCGGACCGCCGTCGTCGACGAAGGCGCGGAACATCTGCGTACTGCCCGCGGGGTCGTGGCCCTCGGGGCTCTGGGGCGCTTGGGGGTTGTGTGCCATGAGTCAGGACCCTAGCGAACCCGGGTGAGCCGCCCAAGTCCCGGTCGGCCGCACCCCGCGACATGCCCGCAGGACGTCCGTACGTCTCCCGCCGGAATGGCCGGATCGTGACCACTCACCCGCAAGGCCTTTGGGGTTCCTTCACCCCGAAGAGCACCTTTTCGTTTGCCTGCGGCAACCAACTGCTTCTATGGTTGCCCTAAGCAATAAGATGGGGGAGGTCGTGGCCGAACGGAGTCAGTACGAGGAGCTGGCCCGCCAGCTCAGCGCCATGGGCGCCGTGAAGCGGAGGGTCGCACGCCTGCTGCCGGCAGAGTGCCCGTCCGGCTCCGCCGCCGTGCTGGCCCTCCTGGACCGGTACGGGGAGATGCGGATCAGCCGGCTCGCCGAACTCCTCGCGGTCGACATGTCCGTCACCAGCCGCCATGTGGCGCATGTCGCCGGGTGCGGCTGGATAGAGCGGTCACCAGACCCGGACGACGGACGCTCGCGCATCCTGCGGCTCACCCCCGCGGGGGTGGCCCAGCTCGGCGAACTCAGCCGGCGCACGACCGATCTGTTCGCCCACCACCTCGAAGACTGGTCCGACGACGACGTCGGACAGCTGAACGCGCTGCTGGCCCGTCTCCGCGCATCCGTCGGGGACTGCCGGACCGCCCGCACGCCCGCCCACGGCATGTTGCGAAAGTAGCTCAGCCCGCCCGCAGGGCAGGAGGGACTCTCGCAACACGCCATGGGAGACAAGGAGACAGGGAAGTACATGGCTACGACCACACCGGCCGGTGTGCGGGGCGGCCACGCCGGACGCGCAGGCGACTCGGCCGCCGGGGACACCTCCGCCGCCGGGGACACGGCACCCGCGGGCACCTCCGCCTCCGCCTCCGCCTCCGCCTCCGAGGACGGTGCGCCGATGACGCACCGGCAGATCATGGAGGCTCTGTCCGGACTGCTGCTCGGCATGTTCGTCGCCATCCTGTCCTCGACCATCGTCTCCAACGCCCTGCCCGAGATCATCAGTGATCTCGGCGGCGGCCAGTCCGCCTACACCTGGGTGGTCACGGCGGCCCTGCTGGCGATGACCGCGACAACCCCGCTCTGGGGCAAGCTCGCCGACCTCCTCAGCAAGAAGCTGCTGGTCCAGGCAGCCCTCGTCATCTATGTGGCGGGTTCGGTGGCGGCCGGGTTCGCACAGGGCACCGGCACACTCATCGCCTGCCGCGTGGTGCAGGGCATCGGCGTCGGCGGCCTCACCGCCCTGGCGCAGGTGATCATGGCCGCGATGATCTCCCCGCGGGAGCGCGGCCGCTACAGCGGCTACCTCGGCGCGACATTCGCCGTCGCCACCGTCGGCGGCCCGCTGCTCGGCGGCGTCATCACCGACACGGAATGGCTCGGCTGGCGCTGGTGCTTCTACGCCGGAGTGCCGTTCGCGCTCGTCGCGCTGCTCGTGCTGCAGAAGACCCTCGAACTCCCCGTGGTGAAGCGGCAGGTGAAGGTCGACTGGGCGGGCGCCCTCTCCATCAGCGCCGCGGTCTCGCTGCTGCTGGTCTGGGTCACCTTCGCGGGTGACACATACCCGTGGCTGTCCTGGCAGACGTACGCCATGACCGGCGGGGCGGCGGTCCTGGGACTGGTCTTCCTGGTCGTCGAGTCCCGGGCGAGCGAACCGATCATCCCGCTGCGGCTGTTCCGCAACCGGACCATCACGCTGGCCTCCCTGGCGTCGCTCTTCGTGGGTGTCGCGATGTTCGCCGGCACGGTCTTCTTCAGCCAGTACTTCCAACTGGCCCGGGGCGAGTCGCCCACGATGTCCGGCGTCATGACCATCCCCATGATCGTGGGTCTGTTCGTCTCCTCGACGGTCAGCGGCCTGGTCATCACCAAGACCGGCAGGTGGAAGGCATGGCTGGTCAGCGGCGGTGTCCTGGTCACCGGCGGGCTCGGCCTGCTGGGCACGATCCGCTACGACACCGAGTACTGGCGCATCGCCGTCTTCATGGCCGTCATGGGTCTGGGCCTCGGCATGATGATGCAGAACCTGGTGCTCTGCACCCAGAACCAGGTTGCCCCGCAGGACCTGGGCGCGGCGTCCTCGGTCGTCACCTTCTTCCGGTCGCTGGGCGGTGCCGTGGGCGTCTCCGCGCTGGGCGCGGTGCTCGCCGACCGCGTCACCCGCTACGTCGAGGACGGCCTCGCCGAACTCGGCCCGGGCGGCGCGCCGACGGGCCGCGGCGGCACCGTCGGCGGAGGCATCCCCGACCTGGACGCGCTGCCCGCGCCGGTCCGCACCGTGGTCGAGAGCGCGTACGGGCACGGAGTCGCGGACGTGTTCCTGTACTCGGCACCGTTCGCGCTGCTGGCGTTCCTGGTGACCCTGTTCATCAAGGAGGTGGCACTCAGGGGAACGCCGGCCGCCACCCCGGACACCGCCGTACGGGAGACCGGTGGCACCGCTGCCGTGGGCACGGCGCCCGTGGGCACCGCTCCCGTGAGCACGGGGCCCGCCGTGGCCGGCGTGACCGCCGTGCACGGTGTGGTGTGGGGCCCGGACGGCGCGGCCGTCGGAGGAGCCGCCGTCACACTGCTCTCGCCAGCGGGCCGGCAACCGGCCCGCACGGTGGCGCGCGGCGACGGCTCGTACACCCTGGACGCTCCGGGATCGGGCCCGTATGTGCTGATCGCCTCGGCCGACGGCTTCCAGCCGCGGGCCTCCACCGTGGCCGTCGGGGACGAGCCCCTGACCCACGACGTCCTCCTCGCCGGTACGAACGGGCCGAGTCGGCCGAGTGAGCCGAGTGCACTGCCCGGCCCGACCGGCCCGACCGGCCCGACCGGCCCGGGCATCCTGAGCGGCACCGTGGTCTCGGCCCACGGCGGCGCGGCGGTCGAGGGGGCGACGGTCGTCGTCACCGATGCACGCGGGGATGTGCTGGCCGCCGACACCTCCGGCCCGGACGGGGGCTTCGCCTTCACCGGGCTGCCGTCCGGCGGGGTGACCGTCGCCGTGAGCGCCCCCGGCTTCCGGCCGCTGGCCCTCCCCTCGGAGGCCGGCGGCCAGGACGCCACCCGGCTCGGGGCGTTCCTGCTCCCGGGTGCCGTGATCCACGGCATCGTCCGGGCCGGAGACATGGGAAGCCCGCTCTCCGGCGCACGGGTGACGCTCCTCGACCCGGCGGGGAACGCGGTCGCGACCGCGGCCACCGGCGAGGACGGCGCGTACTCCTTCACCGACCTCGACGCGGGCGCGTACACCGTCATCTCGACCGGCTACCCACCGGTGGCGAGCACGCTCTCCGTGACCGGTGGCGGTGTACACGGCCACGACATCGCACTCGCCCACGCGGGCGAGTGACCCGACCCCCGGGCGCCGCTCCCAGCGGAGGCGGCGCCCGGGCCGGGCGGCGGGCGTGGGACGGCCCGCCGCCCCCTGCGGCCGGCTCCGGTTCCGGGTCCGGTGGCCGACGGCCCGTTCCGGCCACCGGCCACCGGCTCCCGCGTCCGGCAACCGCATCCCGCAACCGCGTCCGGCGTCCGGCGTCCGGCGTCCGGCGTCCTTCGGGAGCGGTGGCCACGGGCGGCCTCCGGACGCGGCCGACGGGTGCGCCGTACGGCGCTACTGCGGCGAGGTGAGGTCGTACAGGGTGGTGCCGCCCACGGTGACCTTCGTGAAGTTCGCCGCGACCCACTCCCGGATCTCCCCGGAGCTATCGCCACCAGGGCCCCGGCCCCGGGCGCCGCCGCCCTCCCCGCCGTCGATGAACCAGTGGATCTCACCATCGGCCGCATACTGCTGGAACTGGGCGAGCGTCGGAGACGGGTCGCTGCCGTTGAACCCGCCGATCGGCATGACGGGCAGTTCCGTGGCGAGTTGGTAGGAGGCGGCGTTCTGGGAGCCGACGGCCGCGGCCGCCCAGGTGTAGGCGGAGGCGTTCTCGGTCAGCCTGGAGACGACGGCGGAACCCACCTCCGGCCCGTTGAGCAGCCCCCCGGCCTGGCCGCCGCCGCCCGGCCCCTCGCCACCTGCCCGGCGACCCTGGCCACCGCCGGGCTGCCCGCCCTGGCCCTGGCCCCGCCCCTGGTCCATACCCTGCCTGGGTCCCTGCCCCTGGCCCTGCCCCTGGCCCGGTGCCTGGCCCTGCCCTTGCCCTTGCCCCTGACCGGGTCCCCGGCCGGGTCCCTGGCCCTGGCCGCCCGCCGCCCCGGGCGGCATCATCCCGCCGCCGGCCGCGAGGCCGCCCTCCGCCGAGGGACCGCCGCGGGCGCCGGTGCCACCGCCGGGACCACCGCCGGGACCGCCCCGTGCGGACGCGGGTCCGGCGACCACCAGCGAGCCCTGGTGCCCGGTGCCCAACGTGGTGAGGGTGTACGCCACGGGACCGGCCAGCGACGCCGCGAGCCCGAGGCCCGCCGCACCCAGCGCGAGCCGGTGCCCGAGCCGCCCGGCGGACAGCAGTCCCAGCACGGCCACGAGCGCCCCGACCAGCACCGCCCAACGCAGCCACGGCACGAAGTCCGGAGTGCGTCCGAGGAGGACCCACGCCCAGACGGCCGTCACCGCAACCGCCCCCGCCAGCACCGCACGGGCCGCGGGTCGGGCACGCTCCTCCCACAGCACGGTGATGCCCATGCCGATGAGCGCCGCGATGTACGGGGCGAGCGCCACCGTGTAGTACTCGTGGAAGATGCCGGCCATGAAGCTGAAGACCACGAGCGTCGTGACCAGGGCCCCGCCCCAGACGAGGAACGCCGCCCTCGCGGAGTCGGTCCTGCCGGCGCGCCGGGTCAGCACCAGGCCGGCCACGAGCAGGATCAGCGCGGCGGGCAGCAGCCAGGAGATCTGCCCCCCGACGCTGTCGCCGAACATCCGCCCGATACCGGTCTCACCCCAGCGGCTGCCCCCGGCCCCGCCGCCTCCGGCCCCACCACCTCCGACGCTGCCGGTCTCGTTGCCGTTGATACGGCCGAGGCCGTTGTAGCCGAAGGTGAGTTCGAGGAAGCTGTTGTTCTGGGAACCACCGATGTACGGGCGGGAGGAGGCCGGCCACAACTCCACGATCGCCACCCACCAGCCTCCGGACACGATCAGCGCCAAGCCCGCCAGGGCGAGTTGGCCGATCCTCCGCCGCACCGGCGCCGGCGCGCACACCGCGTACACGAGTGCGAGCGGCGGCAGGACGAGGAACGCCTGGAGGGTCTTGGTCAGGAAGGCGAAACCGACCGCGACACCCGCCGCCACCAGCCAGCCCGTGCGAGCCCCTTCGACAGCGCGCAGCACGCAGTACACGGCCACCGTCGTCAGCAGCGCCAGCAGCGCGTCAGGGTTGTTGAAGCGGAACATCAGGGCGGCGACGGGCGTCAGCGCCAGCACCGCACCCGCGATCAGCCCCGCCGCGGCGCCGAAGCGCCTGCGAACCGCCGCATGGAGGACGGCTACCGCCACCACCCCCATCAGCACCTCGGGCACCAGGATCTGCCAGGACCCCAGCCCGAACAACCGGACCGACAGCGCCATCGGCCAGAGCGCGGCGGGCGGTTTGTCGACGGTGATGGAGTTCGCGGCGTCGGACGAGCCGAAGAAGAACGCCTTCCAGCTCTCGCTGCCCGCCTGCACGGCGGCGGAGTAGAAGGAGTTGGCGTAGCCGGAGGCGCTGAGGTTGTACAGGTACAGCGCCCCGGTCAGCACCAGCAGCGCGATCAGGGCGGGCCGCGCCCACGCCGGGTCCGCGGCCCGGGCCCGTCGCGGCCGGGCGGCCCGGCCGCGACGCGGCCGCGTCCCCGGCGGTCCGGGCGGCTCAGGTGCTCCAAGTGCGCCAGGCGCTCCCGGCACCTCGTTCCCGGGGGTCGCGTGGTCGTCGCGCGGTGCGGTCGTCATCGTCGGTCCCCCGTGGTCATGCCGGTCGTACGGTCATCGGAAGTCATGTCGGTCCCGCCGTATGTGCAGGTCCCGCCATCCGCGTAGGCCCTGCCGTCCGCGTAGGTCCCACCGTCCGCGTAGGTCCCACCGTCCGTGTACGTCCCGCCGTACACACCGGCCCCACCGTCCGCGTAAGCCCCGCCGTCCGTGTACGTCCCGCCGTACACACCGGCCCCGCCGTCCGCGTAGGCCCCGCCGTCCGCGTAGGCCCCGCCATCCGTGTAGGTCCCGCCATCCGCGTAAGCCCCGCCGTCCGCGTAGGTCCCGCCGTACACACCGGCCCCACCGCTCATGCCCGTTGCTCCGTACGCGCCGGTTGTGCCGGTCGTCCCGGTGGTGCCGGCCATTCCGTTCACACCGGTCATACCGTTCACACCGGTCACAGCATTCGCATAGTTCAACCCACTCGCGCCATTGGCATTCTTCGTACGCTCCTCGGTTCCCGTCCCGGCAGCGTGCCGCGGCAGGTCCCGGCGGTCGGGGAAGACCCAGGCGCGGTAGAGCAGGAAGCGCAGCACGGTGGCCGCGAGGTTGGCCACGACCAGGACGGCCAGCTCGGTACCGCGGGAGGGGTCGCCCGCGGCGGCCTCCAGCGCGGCGAGGGAACCGCTGGTGAGCACGAGGCCGACGCCGAAGACCACCAGTCCCTGCGCCTGGTGGCGGACCGCCCGCTCGCGTCCGCGCACCCCGAAGGTGAGTCTGCGGTTCGCGGCCGTGTTGGCTACCGCCGACAGCAGCAGTGCGGCGGCGTTCGCCGTCTGGGGCCCGACACCTGTGCGGAACACCGAGTAGAGCAGCAGATAGAGCAGCGTCGACAGCGCCCCGACCGCGCAGAAGCCGAGCAGTTGCCGGGCCAGCCCGCCGGGGACCCCGGTGATCCGGCCGTCCCTCGGGTCGTCGCCGAACGGCCGGGCCAGCCGGTCCAGCGGCAGTGCCCCGACCGCCAGCGCCCGCCCGACCCGCAGCACGCCCTTCAGGTCGTCGACGGCCGTGCGGACGATGTGCACGCTGGAGTCCGGGTCGTCGACCCAGTCCACGGGGACCTCGTGGATCCGCAGTCCGGCGCGCTCGGCCAGCACCAGCAGTTCGGTGTCGAAGAACCAGCCGGTGTCCTCGACCATCGGCAGCAGGCGCTCGGCCACGTCCCGCCGTATCGCCTTGAACCCGCACTGCGCGTCGGAGAAGCGCGCGGCGAGCGAGCCGCGCAGGATCAGGTTGTACACCCGGGAGACGAACTCCCGCTTCGCCCCGCGCACCACCCGCGACGACCGGGTCAGCCGGGAGCCGATCGCCAGGTCCGAGTGCCCCGAGATCAGCGGCGCGACCAGGGGCAGCAGCGCCTTGAGGTCGGTGGACAGGTCCACGTCCATGTACGCCAGCACGGGCGCGTCGGACTCCGCCCACACGGTTCGCAGGGCACGGCCGCGCCCCTTCTGCTCCAGCCGGCGGAACCGCACCTCCGGCACGGAGGCCGCGAGGGCCGCCGCCACCCGGGGCGTGCGGTCGGTGCTCGCGTTGTCCGCGACGGTGATCCGGAAGCCGTAGGGGAAGGTACGGGCGAGATGGTCGTGGAGCCGGCGTACGCACGGCTCGAGGTCCTTCTCCTCGTTGAAGACGGGGATGACCACATCGAGCACGGGCGGGCCGGCCGCATCCACGGGCAGATGCTCCCGTGCCGGCAGGGTGCCCGTGGCGGTGGTGCCCGCCGGGGTGTCGGTTCGCATGCTCCGACTCTCGACGGGCCCGCTGTCACGGCCGTGTGCCGACGCTGTGCGGCGTCTGTGAGTCGCCCGGCTCCCGCACCAGCGCCAGCCGCACGGAGAAGACCGTGCGTCCGGGGGCGCTCGCCACGTCCACCGTCCCCCCGTGCGCCGTGACCACGGCGTGCACGATCGCCAGCCCGAGGCCGGTGCTTCCGGCATGGCGGGAACGCGAGGCGTCGCCGCGCGCGAAGCGCTCGAAGACATACGGCAGCAGTCCTGGGGGAATGCCGGGACCGTCGTCCCGGACCTCCAGTACGACCGCGCTCCGGCAATCCGTGGTCCGTACGGCCGCGGTGACGGTGGTGCCCGGCGGAGTGTGGGTGCGGGCGTTCGCCAGCAGGTTGACCAGTACCTGATGCAGCCGCTCGGGATCGGCCCGCACCACCGCCGGGTCGTCCGGCAGGTCCAGGCGCCAGACGTGGTCCGGACCCGCGGCCCGGGCGTCGCTCACCGCGTCGACGACCAGCGGGGACAGATCGGTGCTCTGGTACGCCAGGGGCCGTCCCGCGTCGAGGCGGGCCAGCAGCAGCAGATCCTCCACCAGCCCCGTCATCCGGGTGGCCTCCGACTCGATCCGGTCCAGTGCGTGCCGGGTGTCGGGGCCGGGCCGCTCCCGGCCGCGCCGGGTCAGCTCGGCATAGCCCCGGATGGACGCGAGCGGGGTCCGCAGCTCATGGCCGGCGTCCGCCACGAACTGCCGCACCCGGGTCTCGCTCTCCTGCCGCGCGTGCAGGGCCGAGTGGACGTGGTCGAGCATCCGGTTGAGCGCGGCGCCGACCCGGCCGACCTCGGTACCGGGGTCGGCCTCCGCGTCCGGTACCCGCTCGTACAGCGCCACCTCGCCTCTGTGCAGAGGGAGTTCGGACACCCGGGTGGCCGTCGCCGCGACCCTCCGCAGCGGGCGCAGCGCGACCCCGACGAGGGTGCCGCCGGCCAGTCCGGCGGCGGCCAGTCCGGCGGCGGTCACACAGATCTCGACGACGACGAGGGTGCCCAGGGTGCTGTGCACCTCGGCGAGGGGGACGCCGACGAGGAACGCGCCGTTGGCGCCCATCCGGTACTCCACGCGGTAGTCGCCGAGGCCCGGCACCTCCACGGTGTGCGGCTCCAGGTCGCGTGGGACGGCCGTGAGCGCGGCCCGCTCCGCCCCGGTCAGCGGCCGGTCCATGACCCGCGGGCCCAGTGCGTCCGACTCCTGCTGGACCGAGACGGCCCCGTCGCCGAGGGAACCGTCCACCGCGACCTGCACGCCGACCGTCCCGAGCGGTGCGCCGCCGCTCGTGACGAACCGCAGCGACCCCGGCGACCGCGGGCCACCGCCCGGCTCGCCCGGCGGCGGCCCGGCCGCCCGCTGCGCGACGCCCTGCAACTGCTCGTCCTTCTGTCCGTACAGATAGGTGCGCAGTGCGAGCGTGGTCACGGTGCCGATGACCGCCGCGACCACCGCGATGAGCGCCACCGCGGACACCACCAGCCTGGTCCGCAGGGACCATCCGCCGCTCACCCGGTGCACCTCCCGGCAGGCTCCGCCCCGTCGCCCCGCACCCCGGCACCCCGCACCCCGGCACTCCGACACCCCGCACCCTCACCGGGTCGGCCGAAGGCCCCGGCGGCCCGGAAGCGAGGGGGCGCGGCCGGCCTGCCGTCGCGCGCGCCGGACGACGTTTCCGGACGGGTCGGCGCCACCGCCCGGGCCCTACTCACCGGGCTTGATCAGATATCCCGCGCCACGCCTGGTGTGGATCATCGGGGTGCGTCCGGCGTCGATCTTGCGCCGCAGATAGGAGATGTAGAGCTCGACCACGTTGGCCTGCCCGCCGAAGTCGTACGACCACACCCGGTCCAGGATCTGGGCCTTGCTCAGCACCCGCCGGGGATTGCGCATCAGATAGCGCAGCAGCTCGAACTCCGTCGCCGTGAGGTGGATCGACGTGCCGTCGCGGGTCACCTCGTGGCTGTCCTCGTCGAGCGTCAGGTCACCGACGACCAGCAGCGACTCGTCGCGCGCGGCCGCCGCCCTCCCCGAGCGCCGGATGAGCCCGCGCAGCCGGGCCACGACCTCCTCCAGGCTGAACGGCTTGGTGACGTAGTCGTCACCGCCCGCGGTGAGACCGGCGATCCGGTCCTCGACGGCGTCCCTGGCCGTCAGGAACAGCACCGGCACGTCGGGGAGTTCGCGGCGCAGTCTGCCGAGGACCGTCAGCCCGTCCATGTCGGGCAGCATCACGTCGAGGATCACGGCGTCCGGCCGGAAAGCACGCGCCGCGCGCACGGCGCCCGCCCCGTCACCGGCGCTGCGCACCTCCCAGCCCTCGTAGCGCAGAGCCATCGACAGCAGCTCGGTGAGGGAGGACTCGTCGTCCACGACAAGCACCCGTACGGGGCTGCCGTCGGTCCTGCGCAGTTCGGTCCGTCCCCGGGACGTACTCGTCGTCATGCAGCCCACCCTGGACCGCGGCGGTAAGAAGGACCTTTCGCTTCCCTGTGAATTCGCTGAGAACCGTCACGGGACGGGAGACCCGAGAGCGTCACCGGACGGAAGACCCGAGGACCGTCACGGGACGGAGAACAGCGCGGCCGCGTTGCCGTGGCAGACCGCCCGCAGCCAGTCGTCGCCCATGTCCAGCCGCTCCAGTGCCCGAAGCTGGTGGAGATAGGGGTAGGGGATGTTGGGGAAGTCCGTCCCGAGCAGCACGCGGTCACCCAGGTCCGCCAGGCGTGCCCGCTCGGCCGCCGGGAACGGGCTGAGGCGCTCGCTGAAGTCGGTGAACGCCATCGTGGTGTCCAGGCGGACCTCCTCGTGGCGCTCGGCCAGGTCGAGGAAGTCCGTGTACTCGGGCATCCCCATGTGGGCGACGATCAGCGGCAGCCGGGGATGGCGGGCGAGGAGGCTCCCCACCGGTCCGGGCCCCGTGTGCTTGCCGGGCGCCGGCCCGGAACCGCAGTGCATCACGACCGGTACGCGCGCCTCGGCCAGCAGTCCCCACACCGGGTCGAGGAGGGGATCGCCGGGGGCGTACGCACCGACCTGGACATGCGACTTGAACACCCGGGCGCCACCCTCGACAGCCGCGCGGACGTAGCGCTCGACGCCCTCTTCCGGGAACAGGGTCGCCGTCCGCAGGCAGTCGGGCGTCCGGGCCGCGAAGTCCGCGGCCCATCCGTTGAGCCACTCCGCCATTCCGGGCTTATGGGGATACAGCATGGAGGTGAAGCTCCCGACCCCGAACTCCCGGAGCAGCGCGACCCGCCTGCCCTCCTCCTCGCGGTAGGTGATGGGCCACGCCATGCCCGTCAGCGGTCCGGCGGAGTCGAAGTACGCCCACACCTTCTCCAGGACCCGTTCGGGCATGAAGTGGGTGTGCACGTCGATGAGCCCGGGCAGCCCCAGCCGCGTCCAGAAGGCCCGTACCGCCACGGCTTCGGAACCCTCGAGGCCCGCGGGGCCATCGGGACCCTCAGGACCCTCAGGACCCTCGGGAGCGTCCTGGGCCGGGCTCCCGGACGGTGCCGCCGTACCTTCTCGGGCCGTCTCCGCGGTATCCGGCGAACAGCACGGGGCGGTGGGTCGGTTCGCTTCCGTCTCGGGGTGATCGCTCATGCCCACAGCCTCAGGCGTCCCCCGAGGCGCTGTCCAGGCCCCGCGTGTGGCTCGGCCCGTCCCCCTCCGCGTCCGCAGATGGGCCGACGGGGCACCGGTACCCGACCGGCACCGGGCCCAGTACGGCACCGGGCCCAGTACGGCACCGGGCCCAGTACGGCTCCGGGCCCAGTACGGGTCCGATACCGGACCGGAGCCGCATCGCATCCGGTCCGCGCCCCGACCGGCGCAGGTCGACCGGTTCCGAGCCGGGCCGCCCCCGGCCTGGTCGTTGCCCCTGATCCTGGCGGCCCGCACCAGGCCCGGCACAGAGTGCGGCACCGGTCAGAACAGCCCGTCCTGAACACCCGTCGGCAACTCGTCCACCGGCACGGTCGGAGCGGGACGAGGATCGGCCGCGACCAGCTCCCAGCCGGACAGCAGTCGGGTGTCGAGGACCGTCATCCGGCCGTCCTGGCCACCCAGATGCAGATCGGGGCCCGCCGCCGCGACGAGCCGCCCGGCCACACAGCCGCCGTCCACCAGTTCCCGCACCACCCGCAGAGCGGACGGGCCCCCGCGCGCCGGCCCCGGGGGCACCGCACGGTCCAGCCCGAACACCCGGACGTGGTCCACCACCTCGAACGCGGCCCGTTCCAGCGCCTCGGGCCACCCCGGCAGCTCCACGGCTCGCGCGTACAGCCCGACGACCTCGGCGGCCCGCTCCTCCGCGGCTGCCGGAAGCACGGGGCGCACCGCCCGCTTCCGCGCGTAGGAGATCCGGTCCGGTACACCGAGAGCCGCACGCAGCAGTTCCTCCGTGCGGCGGGCGGCCATCAGCGGCCCGCGCCCCAGCCAGCAGAACACCACCGCACCCTGCTCCAGCAGACGGGCCGTGCCCCGTTCCTCGGCGGTGATCCCGACCTTCACCAGCCCGGGCCCGAACCAGGCCAGATAGACCCGGAACGGGCGCGGATCGCCGGCGACGGTGTCGGCCGCCACCGAATGCGCCCGGTCCAGCCGCGCGCACTCCGGGCACTGCCCCCCGGTACTCCTGCCGGGCACCACGGCCCCGAGCGGGCACACCTGCCCCCGCACCCCGGCGCACCTGCGCACCCCGGCGGCCCGGAAGGCGATCTCCTGCGCGTGGGCGAGCCGGCTCGTCCTCGTCCCGGTACCGCGCACCCACCGCAGTTCGGGAACTCCTCGCCCCCAGCTCAGCCCCCCGCACCGCCACCGCTCGCCGTCCATGCCTCCCGCACTCCTCCTCCCCACCCCAAGGACGGGGCCGGATCGATCGGTGGCGGTCATACCGGCCGGGCGACGCCCCAAGAGGGCACGGTCAGACAAGGCCGTTTGCTGTGATTGCCGTACTTCGCCGCTGTACCGCTACCACAGAGTGACACGGGAGTTCGGTCACGCCTCAATGCGCTTACTGGCCGTGCGCCCGTGGTTCCAAGCCTGACCGAGCGCGGCCTGACCTACGCGGTCGCGGTCGAAGCCACCACGACCGCACACTCCGGCGACGCCACGCCCGAGCGCTACGGTGCCGCTCATGTTCTTCCGCTGGGACTGGCTCCGGCCCCAACTGACCGCGCCGATCGTGCCGACTCTCGGTCCTGTCCACCCCGACGCCCTGACCGTCGGGATCTTCGAGGACGTCCTGCGAGCGGCCGACACCGGTGGCTTCCTGCCCTACGACAAGGACCGGCGCTGGGGCGGCGAGAAGGACGAGAGAGTCCTTCGCGACGACGTGGTCCACCAGCCCGAGCACACCCTCATCCCCACCCTGACCCGGCGCGGACGCGGCACTGTGAAGGTCTTCGCCTACGGGCTGGGTGACGGCGTCGTGGATGAGGCCGCCGAGCGAGCCGCGAAGCTCGCCGCCGGGCACGACGTGGCAGGCGCCCGGGTCGTACGCCCCCTCGGCCCCGAGAGCACGCATCCGCGCGGCACCCGCATCCAGCTGAAGGACTTCACCGCCGGCTCCTGCCCCGCCCCCGATGGCCCGGTCCGGCCCATCACGGCCTGGCCGACCGCCGTGCAGGAGTCCTTCGCCCCGTTCGCCGAGGCCATGGCCGGCGACGGCCTGTCCTTCCTCCACGCCCGGATGCAGGCCGGCCGATGCGGCCCGGTTCTCGCCGCCGCAATCGAGGACCGCATCGTGGGCGCGATCGGCCCCATGGAGATCCAGCCCGACGCCATTGGACACCCCCAGCTCATGCCCCAGTACTTCGCCGTCCTCCCCGAGGCCCGAGGCCAGGGCCTGGGACGTGTCCTGTGGCGGGCAGCCATGCACTGGGGCCAGTCCCACGGCGCCGCCTGCCAACTCCTCCAGACCGAGATCGGCGGACTTTCCGACCGGCTGTGCCAGGCCGAAGGACTCACCTCCCTCGGCTTCACCTACGCCATGTCCGCATAGCTCCGGACCGCGCCGCCTGCTCTGGTCGGCTGCCCCGTGCCGTTGGCGACCTCAGCCACGGAAGGTCAGCCACGACGGCGGGTGCGCCGAACAAGCACCCGCCACGGGTGCCTCCATCAACCACCCACCGGCCCCGGCCACGCTTCCCCAGTGCGTCACGGTCTCGGCCACGTTGCAGCCTGAGCGCGGCCGCCGGCCTCGCCTGATGGATGGGCGGGAGACCGATCGACGGGCCACGACTGGCTGACCGGCAACCCGCGGTGGCCGATGCGGACTTGGCAAGCGTCCCGTTCCTTCCGGCCCTGCTCGCCGGGGGGCAGCTGTCGGGGTTCTTCACGGGTCTGACTGCCCGCTTCTCGGGCTTCTGCGGCCCTGACGCCGGCAGGCGGATCACCCTTCACCCCGCAGGGGAGACCGACGCGATCGGGGCGGTTGCCCGTCAATCACCGCCGTCACGACACACGACAGAGGCCCTCAGGATCTCTCCTGAGGGCCTCTGGTCTGCTGTGCACTCGGCAGGATTCGAACCTGCAACCTTCTGATCCGTAGTCAGATGCTCTATCCGTTAAGCTACGAGTGCTTGTGAACCGGGCTCCTCGGCCCGGTCGGCGTTGCGGGAACAACATTACATGACCTGTGGCGCCAGGCGAAATCCATTGACCAAACCCTCTTTGACCTGCACGAATGCCCGGACGGCCGTATGGGCGCCCCGGCTGGGCCATGGTCGGCCGGCGTCCCCGACACAGGGGAGCGGACAGGGGCGTCCGCCGCGGACAGCCGGGGTGGGGGATCAGGGGATCGCCCGGGCGGGCTCAGCGGCGGCTCGGGTCAGGGGAAGCCGCGGGGCGGGCGGCGGGGGCACGGGGCATGCGCCGGGAACGACCGAAGCCCCGGCGGTCGGGCCGGGGCTTCGGTGATGGTGCGGAGGCGGAGGGATATGAACCCTCGATGGGCTTTAAGGCCCAAACCGCATTAGCAGTGTGCTGGGGTTCGTCCGAGCATGATCCACGCCGACCGGCGGCGAACCGTACGCCCTGCTCAGCACGGGCGGTTGCCCGGTCTGGACGGACGGCGCCCGAACGCGATCCACGCTCTTGGCGCCATCCGCGTGCCATCAGCACGGCCGGTTGGAGGGCACTACCCGAGGTCGGTCCGCGCCCCCTGACCAGGGCGTTGGAAGTTGATGATCGTGGCAGGCTTCCAGACGGGAGAGCGCCCGAAGACCGCATCCGGCTCGGGCAGCTCTCCGCGCCTTCGGGACCGGTACGTACGGATCGTCTGAGGAGTGACGCCCCAGTACCCGGCGACGTCCCCGATGGTCCAGTAGTCGGCGTTCGGGTCGGCCATGTCGCACCTCCTTGTCGTCATGAAGTGGACGAAGTCTATGTAGCCACCGACGTCGGGCCCACGCCACAACCTCGCCCCCTTGATGTTGACAAGGTTCGTGACCGAATCTAACTTCGTCCATCCAAGATGGACAAAGTTTGCGGTCCATCTACGCGACGGCCCCGGCTCGGTGCGTCCAACACCGGCCGGGGCCTGACGGACCAACCTGCTCAAGACAGGAAGACCCGCTGTGATCAACCTTCCCACGCCCCCTCGCGCCGCTCGTACGGTGCGCGGCCTGCTCGACGCCTTCCCGGCCGCCGAACAGATCCAGGTGGCCCAGGCGGTGACTGCGTGATGACGACCACCCCCGCCCCGGCCCCGGACGCCGACCACACGAGCGGCGGCCCGCGCCGCCTGGTCGCGGCCGGGATCATCGCTCGCCACCAGGACCGCACCTTCCTCATCAGCGTCACCGCCGCCGGTGTCACAGGGAGCCTGCTCCGCACCGAGGGAGGCAGGTCGTGACCGACCAGTTCCCCACCACCGACGACATCGCTTCCGTCTTCACCGCGGTCGCTGTCCACTTCACCGAGGTGCATCCCGCCGAGGCGCTGCACCCTGACTCGCTGCTGGTCACCATCAGCGCCGGGACGTACAAGCTCATCGGCCGGACCCTCGACGGACGGTCCATCGTCCTGTCCCGCGCGGTCGCCCAGACCGCGCCGGACGTCCCGGATGGGGCGACCCGAGGCGAGTACGCCGCCCTCCTGGTCGACGCCATCCCCGGCCTCGACCGCTTCGAGGACGACGGGGCCGGCCTCTGGGCGGCGGGCCCGGTCGTCCCCACCCTGCCCCGCCCCCGCACCGAACCCGGACCCGGACCGCGTACGAAACCCGGCCGTGCCCGCATCCCCGACCAGCCGAAGCAGCTGGAGGCGTGATGGCGGACGCCCCCGCTCGGTCCGAGACGGTGGCCGAGCTCCACGCGCAGGCGGCCCGGGAGTACGCCGAGGCCGAGGCGCGCCGCCGGGCGCAGGACCACCGTGACGACGCCGGCCTCAGCGCCCGCGGAGCCGAGGACGCTGCGGCCCGCTGACCCACCCCTCCGCGGGGTCCCGGGGCCGGCGTACGTCGTCTCCGGGCCCCCGCGGCCCCATCCTTCTGCGACCTCTCCACGATTCAGGGAGCACAGCTCGATGTACGACCACACCGCCGACCCGACGTGCCTGCTCTCGCAGGCCGCCGACGACGTCCGTTCCTTCAACCACGTCTCCCGCGCGACGGCGCCCGGCTGGGACTACCCGAGCCACGCGTACGACGCGCTCGGCGCTCTCTCCCGGCTGACGGGCATGCTTCCGCAGGCCCTGGAGCAGATCGTCCGGCCGGTGACCCACACCCACGGCAACGGCCGCGTGCTCATCGACGGAGGCGGCGACGCCGACGTGGCGGTCGAGTACCTCCGGGCCGCACTGTCCAAGGCCGTGCACGCGGCAGCCCAGCTGTCCGAAGCCGTCCAGCGGATGCACAGCGAGACCTCCCCCATGGGCCTCGACACCCGCGGCCTGCCGGCGTTCGAGGACAACGACCAAAACGACGAGGAGCCCGCAGCCTGCGCCCGCTGTCGCAAGCCGTTCGACCACGCCGACCTCCGGCACGACGGCGCCGGCCAGTACGCCTCCACCCCCTGGTGCCGCCGCTGTATCGACCACTGCCACGACGGCAGCACCGAGCACGTCTGCGTCATCTGCGACCCGGCCCGCTACGGAGGCACCCGATGAGGCCCAAGACCCGCATGGTCCGCCGGACCCGGCACGTGCCCGTCGCCCTCGGCGGCCGTACCCGCATGGGCACGCAGACCTACGAGGAAGCCGTACCCGTCGCGCCTCGTGACTGGGACTACGTCATCCTCACCGGCTCCACCGTCGCCGCCGCGGCACTCCTGGCCGTCTGTGTCGTGTGGACCACCGCGTCCGTGGGCGGTCTGCTCGCCCACGCGGTCCCGGCGTGGGTCGCCTACCTCGTGTCCGGCGGATTCGACCTGGTATGGATCATCTGCCTCAGCCTGGAATGGGTCGCCCGCTACGACGACGACCGGTCCGCATCCGTGAAGAAGGCCGGCCGGATGTTCCTCGCCATCGCCATGGCGGCGGTCGGCGCGCACGGGTGGATGGCCGGGAACCCGGCGGTCGGCATCGTCGGCGCCCTCGTCGCGCTGCTCGCCAAGGGCGCCTGGACCCAGGTGATGAACTACCACAGGGTGCCGCTGTCCGAGCCGGTCCGTGACGTCCTGGCGCAGGAGCGCGCGGAACTCGGCCTGGAGCTGGTCCTCGCCGCGCACCAGCGGCAGGTGCTCCGCACCCGCGGGCAGCTCGCCTCCTACCGTGCCGCTCTCGCCGCCCAGGAAGAGCCCGCCGTGAAGGTGTCCCAGATGCCACGCACGGTTCCGGGCGAACGCGCAGAGAGCACCGTCCGTGCCGCAGTGCGTGCCGCTCAGGCCGCGCTGCCAGACGCTGATGCGGCGGCGATCGTCGCCCAGCTTGATCACGCCGGGATCAGCGTGGACGAGGACACCGTCCGGGCCTTGATCGGGGAGCCCAGGACCAGCGGGGCAGAAGATGCGCATCGACCTGCTGCGCCCGCGCATCAGCAGGTCAGCGCCCTGAACGTGGTCACCGTCGAGGCCGCCGTCGTCGAGGCCGCATCCATCCTCGGCCCGGACGCATCAGCCCGTGAGATCGCCGAGTACGTCGCGCGTCACCGGCGTCTGGCCGTCACCGAGCCCTACGTCCGCACCGCCCTCTCCAGGGCTGCCAAGAAGACCGAGATGGACGGCGGATACGCGTGATGCGCTGGCTCCTCCTCGGTGCCCTGCTCGGGCTGCTCATCATGTTCCCCGCGCTCCTGACGGCAGTCGTGGGTGCCGCCACGGCGGCCGTCTCTGAGCCGGTCGTCACGGCATTCGTCATCGGCCTCACGGCCCCTCGCCGGCCGCCCCGGCTGGCTCTGAGGAGGACCCCGTGAAGGAGACGTTCCAAGACCGAATGTTCATGGGCAGTGAGGCCATCTATGCCCGCATCGAGGCGGGTGAGGAGTTCGACGTCACCGCGGCCCTCGGGGACGCCCGGCTACAGGCGTCCGTGACCAACGACGAACAGCCGCACCAGTAGCCACGCCCCGGGGGCGGCCGTCCAACCGCCAAGTCGCCGGCCGCCCCCGGGCCCATCCCCCTACCGAGTACGAGAACGGGACAGCAAGCATGACGGACAACGTGATCCGGCTCCACAAGGACATCCCCGACGAAGCGCTGACGGCGGCCGAGGAGAGGCAGGACGCCGAGCTGCGACAGACCGTCGTCGACGTCGTCGAGAACGCCGAACCGCGGCCGGTCGACAACCCCGAGCTCACAGCCCCGGAGGGCACGTGGCTGGCCCAGGTGCAGGCATACCTCGCCGAGGCCCCGCCGATCATCCCCACGTTCCTGCGCAACGGCGCCGAGTTCGCCGACGCCGCTCGCTGGACGGTCTCCTACTACGGGCACGTGACCGCGTTCCACGCCCTCCGCACGCCCGTCTACCTGACACGGCTGCTGATCCGGTTCCCGCGCGGCACCGGCCGGCTGATCGTCAGGTGGGGCCGGTGGGTGGCCGACACCGAGGCCCGCCCGGTCGAAGCCAAGACCGCCGCGTCCGCGGACATCGAGGCGTGGCTCGCCCTGTCCCGCGAGCACTCCCGCCGCGTACGCCCGCGCCGTATCGCCTCCCTCACTGTCGCCACCGCCACCGGCATCACCACCCTGGCCAGCGCGTTCCTCGTACCCGGCTGGACCCTCACCGCAGCCGTGGCGGGTGCCGCGCTGGCCGGCCTGAACGGCAAGAAGCACGACGGCAAACCGCTCATCACCCGCTACGTCGCCACGAACGCGCTGCGCCGCCTCGACTCCACCGAGGTCTTCGAAGCCCTCGCCGCGATCGGCATCGAGGGCAAAAAGGGCCGCCGCGGCGTGGAGTTCGCCGCCGAGGTGATGCGGGACGGGCCCGGCTGGCGCGCCGAAGTCGACCTCCCCGCAGGCGTGGAAGCCACCGCCGTCCTGGAGAAGCGATCCGCGCTCGCCGCCGCCATGCGCCGACCAATCAGCACCGTGTGGCCGGAGGCCGACCGCGCAGCCCACCCAGGCCGCCTCGTGCTGTGGGTGGCGCAGCGTGACCCCGCGAAGGCCGGGCGGAAGCTGTGGCCGCTGATGAAAGACGGCCAGGCGGACGTGTACGAGCCGCTGCCGTTCGGGTTCGACCCACGCGGCAACCTCGTCGAGATCACCCTCATGTACTCCAACCTCCTCGTCGGCGGCATCCCCGGCTCCGGCAAGACGAGCTGCGCCCTCGCGATCGTCCTCGGCGTCGCCCTCGACCCCACCGCCGAGCTGTGGATCTACGAGCTGAAGGGTTCCGGCGACCTCGACGCGGTCAAGCCCGTCTGCCACCGGTACGTCTCCGGCGACGAGGACGAGGACCTGGAGGCCGCCCTCGCCGGCCTGCGGTCCGGGATCGCCGAGTACCAGCGGCGCGCGAAGTTCATCAAGGCCCTGCCCGCCGGCGAGGTACCCGAGGGCCGCAAGGTGACCCGGGCCCTGGCGGAGAAGTACCCCGAGCAGCAGCTCGGGCCGCGCGTCATCGTCGTCGACGAGGTCCAAGAGCTGTTCACCCACCCCGACTACAAGGACGAAGCCGCCGCCCTGTGCACCTGGCTGATCAAGAAGGGCCGCGCGTACGGCCTGATCCTGATCCTGCTCACCCAGAACCCCGACGCCCCCTCCCTGCCCACCTCCGTCTCCTCCAGCGTCGGCACCCGCCTGTGCCTCGCGGTCATGGACTGGCGAGCGAACAACAACGTGCTCGGTACCGGCGCCTACGACCGGGGCCTGCGCGCCACGGACATCAGCGTCGACGAGCAGGGAACCGGCATCCTCGCCCGCGGCCGGGAAGGCACCACCGTGCGAGCCGCGTTCATCAAACAGACCGAGGCCGAGGAGATCGGCAAGCGAGCCCTGGCACTGCGCACCGCCGCCGGGACACTGTCCGGACAGTCGGCCGGACAGCGCGTGGAGGAGCACGACGTGGAGACGGTCCTGGACCACCTGCGGGTCGTATGGCCGGACGGCACCGAATCCGTGCACTCCCACCGGCTCGTCGAGGCCCTGGCCGCCTACCGACCGGACCTGTACAAGCCCTGGCTCGACATGGACGCCGCAGGCGCCTCGACCGCGCTCAGCGCAGCGCTGAAGCCGTTCAAGGTGGCCACCCGGCAGCTGACCATCCGCGAGTGCTGCGGGGGCGCGAAGGGCGTGCGGTGGGCAGATGTCCCGGCGGTCGACGACGGCGAGTAGGGCCCACGGGCCGGTTTCGAGTGGAGGTGGTGGTTTCACCCCCACCCGAAACCGGTTTCGCCCCCGATATCGGCCCTGAGCTGGGAAGTTTCGGGTTTCGGGGACCCGCCGACAACGCCGGAATCCCCGCAGAGTCACGTCGTCCCGTGTCCGGCTGGGCCGAATCCGCCCCGGAACGCCAGCCCCTCACAGACCGCGTCGGCCAACCGAGACGGTTCGTGTTCCCCATCGGGGGGCCGCCTGCTGCGAGTCCGCCTGCTACAGGGAACGGTCGGCGATCTGCCGCAGCCGCTCCTCGAACACCTTCTGCGCATCAGGAGTGAGCGTCGCGAGGGCTACGAGCGTGGTCAATGCGACGTCGCACAACTCCTTCTGGACGTCCTGCCAGGTGTGACTCGCCCCCTTCCGGGGGTTCGCCGCCCACGCCCCGTGCAAGGCCTCCGCGACCTCACCGAACTCCTCACCGATCTTCAGCACACGCAGCAGGCGCGCCTCGTCGGGCGACACAGGGCTCTCGGCGTCCAGCCAGTCCCGCAGCCGCTCAACGGTCTCCCAGGTGCTCGCGTCCAACGTCGTCACCTTCTCTTCTTGTGATCTCGTATCAGGACCGGGCGTTGCGGCTCCCGCAACATTGCTTTCGAGGGGAGAGCGGCCCGCCCCCATCACCGCTGGCTCGGGGGCGGGCGAGTACCTTCACGGGTGTTCAGATGTACCCGGAAGGTGGTGGAAGCGTGGCACATCGCAACGACAGTCGACCTCTCTATCAGGGGCTGATCCTGGACTTCGTGGGGGTGCTGACCGCCGGCGTGTTGGAGGCGCATCGGACCTGGTGTGTCGGCCAGGGGCTCGCTCCTAACGCCTGGCGAGCCACTTTGGAGGACCACCCCGAGGGGCGCAGCCTGTACGCCGCGCTGGAGTCGGGACAGCTGACCCAGGCTGAGTGGAACAGGCGTACGGCGCCGCTGCTGGGTGTGGATGAACACCACAACCTGATGGGCCGGGCGTGGTCAGCCGTGCGTCCGGCGGACAGCATGGTCGCCCTGGCCCGGGCGGCCCGGGCGGCGGGGATGCGGGTGGCGTTGTTGTCGAACTCCTTTGGCCTGGAGCCCTACGACCCGTACGGAACGCTGGGCGTGTGGGAGCTGTTCGACGTAACAGTGATCTCCGAGCGAGAGGGCATCGCCAAGCCCGATCCGGCGATCTACCAGCGCACCCTGGAACGGATGGGCTTGCCCGGAGAGGTGTGTGTGTTCGTGGACGACAACCCGGTGAACCTTCCTCCGGCGGCAGACCTCGGGATCACCACGGTCCATGCCGACGGCCAGGCCGACACTGTGAAACGCCTGTCGAATCTACTGGGGGTGCTTCCCGCCGCAGCGTGAGAGACACCGAAGGCAGGTCCGCCCCTCCTTGCCGAACTGGCAGGCGGGGCGGACCTGTTACGCGGCATCCCTGACGCGCGTACCGTCACCTGTGAGGCCAATCACAGGAATGAGGCTCAGGGCATGGGCAATTGGGACAGCTACACCACCGGGCAGCGGGTGAAACTCCTACGCGGCACGGACTTCACGCAGGAGACGCTGGCCGAGGCCGCTGGGGTCTCAGTCGGTACCATACGCAAGATCGAGCAGGGCGGTTCCGTGAGCCTGCCGACGCTACTTCGGGTCTCGGAGGCCCTTCACACCGACGTCTCGGTCCTCGTCGGCCAGCAGGCACCCCGCCGGGCCATGGCCGCTGCCGACCGAGCCGCCCTGCGGGGTCTGTCGGCGGCCGTGCACGACACAGCGGCCGGAATCGGCATCGATGCCGCGCCCCCGGAAGAGTCCGTGCACGCCGCCAAGCTGGCCGCGGCCTGGGAGCTGTACCAGCTTGGCGACTACACCGGTGCCGCACTGGCCGTGTCCCCGCTGGTACAGCAGGCAGCCGCGATGGTGAAAGCGATGCTGGCGGACCGGGTGTGCGCGGCGCGCGGCGTCCTGTCGGATTCCTACCGGCTGGCCGCGTACTGCGCGAACCTCATGGGCGCGCGGGATCTCGCCTATGCGGCGGTCGGGCACGCGCAGACGCAGGCGGAGCTGGCGTCAGATCCGCTGCGGGTAGCGCTGGTCGCCTCGGGCCGGTCGTGGGTGTACCTGCGGGACTCGCGGCTTGTTCAGGCGCAGGAGGTCGCGGAGCAGGCCGCGAACGCGATCGAGCCCCGGTACACAGACAGCGACCCGAAGAGGCTCGCGGTGTACGGGTGTCACATCGTGTTCGCGTCCGTGGTGGCGTCCCGCAGAGGAGACTCGGATCGTGCGGGGGATCTCCTCAGCCATGCGCACGCAGTCGGGGCCCGGATGGGGAACGACATCACCACGAACGGCGTGAGCTTCGGGCCGGTGTACGCGACTGCTCAGGCCGTAGGCATCAATGTGGCGCTCGGGCAGGCCGGGAAGGCCCTCACTCTGGGGAAGAGCCTGGGTGACCGGTCGGCGCTCCAGCAGGCGACGCAGAACCGGCTTGCGCTGGACCTGTCGATGGCGCAGTGCGAGGCTCGGATGTGGGACACGGCGCTGGACACCCTGATGTCGGTGTGCACCGAGCATCCGGAGTGGGCGCGGCACCAGGCGCTGACGGTGATCTTGGGGCGGCGTATCGGGAAGGCGAACAAGGGGGCGCTGCGGAAGCTGGGCGGCGTCCTTGGAGCAGACCTGCTGGCCGGCTGATGCTCGACTACCACGCCCCGTGGTACCACGAGCCATCTCGGTTTTCGGGGCGCTACGGGGCGTGGTGTTTACTCCGGGTACGACTTTAAGTAGTGCCACGCACCGTGGATTCACCAAGAGTGATCATTTGGTGACCCTGGATGCATGGTGAATGACTCTCAGACCGGCTCCAGAGTCCCGGTCGTCGTGTACGTGTGCACCGCCGAGGACGACGCGGCAGACCTGATCGCCGAGCACGTTCAGCAGTACGCGCACGCCCGGGACTGGCCAGTGGTGGAGACGGTCCGGGATCACGACCGGCTCCAGCCGCTCGACCAGCGGCCCGGATGGGCCCGCGTCCTCGAGCTGACCCCCGACCGGGCGCGAGGCATCGTCACCTTCTCTCCGCCGATGCTCACGGCCGACATCGCCGCGTTCGAGGCCCTGCGCCGCAAGGTCGCCGACCAGGGCCACTTCCTGGTGGCCACCCGCACGTCGGGCGTCCGGCCCCGCCGTACTGCCGCCGATGCGGCACGCCGACGCGACCTCGCCGCTGCCGCCTCGGGCTGGCTCCTCGACGCACCGCACGCCTGATCCCCCTTCTGGCCTGGCAGCCCTGACCCGCCGATCGCGATCCGCGATTCCCCAGGGCCATTCCCAAGCACCGCTGCCCGCTGCCTGTCCCCCTGTCGGGAACGGGCAGCGGCATCCCTGTCCAGCGACCTGGAGACCAGATGACCCGTCAGCAGGAGAACCCGCAGCTGCCCGTGACATTGCATGGCACGAGCGACCATCCGGGCCAACCGTCCGCTGCCCTACTGGAAAGGGCCCGGCACGGCTGGGACTCGTTCCTCGCTCGCTGCCAGGCCCCGGGGGAGAGCGGATCGGAGACAGATCCGGCCGGGGAGCCCGAGAGGTGAGTACGACTCAGCAGGTGCCCACGACCGTCGACATGGCCCGCGACAGCAACCTCGCCGTGACCCTGGCCAACTACGGCACACCCACCGGCCTCACCGCCGATGAGCTGCGCAAGCGCCTCCGCGGCTACATCGGCCTCCTGGCCGAGCCGACCGGACAGTACGCGGAAGCCCTGGGGGACAGCCGGGCGAAGGACATCGCACAGAACACCGTCGAGCACGCGCAGCGGGTCGCCGCCGACCGGGGCGGCAACCCGGAGGCGAATCTCCGGCTGCTCGGCAAGTCCGTGGCGCTTCTCCTGCGGTACGCCGGCGACCACCAGAGGAGGCAAGCGCAGTGAGCGAACTGACGCACCACGCCCGCACCGTGACCGGTCCGCTCGGGCACCGCGGAGTGCGCACGACCGTCGAGTGGGCGCCCCTGGGAGCGGCCCGCGCGCGTGCCGCTGCCCTCATCGCGGAGCACCGGGCGCACCAGACGGAGATCGTCCGCAACCCGCACCTCGACCAGGAGTGGGCCGCCGCCATGGTCCGGTCGCGCCTGCTGCTCGCCTCTGTGCGGGCGGTCCTCGGGCCCGACGTCGCCGTGGAGAACACCTTCCTCGTCGTGAAGTGGCCCGGCCGCGCCTTCGAGGTGCCGTGGCACCAGGACGGCATCGACGCCCGG
The DNA here is from genome assembly GCF_003122365.1 of Streptomyces spongiicola. Classification (NCBI taxonomy): domain Bacteria; kingdom Bacillati; phylum Actinomycetota; class Actinomycetes; order Kitasatosporales; family Streptomycetaceae; genus Streptomyces; species Streptomyces spongiicola. The sequence goes on from NZ_CP029254.1 coordinate 3,455,417, forward strand.
ATCGAACTCGATCCCGCGCGGTCCGTCGCCGCCTGGCTCGCGCTCACCGACGCGACCGTGGCCTCCGGCTGCCTCGACGTCATCCCCGGCTCACATCAGGCCGGCTACCTCCCGTACGGCCCGGAGGCGGTCACCGGGCAGGCCCGGGGCCGCGCGGACACCGTGAGCGTGGAACCCGAAGGCCAACTCCTCAGCGTGCCCGTACACGCGGGGCGCGCGGTGCTGATGGACATGCGCCTTCTGCACCGTTCCCGGTCCAACACCAGCGACGGCGCCCGCGTCGGGTTGAACGTCCGCTACGTCGCCCCGGGCGCCTGCCTGCGGCGCGACCCCACATGCCCCAGCCTCGTCCCGGTCAGTGGGACGGGCTGGTCATCCACACCCCAAGAGGGAAGGGAGAGCTCCACGTGAGCATCGTCAAGGAGTTCATCGACCAGAACGCGCCGACCCGCGTGCGCGTGCTGAACGGCGAGGACACCGACGCCGGCCGCCGCGGCGACAAGAAGCCGATCACCCGCAGCGAGTGCACGTACTACTGCCCGGACGAGGCCACCGGTCGCCGGGTCATCGAGGCGCTGGAGGAGTCGGACAAGCGGCTCCGCGAGCGTCCCGAGGAGCTGATGCTCTGGGACTGGCAGGCCACCTACTGGGAGGCCGAGACGGACAACCCGAACGGCGGCGGCACGGTGATCCTGGGCGTCGCCTGGTACGACCAGGAGTTCTTCGACGAGCGCCGCGACGCCTGGTTCGGCCGGATGCACCAGAAGATCTACCAGGACCTCGGCATCCCGCTGGAGAACATCGAGGTCTCGCACTGGGCGCGCCTCGCCGCGTGACCCGGTCCTGAACTGACAGTCGGGCCCTGTCTCCCCCGTGCCGGAAGACGGGGCCCGACCCGTGTTCAGTCGTGGGCGAGGGCCTTCTCCCGCTCTTCCACCGGTGTGTGGCTTCGGCCCGACCGCAGGGCGAACAGGGTCCCTGCCCCGGCGATGGTCACCAGCGCGAAGCCGCTGATCGGGAAGGACGCGACGGGCGTGGTCGCGGCGAGGCCGGGGATGACGAGCATCGAGAGGGTTCCGGCGGTGCGGATGACGGTGAGGTCGACGCTCATCAGCCGCAGCCGGGCTGCCGGCGGGAACGAGGACAGGTGCGTGCTGAGGGTGACCTGGAGGAACGGGTTCACCACGCCGAGGAGCGCGGAGACGAGCAGGAGGCTGGCCATCGAGTTCGTGAGGGCGATCGCGGAGAGCACGAGGCCGGAGGCGGCCCAGGTGCCGCAGTAGAACGCGGGGCGGTTCGCGGGCAGCCGGAGGTTCCCGGCGAAGCCGTTCGCCGCCAGGGCCCCGGCACCGGTCGCGGCGAGCGCGGCTCCGTAGGCCGCGGCGCCCGCGTCCAGCCGCGCGGCGAGGAACGCGGGCAGGACCAGGGCGACGGAGTGGGCGGCGATCCCGGCCCCGTGCACGCCGATGGCGACGGCCGTGTCCGGTCGCATCCGCAGCAGCGCACGGGCCTGCGGCCGGATCGTCGAGCCGGCCTCCTTGGTGTCACTGCTCGCGGCCGGCGTCGTCCTGGCGGCCAGCAGGACGAGGACGAGGGCGGACACGACGAACGTCGCTCCGTCGAGCCAGAACAGCGATTGCCTGGGCACGAGCGTGAGGAGGACGCCGGCGGCACCGGGACCGGCGATCCGGGCGATGCGGCCGGTGAGGTCCATGAGCCCGTTCACGGCCTGGACGTCGCGCTTGTCAACAAGCTCCGGCACGAGCGCGCCGAGGTTCGGGTCGAACAGTGCGCCGCTCATGCCGAGGAGGACCGCGCAGGCGAGCATTCCCGGGACGCCGAGCGCTTCCCACGCCAGCGGCAGTGCGGCCACGAGCCCGGCTCGGGCGACGTCGACGACCGCGAGGCGGCGCAGCGAGGCGAAGCGGGCCACCACCTTGCGGCCGACCGTCCCCAGGACGATGTACGGCACGGACTCGGCGACCGCGACCAGTCCCATCGCGGCGGCCCCGGCCTCCTGCCAGGCGATCCACATGATCGCCATGGCGTAGAGGCGGTCACCGAACACGCTCAAGGTCTGTGCTCCCCACAGGAGCAGAACCGGCCCCTGACGCAGCAGCCGTACGTAACCCAAGATCGATCTCCGCCCCATGGAAGCACGAAGCCCGGCGCCGAAACCGGCTGCCGGGAATGCCCGCCACCCTACGACACCACCGCCACCCTGTATCGCAAACGCACCCACGCCACCCGAGGAGAACCCGTGTCCCGAGAGCACCGCGCCGCCGAGGAACAGCTCTGCCCGTACGACGCAGTCCAGGCCGCCGAGGCCCTATGCGGGCCGGTCGTCCTGGAGCCGGTCACCGACCGGCGCGGATCGGCCGTGTGGCGAGCCGTCGGCCCGAACGGGGCGGTGGCGGTGAAGGCCGGAGAGGGGGACGGCGCGCTCGTGACCGCGCGGGAGGGCGAGGTCGCCGACCGCTTGGGGCTGCTGGGGACCCACGGCGTCAGCGACGGCGTCGCCTGGCTCGTGACCCCCTGGTTCGACGGACCGTCCACCCGGGAGGTCTTCGCCCCGGTGCGCGCCGGCGACAGCGACCGGGCTGCGGTCCGCGCGGCGGCGGTTGACCTCTGCCGCGCGGTCGCCGACCTCCACGCGCGCGGGTGGGTGCACGCCGACCTCCAGCCCGAGCACGCGATCCACACGAAGGACGGCGTAAGGCTGATCGACCTGTCGTGGGCCTGGCGGCCAGGGTTCGAGCCGAGCGAGATGTTCCGCGGCGGCATCCCGCATCTCCTCGCCCCCGAGCTGGCCGCAGCGGTGGTCGCCGGCGTCCGCCCGGCCGCGCCGAGCCCGGCCGCCGAGGTGTACACGCTCGCGGGTGTGCTGTGGACCTGCATCACCGGGCGCTGGCCGCTCGACTACGAGCGGGCGGGCCTCCTGCCGCGCGAGCTCGGAGCGGCGGGAGTCCGCGAGGCGATCGCTACGGGCGGGATCCCCCTGGACGCGGACCGTCCTTGGCCGGAACTGCAGCAGCTCCTCGAGGGCGCGCTACTGGCCCCGGCCGGAGAGCGGCCAACGGCGGCTGAACTCGCCGGACAGATCTCCGATGTCTGAGGTCGCTTCGTCCTGCACCAGCAAGTGAACGCCCCGTCTTCGACACGAGAGAGAACGATCGAATTGAACGCTTACGCAGCGAATGAGGAGAGCTGGGTCCGCTACGGACAGATTCAGTTGGACCGTGGCTACATGCCGCCGGTCCCCGACGTGATCAGGTGGGGGTTCTGGGACGGCGTAGGACCGGGTGCCGAAGTGCTCGGCCCAGTCCGCGGAAAGAGAGTCCTGGCCGTCGGATCGGGCCCCGGCCACCAGGCCGTCCACCTGGCCCGCAGGTGCGGCGCCCTCGTAGACGCTGTCGAACTGTCCCCGACTCAGCACCAGCGAGCTGTAGAGCACTTCGGCAACGAGTCCGGCGTCCAGTTCGTGAACGCCGATGTCGTGGAGCACCTACACACCGCCATCCCGTACAACGCCGCGTACGGCATCTGCACGCTCGGGTGCGCCGACCCCCGGTACGTTCTGCCGGCGCTCGCGAACGGGCTCTGTGCCGGCGCTCCCCTCGTCTTCTCCGCCCTGCACACCAACCTTCACGGGCACGGCCCTTCCTCCGTGATCACGCCCCGGGAGGAGCTGATCCGCATCGCTGGGCAGGAGCCGATCCCGGTGCAGATGTGGGTACTCACGCCACATCTGTGGGAGGACGTTCTCGGCGAATACGGGTTCCGTGTGGAGTCAGTCGAGGTGCTTCGGGCTCCCGACGCCGACAACCCGGTTGCCGTACAGCTTGTCCGTTCTCGCCGTGCCCCTGACGCGTAGCAGGCCGCCACTCCCGGGGTACGCCGTCTACGAGACGGCGCGGCCACGGCGCGGTCCAGAGGGACGGATCGAGGCCAGAGGGTGCACGCTCCTCTGCTCCGGTTCCGGCCTCTCCGTCTGTCCGTTGCCCGCCTGGAGGAGGTCGAGCACACCGGCGGGCAGGACAGTGAACATCGACTGGATCAAGGCGAGTTCGCAGTCGCAGAACGCCGGAGACTGCCCGAGCTTCTGGTGAGGCAGACGGCTGATGTTCTCCTCCAGCCACCGTCGCTTGCAGCGCAGCTTCTCGGCTGCTTCGCCGTAGTCGTAATTGCGGACCATCGTGCACTTGCAGTAGTCACGGCGAAGCATCGGACTCCCTTCAGGTACCCGAACAGGAACAAATAGGAACAGTAGCCCACCTTTCGGACGCCTCCTGTGCGTTGCGCTCCCCTGGAACGTGTCCGCTGTCGACGCTCTACCCACCCTCGAGCACCGTCGCGTTTCACGCGGACAACGGCCACCGTCGAGCGACCTCTCGGCATCTGCAGGAACAAGGGCCTCTTCCGCATTCCCGTGGCCTACAGCAGGCCGGAGAACAGCGCGCCCAGCAGCGGGTCCGTCCTGGCAGGGAGGGCGTTGTCGAGAGCCTTGCCGAGCGGACGGATGGCAGCCAGATAGCCGGGCTCCCTGCGGTCGACAATGCGCGCCAGGAGCAGACACAGTTCCCGCTGGACCTGGGCGCACGGGTCGTCGGCATCGACGCCCTCCAAGGCGCGCAGCACGGCGGCCACCAGCGGGCCGTCCGTACGCGGACCCAGGTCCTCGCGGTCACCCACGGCAGCGGCGAGCGCTTCGGCGGCGACGGCCGCGAGGGATGTCCCGCGCTCGGCGGCACGCTCGGTCAGCCGGGCATGGACGTACGGCGGCACGCGGGCGGCGACGACAATCGAGGGCATGGCGGGCCTTTCAAGAGCAAGAGAGCGGCAAGGAAGGTGTATACAGCGGCACCGGCTCTGACCAGGGCAGAGGTGTAACGCAACAAGGTCGCGAATTCACCGGACTGTAGCGTTCTGTCAGCTTTACAGCAGCTTTTGTCAGGGTGGCTGTGGGCGGGACGCCCGGGGACGGTCCGCCGGTCGCCGGAGCACGGGCGGACAGTGGCCAGGAGCAGGAGCATGTGGACACAGATCATCCCAATGAGCGCGTTCGCATCTGGAGCCGGAACAAGGCGGGTGGGCGGTGCTGGCTGACGCAGGAGGGATTCGCCAGTCTGGGATGAGGTCGACAGCAGGCCGTCGTCCGTGAGTGCCCTCCTTGATCCGTGTCGTCGATGGTTGTCTGATTTGGGCCAGCCCGCTCCAGAGGAGGAGTGAACTGGTTACGATCGAGGGCGACGGGGCCTCTCGGCTCTTGGCTGTGGGGAAGGATCCTATGCGCGCCGATGATGTCGAGCCTGGGGTTCGCCTGACCGGTCTGGCCTCTCAGCCGGTCACCGTCGTGGCTGTCGCGCCGGTCGGTGACGCTCTACAGATCACAGCCCGCGACGACACAGGGCATCTGTTCGAACAGGTGCTCTTCCCCGACGACATCGCTGGGCTGCGGCGTGAAGCGCCCAGATCACGATGGTCGTTCGACGCCGCCCCTGAGCAGTTCCGTCTGGCGGCTGAGGCGCTGCGCATGCGACACGCGGGGTTGTCGGACCCGATGCTGGCGGTGGAGACCAGCGACATCGACCCGCTGCCCCACCAGATCCGCGCCGTCTACGGCACCCTGCTGGCCCAGACCGGCTCCCTGCGCTTCCTGCTCGCGGACGACCCGGGCGCAGGAAAGACGATCATGGCAGGCCTGTACCTCAAGGAACTGTTGCTGCGCGGTGACGTGCAACGTTGCCTGATCGTCGCGCCCGGTGGGCTGGTCGAGCAGTGGCAGACCGAACTCGCGGAGAAGTTCGGGATCGAGATGGCGATCTTGACGCGCGACCTCGCGGAGGCCGACCGCGACGGCGACCCGTTCCGGCACAACCCGATGCTGATCGCGCGCATGGACCAGCTGGCCCGCAACCAAGAGTGGCAGACCGTACTTGCGGAGTCGGAATGGGACCTCATCGTGGTGGACGAGGCCCACCGCATGAGTGCCTCCTGGTTCGGCAACGAACTCAAGCGCACCCGCCGCTACGAGCTGGGGCAGCTTCTCGGAACGATCACCCGGCACTTCCTGCTGATGACCGCGACTCCACACTCGGGGTCAGAAGCAAGCTTCCAGACCTTCCTCGCGCTACTGGACCCCGACCGGTTCGCCGGCCAGTACCGACAGGGTGTGCACTCCACAGACACCACCGGACTGATGCGCAGGATGATCAAGGAGGACCTGCTCACCTTCGACGGCAAGCCGCTCTTCCCCGAGCGGTTGGCCGAAACCGTCGAGTACACGCTCTCCCCAGCGGAGATGCGCCTGTACGAGGAGGTCACCGAGTACGTACGCACGGAGATGAACCGGGCCGAGCAAGCCGACGGCAAGCGGCGCACCGTCGGCTTCGCCCTCACGGTCATGCAGCGGCGCCTGGCATCCAGCCCCGAAGCGATCTACCAGTCGATCCGGCGCCGCGCCGCCCGCCTGCGCACCCACCGCGAGCAGATACTGGCGGGCCCGTTCGTTCCGCCACCCGAGACAACGTCCTTCGACCCCGACGACTTCGACTCCGACGAGCTGGGCGCCGCCGAGCTGGAGCAGCTGGAGAGCGAGGTCCTGGACGCCGCTACCGCCGCGCGCACCGCGGCCGAGCTGGACGCTGAGCTCGCGGTCCTGGCACGTCTTGAAGAGGTCGCCCAACAGGTTCGTGCCTCGGGTGAGGATCGCAAGTGGCAGGAGTTGCGTTCCCTCGTCCTCAAGGCCCGCGAAGAGGGTCTGAGCGAAGACAGCCACGCCCCACACAAGATCATCGTCTTCACCGAGCACCGCGACACCCTCGACTACCTCGCAGGCCGTATCACCACCCTGCTGGGCGGCGATACGGATGTCGTGTGCACCATCCATGGCGGCACCGCGCGACAGGCTCGTCGGGAGATCCGCACCAAGTTCACCAACGACCCGCGCTGCCACGTCCTGATCGCCACCGACGCCGCCGGCGAAGGGCTGAACCTTCAGGCCGCGCACCTGATGGTCAACTACGACCTCCCGTGGAACCCCAACCGAATCGAGCAGCGCTTCGGACGTATCCACCGCATCGGCCAGCGCGAGGTCTGCCGCCTGTGGAACCTCGTAGCCTCGGAGACCAGGGAGGGCCAGGTCTTCCAGCGCCTGCTGACCAAGATCGAGCAGCAGCGCCGCGCCTACCGCGGCAAGGTCTTCGACGTCCTGGGCGAGAACGCCTTCGCGGACGAGCCGCTGCGTGACCTGCTCATGCGAGCCATCCGCTACGGCGAGCAGCCCGAGGTCCGCGCCTACCTGGACCAGGTCATCGACAAGTCCGTGGCCGACGGCCTACAGGATCTGATCAAGGAACGCGCCCTGGCCACCCCGGAGATCGGGCTGGAAGAGCTGGCCGAGCTACGCCGACAGATGGATGAGGCCCGCGCCCGGCGGATGCAGCCCCATTTTGTGCAGGCCTTCGTCATGGAGTCCCTGCGTGCCCTGGGCGGGCGCGCATCCAAACGGGAGAAGGACCGGTTCGAGCTGACCCAGGTACCCGCAGTCCTGCGCGAGGGTCGGCGTACGGTCAGCCCGCGTTATGGACGCATCACCTTCGAGCCCTCGGCCGTGGTCATGCCCGGCCGCCCGGACGCCGAGCTCATAGCGCCCGGTCATCCGCTGATGGACGCGATCATCACCGAGATCCTGAACAGGTACGGCGACGCCCTGACGCGTGGAGCGACCTTCCTGGACCGGACCGTCACCACTCCCCAGCTCGTGTTCGCCCTGCTGGAAGAACTCTCGGACGGGCGCGGCACTGCAATCAGCAAGAGGTTCGAGTACGTCTCCGTGCTGCCCGACGGAACCGCACAGCCGGCAGGCCCTGCCCCGTACCTCGACCTGTCCCTGCCCACAGAACTGAACCTTGAGCAGCACGCCGCACTGGCCCTTGCCATCAACTCCGAGCTGTCCTCGGCCTGGCTTGCCGACGGCGTTGAGAAGATCGCCCAGATCTGGGCGATCCAGCACGGCCTGCCCGAGCACCGAGCCGACGTCGTCGCTCGCGTCGTCCCGGCTGTCGAGCGGACGCGCAAGCTGGTGCGTCAGCGGCTGCTGGCCCAGATGAACTACTGGGACGGCGAATCGATCAAGCTCGCCGAGGCGCAGGCGGCAGGCAAGAAGATCCGTATCTCGCCGGCCACCGCACGTGATCGCGCCCGGGCGCTGGAGGCCCGGCTCGAACGCCGCCAAGACGAGCTCGATCGCGAAAACCAGGTCAACGTGCACCCGCCGCAGATCATCAGCGCAGCGCTCGTCCTACCCGCCGCGGTCGTTCCGGGTACCGCCGGCGAGCAGCCGACACCTGACAGCTTCGCCCTGGACACCACCGTCACCGAGCGTCGTGCCGTAGATGCCGTACTGGCTGCCGAGCGTCGACTCGGCCGGGTGCCTGAGGAGATGGCGCACTCCAACAAGGGCTTCGACATCCGTTCCAGCAAGCCCGACGGCCACCTGATCTTCATCGAGGTCAAGGGGCGTGTGCTGGGCGCTGACAGCTTCACTGTCACCACCAGCGAGGTCGGCTACGCCAAGAACGCCGAGCCCGACTACCGGCTCGCCCTCGTCGCCGTCGACCCCGACACCCCCGACGGGTCGAACGACCGGGTCCGCTATGTACTCAACCCCTTCGCCGACCTCGTCCTGGACAAGTACGTCGACGACCTGCGCCGCAAGTGGAAGGCCGAGTGGGACCGCGGTGTAGAGCCCCTCTGACACACAAGATCCACACGTTTCATCCGCTCGAACGCCACCCGAGGCACGGTTCGAGCGCCTCGGAATCTAGATTGAGCAGGTGAACACCGCAGTGCAGCCCGGAACGCCGTCAGGCTCTGTCCCTCGACGCAAGCTCATCGAGGTCTCCCTCCCTCTGGAGGACATCAACGCGGAGTCCGCCCGTGAGAAGTCGATCCGCCACGGGCACCCCTCCACACTGCACCTGTGGTGGGCCCGCCGGCCGCTGGCGGCGGCACGGGCCGTGCTGTTCGCCCAGCTCGTCGACGACCCGTCTTCGCATCCCGAGCTGTTCCCCACGGAGGAGGAGCAGAAGAAGGAGCGCGAGCGCCTACACGGGATCATCCGACGACTGGTGGTCTGGGAGAACATCAACGACGAGGGCCTGTATCGGGAAGCCCGCGAGGAGATCCTCAAGAGCACGGGAGGGAACCCGCCTGCAATCCTGGACCCGTTCGCGGGCGGCGGAACGATCCCGTTGGAGGCGCAGCGCCTGGGCCTGGAGGCTCACGCCAGCGACCTCAACCCGGTGCCCGTACTGATCAACAAGGCCCTCATCGAGATCCCGCCGAAGTTCGCGGGAAAGCCGCCCGTGTTCCCGGGAGCTGCGGAGACTCGATTGGGGCCTTGGCCGCGTGCCACAGGTCTGGCGGAGGACGTGCGCCGCTATGGCGCGTGGATGCGCGACCGGGCACAGGAGCGGATCGGGGACCTGTATCCGAAGGCGCAGGTGCCTGTGCTGGGAGGCGACGGCAAGCCCACGGGGAAGACGACCGAAGCCACCGTGATCGCGTGGATCTGGGCCCGGACAGTGATCTGCCCGAACCCGGCGTGCGGCATTCAAATGCCACTGGTGCGTTCTTGGTGGCTGGGCAAGAAGAAGGGCAAGGAAGCGTACGTCGTCCCGAAGGTAGTCGACGACGTGGCGGCGCGCGGCGGACGGCGTGTGGAGTTCAGCATCGGGCACGACCCGAAGCAGGCCCCCACGACAACGAGCGATGGAACCATGACGACGAGCAAGGGTGCTACTTGCGTCGCCTGCGGAGGGTTCGCCACTCTGGCTTACATCCGTTCCGAAGGAGCCTCCAGCCGGATTAGCGCTCAACTACTTGCCGTCGTCGCAGAAGGCAACCGTCGCCGCATCTACCTAGCTCCCGATGAGAAGCATGCACAGGCGGCAAATACCCCGCGGCCGGCGAACCCGCCCACCGGTTCTGTCGCGAATAATCCACGCTGGTTCTCTCCTCCCCAGTATGGCTTTACCGAGTTCTCCGACCTGTTCACAAACAGGCAACTCACGACGCTCACGACTCTGAGCGACCTCGTCAGCGAGGCCCGAGAACAGCTACATGCCGACGCCATCGCGGCAGGTCTCACTCGTGGTGAACCTCTGAGCAATGGCGGGGACGCTGCAGAGGCGTACGCTGACGCGGTAGCAACATACCTCGGGATGGCAGCAAGCCGTTTGTCTGACTACGGCGGAACGATCTCCACCTGGATGCCCGACCCAAAGAACGAAGGAATTCGAAACACTTTCGCCCGCCAGGCTCTCCCAATGACTTGGGATTTCGCAGAGGCGAACCTGTTTAGCGAATCTTCCGGCAACTTCGGGTTCATGCTTCGCGGAATTGCCCGCGTACTTGATGAACTTCCCGCACGGAACGGCGGGAACGCGGAGCAGGCCGACGCCGCCAGTCGCGATTACACGAATCTCCTGATTGCGACCGATCCACCTTATTACGATAATATCGGATACTCAGACCTATCCGACTATTTCTACGTCTGGCTGCGGCGTTCCCTACGCGACATTCACCCAGACTCGTTCGGCACAATGCTTGTTCCGAAGGCGGAAGAACTCATCGCCAACCCGTACCGCCATGGAGGAAAGGAGAGTGCGGAGAGATTTTTTGAGGAAGGTTTCGAACAAGTCTTTGCGCGGGCGCGGCAGGCAGCCTCGCCAGATTACCCGATCACTACCTTCTACGCCTTCAAGCAGGCCGAGCTAGAGAAGGAAGGAGTCGCTTCCACAGGGTGGTCCACCTTCCTGGAGGGCATGGTTCGCAATGGCTGGACGATCACCGCGACGTGGCCTGTTCGCTCGGAGCGTGGCGGTCGAATGATCTCGGTGGGTACGAATGCTCTCGCCTCATCGATCGTGTTGGCTCTCCGCCCCCGTGAGACAACCGCCCCGGCAACGGACCGCACGGGGTTCCTGGTTGCGCTGCACTCGGAACTGGAGGAGGCGCTACCTCGTATCCGTGAGGGCGCGATCGCTCCGGCGGACCTGCGTCAGACGATCCTCGGCCCAGGCATGGCGGTGTTCTCCCGCTTCTCCCGCGTGCTGGAGGACGACGGCTCCACAATGTCGGTGAAGACCGCACTGGCGCTGATCAACCAGACATTCGACGCGTTGCAGAACGAGCACGACGCCGAACTGGACGCCGACACCCGGTTCTGCCTGGACTGGTTCCGCTCCTACGGCTGGGACACCCGCCCCTACGGTGATGCCGAGTCGCTGGCTGTGCCCCTGGGCCTCTCGGTGGACGGAATCGCCCGCGGTGGAACCCTCACCTCCGGCGGCGGAAAGGTCGCGCTGATCAAGCCGCAGGATCTCGCCCCCGGATGGGATCCGGCCCACGATGACCGGCTGTCCCTGTGGGAGGTCACGTGCCATCTGGCACGCGCCTACGCCACCGAGGGGCGCGAGGAGGCCGCCAGGCTCATGGTCGGGGTGAAGGGGAGGGTGGACCTGGACGAAGTCAACCGCCTGGCCACCCGCCTGTACGAGCTGATGGAGTCTCAAGACTCCTCGACCGCTGGCCTGTTCAATGGGCTCGGCGGGGCGTGGGCCGATGTCTCCGCGACATCGACCACGATCCGCCCGGCCGCGGTGGCCGAGACGCTCTTTGGGGAGGAGATCTGATGGCGCTGACGAACAACGAGAAGGTACTGCGCGGATTCGACCAGCTGCTCGAGGGCATGCGGCCGTGGGTCGACATGCGTATGTCCGCCCAGGCTCCGCCCGGCAAGGACTGGATCGAGCTGATCGCCGCCGAGGACGTGGCGAAGTTCGGCACGGCCAAGACGTACTCGCGGGACGACGTGCGGTTCCTGCTGCGCATAGTCACTGAGCGATGGAAGGTCTTCGAGAAGGACCTCTCGCGCCCGCAGTCCGCGTTGGCCTCCGAACTGCGGGAGACGGCGAACGCGGCTCACCACGGGCAGAAGTTCTCCTCGGACGACACCTACCGTGCGCTGGACACGATCGAGCGTCTGCTGACGGTGATCGGAGCCGGCGACGAGGCCGATGCGGTCGCGAAGACGCGCATGGAGCATCAGCGGGAGGTCTTCGAGAAGCAGACCCGCAACCGGCTGACGCGTGAGGCGCAGGCCGTCAAGGTGGCCGGCATGCAGGCTGGTACGGCGATCAAGCCGTGGCGAGAGGTCATCCGGCCGCACGCCGACGTGATCCGTGGGCAGTTCTCCGCCGCGGAGTTCGCCGCCGACCTGTACGCGGTGGCCCATGGCCACACCGCGGCGCCGGAGTATCTGAACCCGGCTGAGTTCTTCTCCCGTACCTACCTCACCAGCGGTCTGTCCGACCTGCTGACTCGTGCGCTCAAGCGCCTCTCCGGGGACGCCGGCGCAAGCCCAGTGATAAATCTGCAGACCCAGTTCGGTGGCGGCAAGACGCACTCGATGCTGGCTCTGTACCACCTGTTCTCCGAGGGCCTGGCCACGAGCGCGCTGTCCCAGGCCGTGCAGGACGTCGTGCATGCCTCCCTGCCCACGGCCGAAGGCGACCCGCTGAGGTCGTTGGACGTGAAGCGGGTCACTTTGGTGGGCACGAAGCTCTCCCCGAGCCAACCGATCCCGAAGGACGACGGCACGCAGGTGCGCACGCTCTGGGGGGAGTTGGCCTGGCAGCTCGGAGACCGTGAGGCGTTCGACCGCGTCGCGATCGCTGATGCGACCGGCACCGATCCCGGCGACGCGCTGGACGCCGTCGTACGCGACGTCGTCGCCGGCGGCAAGAGCGTGCTGATCCTGATCGACGAGTGGGTGGCCTATGCCCGCCAGCTCGTGGGCCGCGACGACCTGCCCGGCGGATCCTTCGCTACGCAGCACACCTTCGCCCAGCACCTGACCGAGATGGCCAAGTCCATCCCGGGCGTCATGCTCGTGGTCTCCATCCCCGCTTCCGACTCCCTGGACAACGGGGGCGGCGGCTCGGCGCTGGAGGTGGGTGGCCCCAACGGGCACGTCGCTCTGGAGACCCTGCAACACACCATCGGCCGCAACGCCGACGACTGGCGGCCGGCCAACAACATCGAGTCCTTCGAGATCGTGCGGCGGCGCCTGTTCGAAGAACCCGATGCCGTGGCCCTGGCGGACATCGCCGCGGTGGCCAAGCAGTACGTGAAGTACTACCAGGAGAACACCGGGTTCTTCCCGCGTGAGACGACCACCGGCGGGTACGAGCAGCGCATCCGAGCGGCGTACCCGATCCATCCCGAGTTGTTCGACCGGCTCTACGAGGACTGGTCGACGCTGCCGAAGTTCCAGCGCACCCGCGGTGTGCTGCGTCTGATGAGCGTGGTCATCAACTCGCTGTGGGCCGCCAACGACACCACACCGCTCATCACCCCCGGCGCCGTGCCCGTCCACGACACCCAGGTATTCAGCGAGATCACCAAGTATCTCGACGACAACTGGAAGCCGGTGGTGGACAAGGACGTCGACGGCGAGGGGGCCACCCCCGTTCAGATCGACCGCGATCGTCCGTCGTTCGGGCAGCGAGCCCTTACCAGGCGGGTCGCCCGGTCGGTGTTCATCGCGACCGTCCCGACCCTGCGCTCGGCGCACAAGGGCGTAGACATCCAGCAGCTCCGCCTGGGCACTGCGGTACCCGGCGACGTCATCAACCACATCGGTGACGCGCGCGCACTGCTGGGCCAGCGTGCCACCTACTTCTACGAGGACGGCGACCGCTCCTGGTACGACCTGGCTGCTTCGGTCTCCCGCGTGGCCGCCGACCGCGCGGCCGGCTACAGCGAGGCCGACGTGCACGCCACGATCGTCGAACGCCTCAAAGCCACGGAGAGGGCATCCAGGGCTTCTTTCGGTGCCGTACATGCCGCGCCTCTCGACACCGGGGACATCCCCGACTCCGAGGTGCTCAAGCTCGTCGTCCTGCACCCGAAGTTCACCTGGGGCAAGGACGCCTCCACCGCCACGGACTTCGCCGCGCGTCTCCTGCGGGAGGCGGGCACCGGGCAGCGGCAACGCCGCAACATGCTGGTCATGGTCGCCGCAGATCGCGACACGTACCCCGAGCTCGAAGGGGTGGTGCGCGAGTACCGGGCCTGGAAGTCCATCGCCGACGAGGCCGAAGAACTCGAGCTCAGTGCCCAGCAGCGCAAGCAGTCCGTCACCCGCGCACGCCAGTTGGACGCGGCCGTAGACGACCGCGTCCGCGCGGCCTTCACCGCGGCGCTGATCCCGACCGAACTGCCCGGCCAGAAGCCGACCATCTCCTTCACCCGTGTCGCCAGGGACGGTGGTTCCCTCGCCGAGCGCGTCACCGCGGCGCTCAAGGCCAAGGGCTGGATCACCCCGGTGCTCGGCACCACGCTCGTGCGCATGGCTCTCGAAGGCGCCCTGGCCAACGCCTGGGGCAAGGGACACGTGAGGTTCGGCGACCTGTGGTCCTGGTACACGCAGTACCCCTACCTCAAGCGCCTGCCCAACCGGCAGGTGCTCGAACAGGCCGTACTCGGCGCTGCCGACGTCCTCCTCTGGCAGCAGGACGCCTTCGCGCTCGCCGACGGCTACGACGAAGCCACCGACGAATACCAGAACCTCTGGATCCATGGCGACAAGCCCGATCCCAGCTTCGTCACCAACGGCACGCTCCTCGTCCAGCCGGCACGAGCAGTCGCTCAGCGTGCACGAGTCGTCGCCACCCCACCGATCGAGCCGGTCACCCCGTCGGACGGCGACAACGGCAGTGAAGGCAGCACCCCGCCCCCCGGCCCCGGCACCAACACGCCTACCCCCGGCCCCGGGGCTCAGCCTCCGGTGCCGCCGGCCAAGAGGGTCACGCGCAGGTTCTGGGGCGTCAAGACCCTCAGGCCCAACCGCCCCGCCGCAGATTTCGCCAACATCCAGCAGGAAGTCCTCGCACACCTCGAGGCCGCCGACGGCGTCCAGCTCGAGGTCCGCATCGAGATCACCGCAACCACCGCCGACGGATTCACCGAACAGCAGGTGCGTACCGTCCGCGAGAACGCCGCCCAACTGAAGTTCGAAGACAGCGGTTTCGAAGAAAACTGAGCCGGACCTAACGACCCGCGCCAGTGGTTGGCATGCCGAGTATTGGTGTGGGGCTCATGTGGTCCACACCAATACGGGTCTTCAAAGTTGAGCGGTGTGTCGTCCCGAGTGGACTGACTGACTGTCACGTTGCGTGAGGGCCACGGGTGGTGGAGGTTGCCCTGACAGCAGGACGCCCGTGGCACTCACGGTGGCTTCTACGATGCGCGGGTCAGCTGCTGACTCGAGTGCCCACACTCGAAGTCGAGCTACTCGGCATTAATCTTCTCCGCCGTGAGGAAGCCCGACACCGAAGCCAGGAACTGCGCCGACGTGAAGTAGGGATTGTTCGTGCCACCGAGCACCTCGATGAGGATCGCTTCCCCGTCGCACTCCATGACTCGGTACTGGTCACCTGCCCGGATCGCGAGGCCTTTGCCGTCCTCGCCGTCGGACACGACGTCGAAGACCTGGCCCTTCGTCGAGCACGGGGCGTTCCGCTTCTTGGCAGCAGCCTTGACGGTCCGGAATACGTTCTTCCCGCCAGCTTCAACACCCCGGCCGATGGCCCACCCGCCCACGGCAGTGACGACGACCAGCACCCCGGGGCCGCCCACCTTCTTCGCCAGCGTCGTCATCGTCTGGTATCCCCCCAGATTGCCCACCCACGCCTCCTCGTTGGCCGCGCATCAGGGACAATCTTATGGAAGGTGGCGGCGTTGCTGTGGCCGGTCGCGATGAACGCCGAGATCTCGGGCCACCAGCAGTCGAGCGTTCACCGCTCTACGGCCCGTGTACGGCCGCGTACGGGTCCTTCGTGGTCAGTGGCTTCGCGGAGGGCCATCCGGATGTCTTCTTGGCACTCGCTGCACAGCGGTACCTCGGGCGGGGTGCCCCTGCCCAGGCGGCGGCATGTGGGCGTCTCGCACCGCCACGTGGCGCGCTGCTCCGGCAGGCCGAGCACGTCGTGCTGCTCCTGGTCCTCGAAGGCCGGCCTCGCCACACCTTCCCGTGCCTGCCGCGCAGCGGCCAGCCGCACCGTCTCCGTCTCCAGTCGGGTACCGAGGGCGGCGACGGCTCGCTCGGCCGCGCGGCCCTCACACACCGTGCACTCCTCGCCGGTCGTCAGCAGAATGCCCAGCTCGCATTCCGACCGGATGCACTCCTGGACGGTGAGGGCGGTCGCCAGGTAGCCGACGGGGCGCCGGATGGCGTCAGGGCCGTCGTAGTCCTTGGCGGCCCGTTCCGGGCCCTGGGCGCGGTACCAGCCACGGTTGATCCGGGCGAGGGCGTGTTCCGGCCTGCGCGGGTAGGCGTCGAACGCGGTGAGGCGGGCGTCTGTGTTGTGCCCGAGAAGTTGCCGGACGGCCTTCCGCAGCGTCGGCGGGCGGGTGTCGGGTCGGTTGCCCAGCTCGGTGAGAACGGGCTCCAAAGCGGCCCAGACGTCCTCCTCACCCGGGACCGGCCGGGCTTCGGTCACCTTCGTCGCCTTGCGCTGCTTCGGGGTCGGCGATGCTTTCCAGTCGACGGCGGAGCCGTCCTGCATGCTGTCCGCTTTCGGCTCCGCGCTGCTGCTCGCACCCGCAGGCACCAAACCACCCGCACCTTGGCCTCCGGCCGAACCCCCGTCAGTAGGTGTGGAAGAAGGCTCTCGACCACCGGCTTTAGATAGGGCGTCACCCATGACACCACCGGACGTGTCTTCCACGACGCCACCGGTAGCGTCCTCCGTGACGCCACCCCCCTCGTTTGCAGGGTCCTCAGGGGTAGCGTCATCGGTGACGCCACCCCCCTTCTTCGACTTCTTCCGACGGGCCCGCTCTTTACGCCGCTGCTCCGCCCGCCGCTCCTGCTGTCCCTGGAGCCTCGCAGTGTGGGCGGCCCGCCAGCCGGTCAGGTCGAAGTCGGGAGCGTGCTCCTCCATCCACGCCTCGATGTCGAAGCCAGCGATCGTGTGGCCGTACCGGGCGACGAGTTGCGGTGGGGTGTCCGCCGACGGCGGGACGCCTTGGATCAGCCAGGCGTCGAAGACCATGTAGAGGTTGGCGTCGTTCTCGTCCTCCTTGCCCTCCACCTTCCGGTGGACCACCCGGACGAGCCCGATCTCCTGTTCCAGGTACTTCGTGGCCCGGTCGATGGTCTGTTTCGTGCAGTCCAGGCAGGCCGCGAGCGCCTCGCGGTACGGGTAGCCCTGGCCGGTGTCGCGTGAGCTGACGTCCGCGAAGGACACAAGCAGGTCGTACAGCGGCTTGGCCTTGCCCTTGTTCAGCTCGGCGTCCGGGTCCCGGACCACACAGACGGCGAACATGCCGAACCGGAGGCCGGTGGAGCCGGGGCGGCTCACGCTCGGGCGGTGCGCGTTCGAGGGGCGCCGGGTCATCGGGCGCTCCTGGTGAGGCCCAGGCCGCACGCGACGGCGGCGGGGGCGGAGGAGACGGTCACCGGCCCGCTGGTGTATGCCAGAGTGTGCATTGGCGTCTTTCTGAGGGGTCGGGCCCCGGGTCTGCTTGGCGGTAGGTACCGGGGACCGGCACGGATATGGCGTCAAGGCCGTGCCGTCGGCGTCCCAATCGCCGACGGCACGGCCGTTCTCATGCCGCAGCGTCGTCGAGAGGGATCGGCGTGTGCCGACACCCCAGGTGATCGCGCAGCGCGGCAAGTCCCTTGGGGGTGATGCGGAGCTGCCAGGACGGCATCCGCTTGTTGGTGCGTGGATGGCGGTAGCTGGTGACGCGGCGTACGAGGCGCCCGGCGTCCACGGCTGCCTGGTAGGGCTGCCCCGAGGTGTCGGTCCAGCCGAGTTCGCGAAGGGTCCGCGCCAGCCTGTTCTGTCCCGTACGGACGCAGCCGTCGCGGTTGAGGAGCTGTGCAGCGGTGCGGAGCGAGTAGTCACCGACGCTGTCGGAGGCGAGGACATCCCACGCGGCGGCGGACGGCTCCAGCTCAGCGTTACGCCGCTCCAGTGCCTCACGGGCTTCGAGCGCGGTGACCAGGTCCCTGGCGAGCTCCAGCTTGGTCGGCTCCCGCCGGGCGACCTCGTACCGGCCGGAGGCGCGGACAGCAGGGATGACCTCGTGCGTCACCCACCGCTTGAAGGCCCGCGCCTCGGGCTTGCGACTCCGGAGGACGAGTGAGTACAGGCCGGCCTCGCTGATGACCGTGACGTCCTGCTCGCCGCCGGGGGTGCGGATAGTCTCCGTACCCTTCTCGTCGTCGTCGAGCGACCGCACGGCGTCGTGGGTCCGGCCGATGTCCAGCACAGCAGCCACGTCGGACGCGACCCACCAGAGGGAGCCGCCCCGCGCGAGAGCGCGCACCTGCTGACCAGTGACGGGGAAGGTGTGAACCGCGGGATGCGGTTCGTAGTGGATACTCAGCACGGCCTTCTCCTTCCGTGCGGCCTCCGGGTACCACCGGGGGCCGTCGTGCGTCGTGAGCGTCGGGCCCCTTGCTCACCTATGGGTCAGCGCGGTCGTGGTAGTCCGCCGAAGCTGGATCACCTCAGCCGGGGCAAGGATGCAACCGCATGAGTGATGCGGTTCGCTGGCCGTGACCTGCGGCGATGCGGCGTGATGGCACGCAGTTGGCACGACTGGGATCGGCGCGGTGGCGGCCTCGGGGACGTACAGATAGGCGATCAGGTCGCGCGTCGGGATCTTGATCCTCCGGCCGAGCCGGAGGACGCGGGTCATCGTCCACTCTCCGCGCCGGATCATCGCGTACACGATGTCCGCGTCGACGCCGACGATTGCCGCAGCGGTCGGCACGTCCGTCGTCGGCCCCAGCGCTTCGATCGCCTCACGTGACCAGTGGACCGTCATCAGCCAGCCCCCGTCTCGACGACCTGCGAGTCGAGCCATGCCTCGACGTCAGAACGGCGGTAACGGACGGGGGCGGTGACGCTCACACCCAGCTTGATGAAGCGCGGACCTCGACGGTCTCGACGCATGTTCGCCAGCGTCTGGAGAGCCAGCTTCGTCGAGCTGCTCACCTCTTCCGGCGTGAGGAGCTCCTCGATTTCGGAATGGGGTTCAGCCGTAACCGGGCGCCCAGTGAAGCCAGTTTTGATGGCATATCGCTCATTCACAGCTTCATACTGGTACTCACCGTGGGCACTCGTCAAGAATCCCCAGACGCCGATACAGTCGCTTCATGCCCCATCCACGACCCGAACCCGAACATCCTGCTGCTACACCCTTCGCTCAGGCTCTCGGTGAACGCATCCGCCAGGCACGGGAAGCCGACCAGCGCACTGCGGACAACATCGCGCACAGCGCCCGCCGACTCGGGCTTACCTGGCACCGCACGACCGTCGGGGCCACCGAGCGCGGCGAGCGCGCCATCACCGCCACCGAGCTTCTGATGCTGCCGCTGCTGTACCGGCGCCCTCTTCGCACACTTCTGCCGGACCCGGACGCCGGAACCACCCGGCTTACCGCCGTGGCCGCCGTCGACAACGACGAGCTTCACAAGCTTCTGGAAGAAGATCACAAGCCGCGGCCGAAGGCGTGGCAGATCGACGACGCCCACTGGTGGGACGAACTCCGCGAGTTCGCGCACGCCATCGGTGGGCTGCTCGCCCCTTGGCCGACGTCCTCGCCCGACCCGGCGCTCATGGCCGCACCTGATGAAGCGGAGTCGAAGGCCGCCAAGCGGCTGGAGACGACCGCCCACTTCGTGGCCTACGGAGCGCGCGCCCTCTGGGGCCGGGGCCTGGCCGCAGAACGGGACGCCCGCCTCGCCGAACGCCCCGATGCACCCGACATGACTGCGCGGGCGCGGCAGGCGGCTCGCGGTCACATCACCCGCACCCTCATTGGGGAGCTGGAACCGCTGATCCGCGACTACAACCGCCAGCGTGCCGCCGAACCCACTGTGACTTTCCGTCCTGCAACTGACCGCCAGACCGACGAGGGGGAATGACGTGAAGCCCTATAAGGCGTGTAGCTGCCGAGCCCCGGAGACGAAGAAGCTCCTCGGCAAGAAGTGCCCGCAGCTCAGCAAGAAGAACCACGGTGCCTGGTATGCCCGGTACGAGGCGCCGCACAGCGCGGACGGGAAGCGCCGGCAGCCTCGCGTCGGCCCGTACGCGACGGAGAAGGAGTGCAAGGAAGGGCTGATCAAGGTTCTCGGCCGCGCCAGCAACCCGAAGGCGCACGAGCAGCGGAACACGACGTTCGGCGAGTACCTCGACCGCCGCCTCGCCTGGCGGGTGTCGGAGGCTGAGACCGGCGAGGGCCTGGCGAAGAAGACGCTCGACGCGGAGCGCGAGGCCATCGACCTGTACGGCAAGCCCGGCCTCGGGCACATCAAGGTCATCGACCTCACCGACGAGCACTTCCGTGAGCTGTACGCCGCCATGCGGAAGATCAACAAGGCGGAGGAGAAGGAGGACCGGACCGAGATCCTGCGGCGGCTCGTCGGCGCGCGGGCGACGAGGGATGGCCGGCGGATCCACTCCCGTCCGATCTCGGAGTCCCGGATCAAACGCGTGCACGCGGTGTTCCACGGCGCCCTGACCGACGCCGTGAAGGTGTCGAAGATCCGGCTGGACAACCCCGTGGAGGGGCTGTGGCGGTCAAAAGGCGGCAAGCGCAGCAAGGGCCGCGCGAAGCCGCTGCTGTGGTCGGCCGAGCGCGTCGAGGCGTGGGAGCGCACGGGCGTCGTCCCGGCCAAGGTGATGGTCTGGACGGCGACGCAGACCGGCAATTTCCTCGACTTCGCGGAGGCGTCCGAAGAGCGGCTGTACCCGGCGTTCCACCTGACCTCATACTATGGGCCGCGCCGGAGCGAGCTCGTCGGCGCGGAGGACCAGCACCTCAGCCTCGAACGCGGGTGGCTGCACATCCTCCAGGCGCAGGCTGACGACGAGCTCGACGACACCAAGACCGAGGCGGGTTGGCGGCAGGTTCCCCTCGACGAGGAGACCGTGCGCGTTCACCGGGCGTGGCGGAAGCGGAAGCTCGAAGAACGGTTGCAGTGGGGCGAAGCGTACGAGGACTCGGGCCGCGTCTACTGCTACGAGGACGGCAAGGCGCTCAAGCCCGCGTACCTCTCCAGCCGGTTCGGGATCCTGATCGAGCGGTACGGCAACATCCGGAAGAGGGTCGGCAAGGGCTGGCCGGTCGAGCGGATCGCCCGGAAGTACCGAACGACGGAGGCCGCCGTGGACGTCGCGCTGCGGATGGTGCTCCCGCCCGTCCGCTTCCACGACCTGAGGCACGGCGCGGCGACGATGCTGATCGCCGCCGGGGTCGACGACAAGTTCGTGAGCGAGGTCCTTGGGCACGCCTCCGTGGCGTTCACGAAGGACGTGTACGCGGTCGTAGCCGAGGAGATGGCGGCGGACGCCACGCGCCGGATCGCGGCGTTCATCCCGCGTGCCAGCAGGCCCGCGACTGTTGGTGCCATCAGCGTGCCATCTGGAGGCTGAAGATGGCTCTGAAAACGACTCAGGGAGCCCGGCCGGAATCAGCCGGACTCCCTGGTCAAGGGGCGGAGGCGGAGGGATTTGAACCCTCGATGGGCTTTAAGGCCCAAACCGCATTAGCAGTGCGGCGCCATAGACCGGACTAGGCGACGCCTCCAGCACACTCGCGGCGTCGCGAGTGGTGCGTGCAGATGATGACACAGCCGGGTGGGGTGTCACCAATCGCTTCCCACGGTACTAGGCACGCAGGCTCCTGGGCAAAGCCCCGCACACACCCCGATCGGCCCAGCCGGGATTGCGCAACGCCCCGGAGCGCGGAGCGTTAGAGATGCCGGGACGCCGTCCCCGAAGCGGGGCTCCGCCCCCAGACCTTCGCTTCCAGGAGTACGCATGCTGCGCCGCCTCGTCCTCACCGCCGCCGCGACGACGGCTTCGCTCGCCGCGTTGGCCGCCGCCGTACCGACCGCGGGTGCCGTCCGCGCCCCGATCCCGCTGCCGCTGCTCGATACCGGCCCGCGGGAACAGGACGGCCGGTCCGTGCCCGGCGACCGGCTCACCGTGACCACCGCGGAGACCGGCAACCCCCGGGCCGACGGTACGTACGAACTGACGTGCGGCAGCGAGAACGGCCCGGCGGGCGGCTCGCACCCCGAGGCGCGGGCCGCCTGCGATCGGCTGGCGGAGTTCGCGACGGAGCGGCGGGACCCGTTCCGTCCGGTCGACGGCGACGCCATGTGCACGATGCAGCACGGCGGCCCCGCCACCGCGCGGATCACCGGGACATGGCGCGGCCAGCGCGTCGACGCCAGGTTCGACCGCACGAACGGCTGCGAGATCCGCCGCTGGGAGACTCTGGAGCCGGTCCTCCCGACCGCCCGCCACGACGACGCCCGCACAACCCGCACAGCCCGCACAGCCCGGGCGTGACGCAGCCGGGTGGCGGACGATCACCTCGGCGGGCTGGCCCCCCATCCGGCTTCCGCCGGTCCGCACCGACCGGTCCGCACCGACCGGTCCGCACGGGTCCGCGCCGGTCCCCGCCAGGTCGTGTGCCGTCCGTTCGGAAACGTCTCTCGGGCGCCGGTGTGCGGGCGCCGGCGGTCTCGTGCCGGGGTGGCCGTCAACCCCGCTCCCCCCGCGGACGGCCCCGTCGGAAGCCCGCGTGTAACCCGTCCCGGGGTGTCGGCCGCAGCCCCGGCCGGCCCCCGCCTGGCACCCCGGGACCGGGTCCGGTGCTCGGCGCGGTCCGGCCGCGCCCAGGTCAGCGGGCCCGCCGACGGGCACCGGGCGAGCGTGTGTACACAGAGCCCCGGTGAGGGCTCCCCCTCATCCACCGCCGCTGCCGCATCCCCAGCCCTTAGACTCCCTCCTGTGACAGGCTGCGGTCGCGAGGTCGGGAGGCCCCGGCCGTCCGCCGCAAGATGCCGTAGGTCGCTGTAGGTCAGAGAGGAAGCGTCGTCGTGAGCAGCAGGCCATCCCGAGGCGCTGCTCGCCTCGCCGCCATACTCGACGCGCTCCCGGACGGGCTCGTCCTCGTCAACTGCAACGGCACGGTCGTCAACGCCAACACCATCGCCCTCGAGATGTTCGAGGCCCCCGGCACCGCGCTCGTCGGGCGCGGGCTCCTCGACCTGCTGCCGGCGTTCGACTCCAAGCTCATCCCGGGCTCGATGCGTCGCCCCGACTCCGTCGGCAAGCGCGGCCGTACGAAGCCGACCCGGATGGTCGCCCGCCGCACCGACGGCGTCGAGTTCCCCGCGGAGGTGACCAGCGCCGGTCTGGAGGACGGGCGCGCGGCGTACGCATCGCCCGGCACCGGCGGAGGCACCGGCTACACCGGCGACGAACTGCTGATGCTC
This sequence comes from Streptomyces spongiicola, assembly GCF_003122365.1. Classification (NCBI taxonomy): domain Bacteria; kingdom Bacillati; phylum Actinomycetota; class Actinomycetes; order Kitasatosporales; family Streptomycetaceae; genus Streptomyces; species Streptomyces spongiicola. Next base: position 3,478,797 of record NZ_CP029254.1, read on the forward strand.
GTCGTGCGCGACCTGTCCGGCACCGTCGACACCGAGGCCGAACTCGCGCGCTCCCAGCGGCAGACCGAGATGATCCTGCGGGCGGCCGCCGAGGGCGTCGTCGGCACGGACACCGACGGCCGCGTCGTGCTCGTCAACCCGGCCGCCGCCCAGATCCTCGGCTTCCGCGCCAGCGACCTCGGCGGCAAGGAACTGCACCCGCTGGTCCTGCACTCGCGCCCGGACGGCGAGCCGTTCCCGTACGACGAGTCCCCGCTCGCCGACACGCTCAAGTCCGGGCGCAAGCACCGGGTCCGCGGCCAGGTGCTGTGGGCCAAGGACGGCAGGGAGGTGCCGGTCGATCTGACCACCGCGCCGGTGCGCGACGGGGAGCAGCTGGTCGGCGCGGTCATGACGTTCACCGACCGGCGGCCCTACGAGGAGCAGGCTGAGCGGCACGCCGCCGAGATCGCCGAGCGGGACGAGAAGTACAGCACGGACATCGCCGAACTCGACGAGAAGTACGCGACGGACCTGGCCGAGCGGGACCAGCGGCACGCGGCCGAACTGGCGGAGCTGGCCGAGAAGCACACCGCCGAGACGGCGGACAGGGCCGAGAAGTACGCCGCGGAGATCGAGACCCGCGACGAGCGGGAAGCCTCGCTGAACGCCCGGTACGCCCAGCTGGCCGCGGTGCTCGGGGACGCGCTGCGCGGGCCACTTGAGGAGCTGCGCCGCGAACTCGGGAAGCTGGCCGCCGATCCGGCCGGCCAGCTGTGGCCGGAGGCCAACCAGATCCTCCACCACCTGGCCGCGGGCTACGCCCGGATGACGACGCTGGTCGACAACGTCCTGGGCTTCCAGCGGCTGGACTCCGGCGCGGAGCGGCTGCACAAGGCCGTCGTCCTGCTCGACGCGGTGGTGGCCGCGGGTGTCGAGGGCGCGGTCGAGCTGATCGGTCCCGGACGGGCGCAGTTCGCGGTCCACGCCCCGCCGATCGAGGCCGAGGTGGACGGCGTACGGCTGGCGACCGCGCTGGCGCATCTGGTCGCCGACGTCGCGGGGATCGACTCGACGGGCAAGGCGAGGGTGGTACCCGGAACCGGGTACGTCGACTCGACCATCGTGGTCGCCGCGGCGCAGCGGGGCGACGTCGTACGGATCGAGGTGCGCGGTCCCCACTCCGGCGGCGACCCGGTGCACGAGCCCATCGTCCGCGGCATCGTGACGGCACACGGCGGTGTGCTGCAGACGCACGAGGTGCCGGGCACGGGCGGCAGCGCCTATGTCCTGGAGGTGCCGCTCGGCGAGGGAGCCGGCACGGTGGCGCCCCCGGCGGGGCCCCCGGAACAGCAGGCGCCGGCGGGACCCCTGGAGCAGCAGGCTCCGGCTGCCCTCCCGGCGCAGACCACGTCCGGTGGCGGACGGCGGCGGGCCCGGCGCGCCTCGACGGACGCGTTCCTGGAGAGCCCGGTGGGCCCCGGGGACACGCCGGTGCCCCCCGGTTTCCCAGGGCGGCACCAGGCGGATACGGACACGGACGCGAGCGGTGGGGCGGGCGGATCAGCCGGAACCGTACCCGGCGGGCCCACCCCGGCGGCGACCGGCGGCACGGGCCGTCGACGCGGCCGCCCGAGCCCCGCAGAGGCCGAACTGGTCGCGCTCCCGGCTGCACAGGACGGCTTGGTCGTCACCGCGGCGGAGGCCGGAGCCGGCCGCCCGGCGCTGGGTGACACGGTCCCGCCGCAGGGGGTGGGTCCGGAAGCCGCGGCCCGGGAGGGCACCGGGCGGCGGGCCCGGCGCGCCCGCGCGGCACTTCCCGCGCTGCCTTCGGCGGGCTCGGTCCCCGACGCCCCGGCGGCCGTGGGACGGCCGACCGGCCGGAGCGACGGACAGGCCGTCGGACAGCCGGTCGGACAACCTGTCGGACAGGACATCGCCGCGCTGGAACCCGCCGTCACGGCAGCGGCTTCCGGCACCGGTGGCAGCGGCAACGGCAACGGCAGCGGCAGCACGGGTGGCGGCAGCGGAGCACAGCAGGGCGATCGGCGAGCGCGCCGGGCGCTCGCGGCCGGCAACGGCCGGCAGGTTCCCGCGGAGGAACCGCGCGGCCCGTTCGCGCTTCCCCCCGCCGAGGCCGACCGCACCCCGCCGTCAGGTGCTCCCGACGAGGGCCGCCACGACCCGGCGCGCCCGGAGCCGGAATCTGACCACACCCCGCCGCAGCCGCACCCCGTGCCCACCGGGCGCCGGCGGGCCCGCCCGGCCGAGGGCGGAACACCGGGCCAGGGCATCCCCGCGCAGGCCGGCCCGGTGCCACCGCAAACCGGCCCGGTGACCCCGCCGACAAACCCGGTGCCCCCGCCGGCGAGCCCGGCGATGCCCGATGTGCTTGGTCCGGTGCCACCCGCCATCCCCGGTCCGGTGCCACCCGCCGCGCCCGGTCCGGTGCCCAGCCCGGTGCCACCCGCCATCCCCGGTCCGGTGCCCAGCCCGGTACCACCCGCCATCCCCGGTCCGGTGCCCAGCCCGGTACCACCCGCCATCCCCGGTCCGATGACTCCACCGTCCGGCACGGTGACCCCGCCGGCCGGCCCCGCGATGCCCGAAGCGCCCGGTCCGGTGCCGCCCGCCGTGCCCGGCCCCCGTCCCGCAGCGAATACCGCGCACGCCGGTGACACCGGTTCGGTACCGCTGCCCCCGGCGGCGCCGGTCCCGGCCGAGCCGCCCGCACCGTCCCGCCGCGCCGCCCAGCCCCTCCCGGCCGAGGCACCGACTCCCGCGGCCGGGACGGCCACGCCGATGCCCGCCCCGGAGCCGGTGGACCCCGACGCCTCACAGGGCAGGGCGTTCAGCGTGCGCACCCTCGGTCAGGGCGTACCGCTCACCCAGCGGCTCGCCCAGCAGCAGGACCGGCAGGCCGTACCCGCCGTGCCCGCCGTACCCGCCGCATCCCCGCCGCAGGCAGCATCCGGCGGTCAGACCCTCGGCTCCGGCCGCCGCCGAAAACTGGCCACCCGGCAGGAGGGCGAGCGCCAGGTGTCCGAGACGGGGGCGCGACCGCACCCGCACCCTCAACCGGCGCCCGCCCCCAGCCCTGCGCAGCGGCTCGGCGCTCCCACCGAGGGCCGGGCCTACGCGATCGGCGCCCCGGACGAGGGCGCGGAGGGCCCGGAGCCGCTGGACGGCCCCGGTGGCGCGATCGAGGTCGCCAACCGGCCGGCGCCCCTGCCCCTCGACGACGAACTCCCTCCGGAGCCCCTGGACAACCCGCGCCGGCTGCTGGTCTGGCCGGCGCCCGACGCCGCCACCCAGCAGGCACTGAGCGACCGCGGCTACCGTCCGGTGATCGTGCACTCCCGCGAGGAGGTCGACGCGCAGATCGCCGCGTTTCCGGCCGCTCTGTTCGTCGACCCGCTGACCGGGCCTATCACCCGTACCGCGCTGCAGGCGCTCCGTCAGGCCGCGGTGGCGGCCGAGGTCCCCGTGCTGCTGGCGGCGGGGCTGGGCCAGGCGACGCGCGAGGCCGCGTACGGAGCGGACCCCGCCGTGCTGCTGAAGGCCCTGGCGCCGCGCGACAGTGAGCAGCACCCGTCCCGCGTGCTGCTGATCGAGCAGCACGCCGACATCTCCGCCGCGCTGACGGCCACCCTGGAGCGGCGCGGGATGCAGGTCGCGCGGGCGGCGGCCGACGCGGACGCGGTGACGCTCGCCCAGCAGACACGCCCGAACCTTGTGGTCATGGACCTGATGCAGGTGCGCCGCCGGCGCGCAGGGATCATCGACTGGCTGCGCGCGAGCGGGCAGTTGAACCGCACCCCGCTCGTCGTCTACACCTCGGCCGGACTCGATCAGGCGGAGCTGCCGAAACTCTCCTCGGGCGAGACCGTCCTCTTCCTGGCGGAGCGTTCCACGAGCGCCGAGGTCCAGGACCGGATCGTGGACCTGCTCGCGAAGATCGGCACGAACTGACGCCGGTCGCCGAGTGCCGGCCGCCTGGGCCGCGGCGCACCTGAGCCACCGGCCGCGGCACTCCAGAGCCACGGGCGGCCGCCTGGCCGCGGGCCGCCTGGCCGCGGCGCTCCCGAGCCGCCCGGCGCGCTTCGGAGCCTCTCGCTCAGACGGGCTGTGCGCGGCAGGATCCCGCAGGGCAGGCTCTGTACCGGAACCCAGGTACCGACGCTTCGCCGGCCATCACGGTCTGGAACACCGGCCGGCCACCGCCCACGCGCCTGCCGGATCACACGGCCCGCCCGACGGCGTACCCGCCGCACGCGCACTCCCGCAGCCGGGCAACCGCACACCCGCACACCCGCAGCCGGTCAGCCGGTCAGCCGGTCAGCCGGTCAGCCGGGGAGGAACGCGACGGCCCGGCACGTGGTGCGCACCGGACCGTACCCGAACCCAGGCTGCTATCGCAGCTCGGTGACCTGCAACTCCCCGTCCGCGTACTGGCGGCGGATCACCTTCTTGTCGAACTTGCCGACGCTGGTCTTGGGCACGGACGGGACGACGGCCCAGCGCTCCGGCAGCTGCCACCTGGCGATCCGCCCGGCGAGGAACTCCTTCAGCGCCGCATAGTCGGCGGTCGCGCCGTCCCTCAGGACCACCGTCGCCAGCGGGCGCTCGCCCCACTTCTCGTCCGGTACGGCCACGACGGCTGCTTCCGCCACCTCCGGGTGCGCCATCAGCGCGTTCTCCAGCTCGACGGACGAGATCCACTCGCCGCCGGACTTGATGACGTCCTTGGCACGGTCGGTCAGCGTGAGGAAGCCGTCCGGGCCGATCACACCGACGTCACCGGTCTTCAGCCAGCCGTCCTCACTGAACTTGTCGGCGGGCCGCTGCGGCTCCCCGGAGGCGCCGCCGTAGTAGGCGCCCGCGATCCACGGACCGCGCACCTCGAGTTCGCCGGCGGACTCGCCGTCCCACGGCAGGAACTCCCCGTCCGGTCCGCGCAGCCGCGCCTCGACACCCGCCGGGAAGCGGCCCTGGGTCAGCCGGTAGCCGAACTCCGCGTCCGTGCCGACCGCGTGGGCCGGCGGCCGGGCGACGGTGCCCAGCGGCGAGGTCTCGGTCATGCCCCAGGCGTGGCAGACCCGCATGCCCAGCGAGTCGAACGCCTCCATCAGCGACGGCGGACAGGCCGCGCCGCCGATGGTGACCTGGGTGAGGGAACTCACATCGCGCGGTTTGGCGGTGAGTTCGGCGAGGAGGCCCTGCCAGATGGTGGGCACGGCCGCCGCGTGGGTCGGGCGCTCGGTCTCGATCATCTCGGCGAGCGGGCCCGGCTGCAGAAAGCGATCCGGCATGAGCATGTTCACTCCGGTCATCAGCACCGCGTGCGGCAGCCCCCAGGCGTTCACATGGAACTGGGGCACGACGACCAGGCTGGTGTCGGCGTCCGTCACCCCCATCGACTCGGCCATGTTGACCTGCATGGAGTGCAGATAGATCGAGCGGTGGGAGTACACCACGCCCTTGGGTTCGCCGGTGGTGCCGGAGGTGTAGCACATGGCGGCGGCCGAGCGCTCGTCCAGCTCCGGCCAGTCGTAGACGGTCGGCTTTCCGGCGAGCAGCTCCTCGTAGTCGTGCACCTGGGCTGCGACGCCGTCGAGCACCGAGCGGTCGCCCGGACCCGAGACCACGACGTGCTCGACGGTCGGCAGGTGCGGCAGCAGGGGCGCGAGCAGGGGCAGCAGCGAACCGTTGACGATCACGACCCGGTCGGCGGCGTGGTTGACGATGAAGACCAGCTGCTCGACGGGCAGCCGCAGGTTGAGCGTGTGCAGGACCGCGCCCATGCAGGGGATCGCGTAGTAGGCCTCGACGTGCTCGGCGTTGTTCCACATGAGGGTCGCGACCCGCTCGTCACCGGTGACGCCCAGGTCGCCGCGCAGGCCGTGGGCCAGCTGGGCCACACGCTCGCCGATCTCCCGGTAGCTGCGGCGATGCGGCTCACTCCCGCCCGTCCACGTGGTGACGTGCGAACTTCCGTGAATCGTCGTCCCGTGGTTCAGAATGCGGGTGACGGTCAGTGGTACGTCCTGCATGGTGCTCAGCACGGCGTCCTCCCGGTGGGCGCACAGCTCTGAAGGGTTTGAAGATTCTGAACACATACCGCGCGGTATGTCACTACCCCCGGGTAAGAAAGCTCAGCGGACCGGTGCCAGCTCCGGATCCTCGCGGAGCTTCCGCAGCGCCCGGGACACCGCGCTCTTGACCGTGCCCACGGACACGCCCAGCACCTCCGCGGTCTGCGCCTCGCTCAGGTCCTCGTAGTACCTGAGGACCACCATCGCGCGCTGCCGGTCCGGGAGCCGTGTCACGGCACGCCACATCGCGTCGTGCAGGACCTGCCGCTCGGCAGGGTCGGCCGGCGCCGCGACGGCGGGTTCCGGAAGCTCCTCGCAGCAGAACTCGTCGACCCTGCGCTTACGCCACTGCGAGGTACGGGTGTTGAGCAGGGCGCGGCGGACGTATCCGTCGAGGGCGCGGTGGTCCTCGATCCGCTCCCAGGCGAGGAAGGTCTTGGCGAGCGCGGTCTGCAGCAGATCCTCGGCGTCGTTCGGGTTGGCCGTGAGCGAGCGGGCGGTCCGCAGCAGCACGGGCCCTCGCGCCCGTACGTACGACGAGAACGACGCATAAGTGGTCGGCGGCACGGCGGCGCTGGAGGCGGTCGTGCAGACTGGCGTGGTCATGGCCCCACGCTAGGAGCGGAGGCCTCCTCCCGGATCGGCCCCAGGTCCCGAACCCCGGTCCGCCTCAGGTTGTAGGGGTGCGGCGGCCCCCACCTCCTCTGGGTGGAGGATGCCGCGGCTCCGCCTCGGGGTCCAACGCAGGCATCCGGCTCATCCGCCTCGTCCTGCTCATCCGGCTCGTCCGGACGGCCCACCGAGACCGGCCCACCCCGAAACGGCCCACCCCGAAACGGCCTGTCCGTCCCGCCTGTCCGTCCCGCCGGTCCGTCCCGCCGGTGGGTCCCTCCGGCCCGTCCCGCTCATCCGTCCGCCCCGAGGATCAGCGCCGAGGTCGGGACGCCCGTACCGGCCGTGACCAGGACCCTGGCCGCCCCCGCGGTCTGGTTGGCCGAAGTGCCCCGCAGCTGTCTGACGGCTTCCGCTATGCCGTTCATGCCGTGCAGATAGGCCTCGCCCAGCTGGCCCCCGTGCGTGTTCAGCGGGAGCACGTCCGCCGCGACGAACCCCGCCGCCTCGCCCCGTCCGCAGAAGCCGAACTCCTCCAGCTGCATCAGCACATAGGGAGTGAAGTGGTCGTAGATGATGCCCACGTCGATGTCGGCGGGGCCCATCCCGGAGGTCCGCCGGAGCTGCCGGGCGACGACACCCATCTCGGGCAGACCGGTGAGATCGTCGCGGTAGTAGCTGGTCATCTGCTCCTGGGCACGGCCCGCGCCCTGGGCCGCGGCGACCACGACGGCGGGCGGGTGCGGCAGATCCCTCGCCCGCTCGACGGAGGTCACGACGAGGGCCTGCCCGCCGTCCGTCTCCTGACAGCAGTCCAGCAGCCGAAGCGGCTCCACGATCCAGCGGGAGGCCGCGTGGTCGTCGAGGGTGATGGGCCTGCCGTGGAAGTACGCCGCCGGGTTGCGCGCCGCGTACCGCCGCCCGGTCACGGCCACCTGCCCGAACGCCTCCGGAGTGAGCCCGTGGGTGTGGAGGTAGCGCTGAGCCGTCATGGCCACCCAGGAGGCAGGAGTCAGCAGCCCGAACGGGAGGTTCCAGCCGAGCGCCGCGCCCTCAGCCGAGGGCTCGCGCCGCTGCACGCCCGATCCGAACCTGCGACCCGACCGCTCGTTGAACGCCCGGTAGCAGACGACGACGTCGGCCACTCCGGTGGCCACGGCGAGTGCCGCCTGCTGCACGGTCGCGCACGCCGCGCCGCCGCCGTAGTGGACGCGGGAGAAGAACGACAGCTCCCCGATCCCGGCCGCCTGGGCGACGGTGATCTCGGGACTGGTGTCCATGGTGAACGTGACCATGCCGTCGACATCGGAGGGGGAGAGGCCGGCGTCGTCGAGCGCGGACCGCACCGACTCGACGGCCAGACTCAGCTCGCTGCGTCCGGAGTCCTTGGAGAACTCCGTCGCGCCGATGCCGGCGACGGCGGCCCGACCGCCGAGCGAGTCGGCCCTGCGCAGGCTCATTCGGGCGCCTCCCCGGGCAGGCCGACGGTCACCGTGCCGGTGACGTGGTGACCGAGGCCGTTGGCCCCGACCACGCGCACCACGGCCGTGTCCCCTTCCGCCTCGATGACGGTGCCGGTCAACGTCATGGTGTCGCCGGGGTGGTTGGGGGCGCCGAGCCGTATCGCCACTCTGCGGAGTACGGCGTCCGGGCCGAAGTGGTCCGTGATGTAGCGTCCGACGAGGCCGTTGGTCGTCAGGATGTTCATGAAGATGTCGGGCGAGCCCTTCTCCCGGGCGAGTTCCGCGTCGTGGTGCACGTCCTGGTAGTCCCGGGAGGCGACGGCCCCCGCGACGATCAACGTACGGGTGATCGGGACGACCAGCGGGGGCAGTTCCTCGCCGGCGCGCGGGGCGGAGGACCCGGTACCGCTCACACTCATGCCGTCTCCTCCTGCTGCCCGGGCTCCTCGGCCACCGTCCGCTCGTCGACCGGATGCGGTCATCTCAGCCCGCCTCCGGCCGCAGGGCCCGGAACACCGGCAGCTCCAGTTCGTCGTCGGCCCTGATGAACTCCAGCCGGACGGGCATCCCGATGCGCACCTCGCGGCAGGGCACCCCGATCACGTTGCTCACCATCCGTACGCCCTCGGTCAGCTCGATGAGCGCCACCGCGTACGGTTCCGCCACCGCGTCCCGACCCGCCACTCCGCCCGGCCCCGCCACTCCGCCCGGGCCGGTAGCGGCCAAGGCACCGCCGGACCCGCCGTCGCCGCGCCCGCCCTCACCGGACCCGCCCTCACCGCGTCCGCCTTCACCGGACCCGCCGTCGCCGAGCCCGCTGAAGGCGGGGAAGCGCGGATGGTGGATCACCACGTACGAGTAGACGGTCCCCGCGCCCTCCGCCTCCACCGCCTCCCACTCCGCGGAGCCGCACCCCCCGCATCCCGGCAGCCAGGGGAAGCGCGGCCTCCCGCACGAAGCGCAGCGCTGGAACAGCAGCCTGTGCTCGGCGACGCCTGCCCAGAATCCGGCGTTGTCCCGGTTGACCACCGGGCGGGGGCGCCGGGGCCGGTCCTCCCTCCCGCCCGCCGGCGGGGCGTACTTGAGGATCCGGAAGCGGTGCGTCCCGGCGAGTTCGCCGTCGGCCCGGACCTCCGTCCTGGTCGTGATGAAGTAGCCCGCGCCCAGTTTGGTCCTCTTGCGCGGCGAGACCGTCTCGATCACCGAGTCGAAGGTGATCCGTTGTCCCGGGCGGAGCGGGCGGAGGTACTCCTGCTCGCAGTCGGTGGCCACGACCGCGGCGAACCCGGCGCCGTCGAGCAGTGCGAACAGCTTGTCGTGCGCTCCCGTGCGGCCCGTGTGTCCGGACAGCCCGCCCATGGTCCACGCCTGGAGCATGGTCGGCGGAGCGATCGCGTCCGGACCCTCGTACGCGGGGTTCCGGTCACCCATCGCCTCGCACCAGTGCCTGATCATCGGCTCGTTCACCGGGTCCTTCCCGACGCCGGGGGCCGAGGCGCTGCGCCCCTCGTACGGCTTCAGCAGCGGATACAGCTCGTCCTCGCTCACCGCTTCCCCCTCGGCGCCCGCCCGTACCGCCCCGGTGCCCGCGCCGGCCGCGTCATCGCGACGATGTCCCGCCGCCCCTCGCCCACCCCGTCTTGAGCTTGCCGATCCGTGCCGCCCCGCGGCCCCGCCCCGGCTCCCCGCTCCCCGCGGCTCCCGCTGGACCGGCACCCGCCGGGCCGGTCCCCGGCGCGGCCTCGGCCGCCGGACTCGGCGGGCCGGCGGAGATGACGGAGATGACGCAGGCGGCTGAGGCGGCTGAGGCGGCTGAGAGGACGAAAGTGGCGATGGTGGCGACGATGGCGGATGCCGAGGAGCTTGCGCGGTGCCAGGAAACCTGGGCAGTCGCCGGCGCAGACGCGCCCGAGCCGCCGGTCCTGCTCCGCGGGGTCACCGGCAGTGGTGGGGGGATCATCCGGCACGGGGAAGCCGGAGTACGAGCGGGTTCCGGAGCGCAGCCGCCGCCGTCGCTCTGTCGGGGCGAGGTACACGGCGAGGCCTCCCAGGCTGCGCGGGACAGGTGGTGGCGTACACAGCAACATTTCTGACTGTCCGTCAGATATGTTGGGCTGTCAAGGCCGTGGAGATCCGACGCCACCACGGGAACGCGCCGGGAACACGGCAGACGGCGACGGCATGCCGCCCCGCGTCCGGCGCGCCCGGACAGGAGCCCGGCGCGCCTCGCCCGCCACGGCCAACCACCGGGGACACGACGCGAATCGCCCGCCGGGGACACCCACCCGCCGGGGACACGACGGCGAACGGCCCGCGCGGAGATGCCTGAGCACCGCCACGCAGGCCGTCGTTCACCCCCCGGTCGAACCCTCCCCCGGCCGCACCCCTACCAGAGCGGCAGGAAGGTGATCGCGATGTTCTCGTTGGACTGATCGATCGCCGTGAAGGCCGAACCGTTGACGTTGGCGGTGTTGTTCTGGTTGGACGCGCCGGCACCGGTGGCCACCTGCTGGGTGGTGGTCGAGTTGCCGAGGTTGTGACCGCCCACGCCACTGCCGCTGATGGTGGCCACGGCGGCGTTCGATCCGTCGCCCGCGAAGGCTCCGTTGTCGGCGTGCGCCACACCGGCGAACAGGGCGGCGGCCAGGGGCAGCGCCGCGACGGCGGCCAGGGCGCGGGCGGTACGGATGCTTGCCATGTCGATTCCTCCGAAGCATTGGAAGTGCACCGGACAGCGGCGCACCGGGCGTGCGGAACTACGTCTGGAAACGTGGCGGTTGGCCGGCCGCCCGGTCGATCTTCACGACGTCGCGCATCCAGAGTTGCCCAGCGGATCTCCGGCGAACCACCCCGGAGGCGGAGATTCGCCCTCAAGCGTGAGCACTTGCCGATAAACCCCGCCACCCCGCGAACCTCACGACTCGGCCACCCGCGGGTCCGGATCCGGCTCCCTCCAGAGGAGAAGCGTTACGGCACATCGCGGGCCGCCCTCGCCCTCTTCCCTTACTCGAACTTGAGTACGAGCATGGAGTCATGGCCGTCACCGACCGGCACACCGCCACGCTGGCCCTCGCCCACGCTCTCTCCGCCGCCGAGCGCGGGCTCCCCGTGATCCCGCTGTCCCCCACGAAGCTCCCCGCCCTGCCGTCGCCGCACCGTCTGGCCCCGGAGCCCGTGCGCTGCCGCGGCGAGTGCGGCCTGCTCGGCCACGGCGTCCACGACGCCACGGCCGACCCCGCCGCCGTGCGCGTGCTCTTCTCGGCCGCCCCCTGGGCCACGGGGTACGGGATCGCCTGCGGACACCCGCCCCATCACCTGATCGGTATCGACCTGGACACCGGGACCGCCACCGCCGGCCCCACGGACTCGGCCGCGGCGCTGCGGCAGCTGGCACTCCGGCATCTCTTCACGGTCCCGGAGACCGTCACCGTCATCACCCCGAGCGGGGGCCGCCATCTGTGGCTGACCGGCCCGCCCGGCGTGGTGGTGCCGAACTCTGCTGGCCGCCTCGCCCACGGAATCGACATCCGGGGCGCCGGAGGCTATCTCGTCGGCCCGGGCTCGGTCTCGGCTCGCGGCGCGTACCGGCTCGCACCGGACTCGGCGGCACTGCCTCCCGCCCCGTGCCCCGAGGCCCTGCTCAGACTGATCGCACCACCCGCGCGCCGCCGCCACCCCGCACCCTCCCGTGTCCCGCGCGGCAAGGGCCTGGTCCGCTTCGTACTCGCCGCCCGCAGGGGGGAGCGCAACGCCCGGCTGTTCTGGGCCGCCTGCCGGGCGTACGAGAACGGCATCGGCGAGACCCTCGCCGACGCCCTGACGGACGCCGCGGTACGCATCGGACTGACCGAGCGCGAGGCACGGGCGACCATAGCGTCGGCGGCACGGCTGACGGGCCGTTGAGCGACGGTGCCGCACCGCACCGCGGGAGGACACCGCGCCCGCGCGGTGACCCGGCCCCGGCCCGCACCGGCACCGGCGCATGCGGAAGCCGCAGCCGTCCAACGGTGAACCGGCACGGGGCGCAGCCCCGGACCACCACCCCCAGCCGCTCACCACCACGAGCGGCAGCCGCTCCGGCGACCCGGCGACCCCGCCGGAGCACGCGGCGGCCGGTTGCGGCCATGCCGCCCGGCTGCGCGCCGCCGGAAGGCACGGCCCCTGAACTTCCTGCCCGGGGCCGCGCACGCAGGACCGGAAAGCGCTCCTGCCGGGGACGCCCTTCGGCGCACTCCGTCAGCGTCCGCTGAAAGCGGTGCCGGGACGCTGCTGCCGCTCGCCGTCGACGATGACGTCGACGTACTCGTCGTAGAAGGCGACCCGGTTCTTGATGGCCCCCACCGCCGGCAGCGGATCGGGATAGCTCCAGGCGACGTCGCGCCGCGCCTCGCCCTCCCCCTCGCCCGCCCACGACCAGTACTCGGTCGCCACGCCCTTGTACGGACAGCGGGTGCTCGTGTCGGTCGGGGTGAACAACTCGAGACGCACGTCCTCGCGCGGGAGGTAGTAGCGCACCGGCAGACCCGTCTCGAACAGCAGCACAGGTGACCGCGTGTCCGCGACGACGGTGCCGTCTATCTCGATCTGGACATGCCGAGCGCTGGGCAGCGCGTCGACCCGCTTGTGGGGATCACGTGGGTGCACGAAGATCTCCTCCTCCTCTTCGTACCAGTGGTCGAGGACCTCACGGCCGAACCAGGCGAAGCACACATGACCGGCCAGTTCCTCGCCGGGACACTCCCAGGCCGCGGAACGGACGACCCGGTCGTCCAGTGCGAGGTCGTAGAAGACGGTCGCTCCGGCGTGGTACCGCCCGGGAGGCCGCTCGGACCTCCGCAGCAGGTCCATCCGGACGTCGTCGGCCGGGAACGCGTAGATGGGGACGGGAGCGCCCGGCTCCCACACCAGAACCGGCCTGCGGCTGTCGACGACGGTGACGCCGCCCTTCGTCCCTCGGACCCAGCGCTCACCGGGCTCCCAGACCAGGGTGTCCGCCGGGTCGGGACGGCGCCGGACGACCGGCGGGGTCTCCGGCGTGCTCCCGGGTGTGGCCATGGCCTCCTCCTCCGGTCCGGCTTGCCCTGATCGGCCTCCTCGGGCTCCGCGCGTTTACCGCGCCCCGGCCGCGCCCGAGCCGCGGCCCCCTCTGCCGACCCCTCCACCTTGAGGTTCCGCGATCCGCGACGCAACGCCGCGTTCCGCAATCCCCGGCACCGTTGGCCATCTCCCGGTACAGGCTCGCAAGCAGGGGCGGGAGGTCGAATCCGAGACCGGCCTCGACCGAAACCAAGTCCTCGGCACTCGCAGGCCGAGGCAGCGTCCCCGACGTGACCCTGGCTTTCGCCGCTACGCGTGGAACGAGATCGGGCCTTGGACTCGGCGGGGTGGTGCTTCATTGCCATCTGTACAGGACTCCTGACCACCCAGACCATCAAGATCCAAGTGTCCCGCCCAAAGCCGCTACACCGACCTCAACGCACGGCTCGCGCTCACTGGCCCACCCGCTCGCGCACAGAGCCGCATAGGGATGGGGACGGCTCATGCTCGCTGGCGCCCGGCCGCAGGTGGGATCCGCCTGGACTGACGACGGCAAACCGTACGAGGAACGACAGCTCAAGCATCGGGCCCGTCGCGCAGTCCGGCCCGTACCCATTCCGCCCGTACTGGTCGCCATCCTGCGCGCCCACCTCGAGGCGTTCGGCACGACGGCCGAGGGCCAACTGTTCAGTGCCGTTCGGGGAGGACCCGTCCGATCGCAGGAGTACGGCGCGGTGTGGAAGGAGGCTCGGAGGAAGGCACTCACCGCTGTGCAGGTGGCCTCCCCGCCGGCCGCCATCCCGTATGACCTGCGGCATGCCTGCGCGTCGTTCTGGCTCCGCTCCGGGGTCAGCCTGGCAGAGACCGCCCGGCGTGCAGGCCAGAGCGTCGCCGTGCTCCAGCGCTACTACGTCAAGGTGCTGGACGGTGAGGAAGCCAGGATGAACGCGCTGATCGAGCAGGGGTTGGCAGAGCAGGAGGGGAGCCCGAAGAGCCGTAGAACCCGGCCGCAGGTTGGCCGCACGCGCTGGTCAGAGGTGGGATACCGCCGATCCAGGGTGAGACAGGCTACACGCAGAAGGGGTGCCCCGGACGATGGGGCACCCCTTCTGACCAGCACATACGCTGACCTGCGCGGTGGGTGTGGGATTTGAACCCACGGTGACATCGCTGCCACGACGGTTTTCAAGACCGTTCCCTTAGGCCGCTCGGGCAACCCACCTCCCGCTCCGTCCACCAGGGGGGAAGCGGCTACAGCCTACCGGCCCCCAGCCCCGCACGGGGGCCGTGGTCCACACGGGGTCCGCCGGCTCTGTTCCGACCGGCGCCGTCGCGCGGATCGACTATCGGCAAGCCTGCGCCGGCATTGCGGAAGCCGGGTGAGGCCTGCCGCGGCCGAGTGGTGGTTCAGCGGTCGGCGATGTCCTCGCGGAGGCCGTCGGAGAACTCCCACCACGACAGGGGGAGCCAGTCGCCGTCGACGAAGGCGTCCACCGTCGCGCCACGACCGCGGACGGCCACCGTCGTGCCGACCGGGTAGGTGGCTCCGGAGAGGCCCGGAACAGGGACGAGCAGAGTCCCCAGCCTTTGTGCCGCCACTTTCTCGCCCTCCGGTTCGGTTGATCGGCACGACACCTGACGACGTCGGCCGGGACGGACAGTCATCCCGACATTACCGGCTTGTCCGATTATCCGAGCGGGAGAATCATGAGATATATGCCACAACCGGGTCACAAGTGAAAGGAGGAGCGGGGGGCGAGTCATGCACGCATCGCCTGCGGAGGTCACAGCAATGAAAGCCGTGGTGTACAAGGAACCGTTCGAGGTGGCGGTCGAGGACGTCGAGAGGCCGGGGATCCACCACCCGAACGACGTGATCGTACGGGTCACCTCCACCGCGATATGCGGCTCCGACCTGCACATGTACGAAGGCCGTACGGCGGCGGAGCCGGGCATCGTCTTCGGTCACGAGAACATGGGGATCATCGAGGAAGTCGGTGACGGCGTCACCTCGCTCAACCAGGGCGACCGGGTGGTGATGCCCTTCAACGTGGCATGCGGCTTCTGCATGAACTGCGTCGAGGGGTACACGGGTTTCTGCCTGACCGTCAACCCCGGTTTCGCGGGCGGAGCTTACGGATACGTCGCCATGGGCCCCTGGCCCGGCGGCCAGGCCGAGTACCTGCGCGTCCCCTACGCGGACTTCAACTGCCTGAAACTGCCACCGGGAAACGAGAACGAGACCGACTTCATCCTGCTCGCGGACATCTTCCCCACCGGCTACCACGGCTGCGAACTCGCCCAGGTGCGCCCGGGCGAGAGCGTGGCCGTGTACGGCGGCGGTCCGGTCGGCCTGATGGCCGCCTACTCGGCCATGCTGCGCGGCGCCAAGAAGGTCTTCGTCGTGGACCGCGTCACCGAGCGCCTCGACAAGGCCCGGGAGATCGGCGCGACCCCGGTCAACTTCGCCGAGGGCGACCCGGTGGAGCAGATCAAGGAACAGACCGGGGGAGTCGGCACCGACAAGGGCGTGGACGCGGTCGGCTACCAGGCGACGGTGCGCGACACCGGCCGCGAGGAGCCGGCGACCGTGCTGAACTCGCTCATCGGCACCGTCAGGGCCACCGGAATGCTCGGCGTGCCCGGGCTGTACGTGCCCTCCGACCCCGGGGGTCCCGACGAGCAGTCCAGGCACGGCATGCTCAGCGTCGCGATCGGCAGGCTCTTCGAGAAGGGCCTGAGGATGGGCACCGGCCAGTGCAACGTGAAGCGTTACAACCGGTACCTGCGCGACATGATCATCGAGGGCAGGGCGGCGCCCGGCTTCGTCGTCTCCCATGAACTCCCTCTGGATCAGGCGCCGTCGGCCTACGAGAAGTTCGACAAGAGGGTCGAGGGCTACACCAAGGTGGTGCTGCACCCGTAGTACCGCGCGGCTTCACGCCACCGTGACCACCGCGGTCTCCTCGACAGGGGCGACCTCCTCGACCGCGACCTCCTCGACCGCGAAGGGCAACGCCGCGGGTAGCGCGAAGCCGCCGGAGGAGGAGGGAGAGCGGGCGAGAGCGGGCCTGGAGGAGGGAGAGGAGGAGCGAGAGGAGGAGGGAGAGGAAGGGCGGCGGCGGGCACGGTGAAGGCGATGCCGCTCCACTCGCAGCGCCTTCGTCCTCGCCCGGCCTTCCGGAGCCCGCCCTTCCGGGAGCGTTGCCGCCCTCCGGGAGCATCGCCGTTGCCCCTTCCCCGGGAGGGACCCTCGTCAGCCGCCGGGAAGGCCCTCGTCAGCCGTCACCCTCGCGCTGCCCCAGCGTGATCGTGACCGTGGCCTCGCGGCCGTCGCGCTCATAGGTGAGCTGGACCTGGTCACCGGGCTTGTGCGTCCAGATCTCGCTGATGAGCGTCGGGCCGCTGTCGACCGGCTTGCCGTCGAACTTGGTGATGACGTCACCGGCCCTCAGCCCTGCCTTGGCCGCCGGGCCGTTCGGCGTGACGGCCGCCGCGCCTCCCGCGCCCTCCTGGGCGATCGTCGCGCCGGCGCCCCGGTCCGTCATGTTCACCGTGGCCCCGATCACGGGGTACACGGGCTTGCCCGTCCGGATGAGTTGCTCCGCCACGTTCTTCGCCTGGTTGATCGGGATGGCGAAGCCGAGGCCGATGGAACCGGCCTGGGACTGCTGGCCGAAGCCGTTGCCGCCGCCCGCGGACTGGATCGCGGAGTTGATGCCGATGACCGCGCCGCGCGCGTCGAGGAGCGGGCCGCCGGAGTTGCCGGGGTTGATCGAGGCGTCGGTCTGGAGCGCACTCATGTACGAGTTCCGGCCACCCGAACCGTCGCCGGAGGCCACCGGCCGGTTCTTGGCGCTGATGATGCCCGTGGTGACCGTGTTGGACAGGCCGAAGGGTGCGCCGATGGCGATGGTCGAGTCGCCGACGGCGACCTGGTCGGAGTTGCCCAGCGGCAGCGGGGTGAGACCGTCGGGCGCGTCGCGCAGCTTCAGTACGGCCACGTCGTAGCCCTGGGCGCGGCCGACCACCTCGGCTTCGTACTCCTTGCCGTCGGAGAAGGTCGCGGAGAGCGTGCCGCCGTCCGCCGCGGAGGCCACCACGTGGTTGTTGGTGAGGATGTGGCCTTCCTTGTCGTACACGAAGCCGGTGCCCGTGCCCGCCTCGCCCTGGCCCCTCCCGGACGCCGCCTCGATCGTGACGACGCTGGGCAGCGCCTTGCCCGCCACCGCGGCCACCGTGCCGGGTTCGCGCTTGAAATCCGCGGGGGCGTCGCCGGCGGCCACCGTGGTCGAGGCGCCGCCGTCGTTGCGCTCGGCAGCCCAGTAGCCGATCCCGCCGCCCACACCACCTGCGACGAGTGCGGCGACGAGGACGGACGCGATCAACCCGCCGGGCCGCCTGCGCGGCCCCTGTGGGGCGGGCGCCTGCCCGCCCCAGGGCGAGGCGGGCGGCGGGGGAGGCCACGCGCCCTGCGGGTGCCCGGCCGCTGCGGCCGGGGAGTGGTCGTCCGGGGTGGGCCCGTGGGCGGCGGCCGGGGAGTGGTCGTCCGGGGTCGGCCCGTGGGCGGCGGCCGGGGAGTGGTCGTCCGGGGTGGGCCCGTGGGCGGCGGCCGGGGCCTGAGGCGCAGGGGGCACCGCCTGGCCCCACCGCGGCGGGGACTCCGCCCCGGCGGGCTGGTGGGCGGCAGCGCTTTCGGGAGCAGCCGCCGGCACAGGAGGTACGGACGGGCCGGCGTGCGCCGGGGTGCCCTCGTTCTCAGTGCTCACAGCTTCCTCTTCCTCGCTTCCACGATTCGGCGGTCCGCGGTCGCGGGACCGCGCCGATGCGCTGTAGTCAGCTTTTCCCACAGCCTGTCAGGCCACTGTAAGCAGGACCTGTGCGTCGGTGCGCTCTCCCTTATCCCGGACATGACGGACAGTGGCGGGGCGCCCGCGCACCGACGATGGCACCATGACGCGGTGACTCAACACCGGATCCAGGTCGTGGCCCATCGAGGCGCGTCGGAGGACGCGCCCGAACACACCCTGGCCGCCTATGTGAGAGCCATAGAGGACGGGGCCGACGCCCTCGAGTGCGATGTGCGCCTCACCGCGGACGGACATCTCGTCTGCGTCCACGACCGCCGGGTGAACCGCACCTCCAACGGCCGTGGCGCGGTCTCCGCGCTGGAGCTCGCGGACCTCGCCGCGCTCGACTTCGGCTCCTGGAAGGACAGCGAGGAGAGCCCGGACTGGAAGGACCCCGGCTTCACCTCCGTGCTGACCCTGGAGCGGCTGCTCGAACTGGTGGCGGACGCCGGCCGGCGGATCGAACTCGCCATCGAGACGAAGCACCCGACGCGCTGGGCCGGGCAGGTGGAGGAGCGGCTGCTCCACCTGCTGAAGCGTTTCGGCCTGGACGCACCCGACGCACCCGACGAGTCCCCCGTGCGCGTCATGAGCTTCTCGGCCCGCTCACTGCACCGGATCGCGTACGCGGCGCCGGGCATCCCGACCGTGTACCTGATGCAGTTCCTCCCGCTGCGGGCGCGCGAGGCACGGCTGCCGGCGGGGGCGCGGATCGCCGGCCCGGGGATCCGGCTCGTGCGCAACCACCCCTCCTACGTGGAGCGGCTGCACGCCGCCGGTCACCGGGTGCACGTCTGGACGGTGAACGATCCGGCCGACGTCGACCTCTGCGTCGGCCTCGGAGTCGAGGCGATCATCACCAACCGGCCGAGGCAGGTCCTCTCCCGCCTGGGGCGGTTCTGACCGGTTCCGCACCGCGACCGTACCGCTACAGGGAGTGCACCGGCGCGTTCGATCCTTGCTCGAGTGTGACGAGTGCGTCACCGGACGCGGATTGGCCGGTTTCCGGTCCAGGCCATTGGGGCATCCACTCCGTGGCGTGGGGCGAAGGAGGTCTCGGGGGTGGCGTTGGTGGTGGCACAGGAGGTGCCCACGTCGTCGTGCATGGCCGTACCCCATGGCCCTGCGGGCGTGGGTGAGGCAAGGCACCGGATGCGTGAGCAGCTGCGGCGCAGCGGGGTGTCCGATTCGGTCGTCGACGATGCCGTTCTGATCCTTTCCGAACTGCTGAGCAATGCCTGTCGTCACGGCAGACCGCTCGGGCAGCACACGGAGATCGGGGACGGCGACATCCGCGCCGCATGGCGCCTCGACCCGTCCGGCGGCCTGACGGTCGAGGTGACGGACGGGGGCGGTCCCACCCGCCCGGTACCGTCGACGCCCTCGGTCACGGCGCACGGCGGACGAGGGCTCAGCATCATCAGCGCCCTCGCCCGGGACTGGGGCGTACGGGACAGCGCGGCGGGCGAAGTCACCGTGTGGGCCCTCGTCACGGATGGGCACCGCCGCGACGATTTCGCTACGCGCGTCGCAGGCCCCGGCTTCGGGTTCACGGACGCCTAGGACGACGTCGGCTGACGCTGTCGGGGTGTCCGTGTCGGGTGTCCATGTCGGGGCCGGGTCGGGTCAGGCCGGGGCCCGGCGTCCGTGTCGGGGTCGGCGTCCGTGTCGGGGTCGGTATCGGGGTCGGTGAACGTGTCGGGGTCGGTGTCCGTGTCGGTCGGGGCCGGCTCACGGTGGGCATCGGCCGGAGCTGCTCGCGGGACGGCCGCGGCCGGCTCCGGGAAGCCGGAACCGCGGTGGCGGACGGGCCACCGGCCGCTCCGGTCCGCTCGACGGCAGTGCGAGGGCACCCTTCCGGCGCGCTCCGGAAGGACGGCCACGCGACGTGAGGTGCCGCTGTGACCGCTGCCACGGCCGCAACGGCTAGGCTCGCGCCCGAGACAAGCACTCCGTCATCGGGAGAAAGCCACATCATGGCCAAGAAGCGCCCCCAGACGAAGGCCGCCGCCAAGCCACAGGTCACCGACGGTGAGATCCCCGTGGTCGGCGCCCGCGAGCCCTGCCCCTGCGGTTCGGGCCGTCGCTACAAGGCCTGCCACGGGCGGGCCGCCGCACACGCCGTGACCGAGCTGGTCCAGCGCCCCTTCGAGGGGCTCCCCGGCGAGGGCGACTGGGTCGCCCTCCGCGAGCTGGTGCCCGCCGCCACCGTCGCGCTGACCCTCGGGGACGGGCTGCCCGAGGACGTCCCGTCGCTCACGCTGGCGACCGTCCTCCCCATGGCGTGGCCGGCGCTGCGCCGCGAGGACGGCTCGGTCATGCTCGCCCTGCAGAACGACACGCCTTCCGGCGACCTCAGCCGCGACCTCGCCGACACCCTTCAGCGGGCGCTGACCACGAAGCCCGGCAACGCGGTGGCCCCGCGGCGCGCCCCCGCCGACGGTCCGCGGCTGCAGGACCTGGTCGACGCGGACGCCCCGTTCGAGCCGGTCGTGCACAGCGGTTTCGAGTTCTGGATCCCGGAGTCGGTGGAGACCACGAGCGCCGAGGTGACCGCCTCGCTGGAGCGCGCCAACGCGGCCGCGATCCCGACGGCGAAACTGAGGGGTGTCGACGCCGCCTACTGGTGCGAGACCCCGGAGAAGAACCATCTGCGCTGGGTCATGCCGCACGCAGAGGAGCGGCTGCTGGACGCACTCGCCCGGCTGCACGCCGCGGGTGCGTCGAGCCTCGGCGAAGACACCCGTCTCGTCGGGTCGTTCCGTGCGCACGGCCTGGTGGTGCCCGTCTGGGACCTGCCCGGCGGTATGGGTGCGGAGGAGTGCGAGAAGCCGGCCGCGGAGTTCGCCGAGCGGCTCGCCAAGGCGCTCGCGACGGACTCCCCGCTGACGGGCGAGGAGCGCAGGGCCCGCAGTGGCCTCACCAACCGCCAGGTCACTCTGAGCTGACCAGCCGGCCGCGGAACACGGGGCGTTGCTCCCCGCCGCCCGGTCGGCCGGGGCGGCCGGGGCGGGCGGAAGCGGTCGGCCGCGGGCGGACGCTCGTGCCCGGTCGGCCGGAACAGGCGTCGGCGGGCGGCCGCTTCGGCCGCCGCCCGCCACGCGTGGCACCGCGCCACACCGGGCCGTGTGGCACCGCGCGACACCGTCACGAGTGATACGCGTCACAACAGTACCTACGGTGCGGTAATTCCCTGTCCGAATACCCCAGATCGAATTTGCGAACAGCAGATCTCTTGTTACCGTTCTGGAAGCCCGGTCGCTGGTGCATCCCCCGTCGCCAGCGACCGGGCGTCTCCATTTCCGGGCGACGGCCCGACTCCCTCCCCGCATCAACTACCGCGAGGAGAAGGGAAGTTGCTGTCCGTCCGGGACAGCAGTGACATCACTCGGACTTCCCCGGAACTCTCAGGCCGCGCGATCGCGGAGTTCGAACGGTTTCGCCTCCGTCCTTCTCACACGGTGTTTCCCAGACCGCGGGTCCAGGTCTCCCGTCCGTTCGCGCAATGGGCCCCGACGGGGCTTCCACTCGGCGCCGGAATGCCCGGCACGGACACCAGGGCCCGCCGCCGCCGCGTTGCGGTCGTACGTTCGCTCCCCGACGTCGGGACCGCCGGCGAGGACGCGGTTCCGGGCGTCGACGTCGCGTGGTGCGGCCAGCGGGGGCCCACGGCGTTCGCTTGTGCGTCGTACGCCGACGGCGTCGCGGCCGGGCCCGGCCACCTGCCCCGGGCCCGTCGGGGCGTGTTTTCCGGCCACACTTTCCGACCGCCCCGCCCTCTTGCCATCCGCCGTTGCGCGGGCACCTCCCGTACCGCGAGGGCGTCGAGCGGCTGCGCCGCGGACGACGGCGAGGGGCACGGAAAAGCGCGGGACGGCGCGGTACGGCGGAGGGAAGACGGGCAGGCGCGGGGAGGACGGGGGACACAAGGACGCACAAGGAGTGCGCAACGGGGAACAAGCCGAGCAAACTCGGCAAGGGCCCCCGGGGACGACCGGGCGAACCCGAACCCGATCGCCTTGCTTCCGCCGGGTATCGCCGCGCTTCCGCCCCTGACCGCCGCGGCCCGTCGGGCTTTGCCGCGCTTCGGCCCGCTTCGGGAAACCGGCGGACGGAGACGTCCGATCCCCGTACGAATACGAAACTGCACGTAACTGCACGAGACAGTCCGCACCCGTAAGCACGCCGAGCCCCCCAAGCACCCCCACGCACACGCACACACAGGCACAAGCAGCGCCCCTGAGTACCAGTCAGCGCGCGTCGCCGACCGGTCCCGTGTGCCCCCTCCCGCACACTCCCGGATCCCACCCGTACGAGTGAGCCGCCGAGCCCGTGCCCAACTCCCCGCCGCCCGGAGAACCGGGCGTCAGCACGCGTCAGTACGTGAGGCGGGATCCTTCCCCGGTCTCCGGAGGGGTCACGCCCGAGGGTGCGAAGACGCTCGCCTCGACGAGGGCGTCGACGACCGCCTCCACGTCCGGCAGCCACGGAGCCGCCGACCCGGGCAGCGGGGCGCGCTCCCAGCGGACCTGGCCCGTGCCCGTCTCCGAGGGCGGCAGCACCAGATAGCCGCCGGAGCCGTGGAAGCGAAGCGAACTCGGCACCCGGTCCTTGGCGTGGAGCAGTTCGCCCAGCCGCTCCATCGAGTAGGGGGCGACGAGCAGGGACCACCGGGTCGGGGTCGCGAGGACGGGGCCGAGCCTGATCTCCATGTGGTCGAGCGCGGAGAGCGCCCGGGCCCCGGCGACCGCCGGCAGGCTCACCGCGCACGGCGCACCGCCTCCCGTGGCGAGCACCACGGGGGCGGCGGGCCGGTGGGTCCACCACCAGCGCACCATCCGCTCGTCGGTGGTCGCCGCCAGGAGCCCGGGGTCGAAGGGGTGCGCGCCGGGGACGACGCACTCGGGGTCAGGGCAGGCACAGCCGCGCCCGCGCTCGGTACGCCGACCGGCGGCGTTGAGTCCCACACCGGGCAGCACGGGCCAGTTCCACTCGGTGGCGCAGGTCAGCGCCGCGTCGAGTTGAGGAGCAGGCCCCCCCTTGCGCCAGAACCGGAGCCTGCGTCGCCTTCCGAGGATCTCGCGCATGAGCGCTCGTTCCTTTCCGTTGAACGCCGAGGTCCATCACACCATGTGTGCATCACTTCACTGCGCGTACAATGCGGCGTCTCGCCGCCCAGCCGTAGGCACGGGCGGCCCCATGGGCTCTGTCCATTAAACGCATGGCGAGGGGTGGCGCGCGCCTGGCGCTTGCTCTCCCGCTGTGCTCGTACCGCCACTCGGTACGGGGCGGCGGCCCACGGCGGTTAGGACGCCGCGACTCCCCCGCCAGGTTCCGGGGCGGTCCCAACTGCCCCTGGCCATCACCGTTTACGTACCCATCACGCCCGGGATGACTCCCCCCTGGGGCTTCGCCTCGGACTTCACCCTGGGTGGGGTTCCCATGTCGAACGCGCCTAGTCGACCGCGAATCGCACCCATGGGGAGCGCTTTTCAGCCAAGTTATCAACTCCATGGACACCAGCGATACCACCAGGCCAGTGCTGGACATCCCCCTTTGTGTGCGTGTAGATGTGGATGCAGTGATAGCGGCGCAGATTGACATGGGGGTTTGCGATGCTATTGAGCAGAACGCACCAGCCGGAGGGCTGGCTGCCATGAGCGCCCCTCACCTGCCGAAAGTGGCTGGAATCAACTCAGCTGTTGCGGCCCCCGCGCAAACTGCCGCCCCACTCGCCCACGCGCCCGGCGCCCTGATCCAGGACCGGCTGGCCGGTTGGGTGTCCGACCTCACCACGCTCCACGAACTCACCGAACGCCTGGCCCGGACCGGCTCCCTGGACGAGGCACTCGACGAACTCCTGCACGCGGGCGCCACCCTGGTCGGTGCCCGCCGCGGCATGGCCGTCCTCGAACCCGCGGACGGCCGCGGCCCCGCCAGCACCGTCGGACTCGGCCTCGCCCGCGCCGACCTGGGCCACATCGAGACGGTCCCCCGCAGCGCCACCGGCTACGGGCGGATCCTCGACAGCGGTACGCCCGGCATCCCCGGTCCCGTCGCCCAGGCCGACCTCCTCCACGACGCGACGCTCGACCCGCGGCACCGCGAGGTCGCCGCACGCCTCGGCTACGCCGCCAGCTACGCACTGCCGCTCGCCACGGAGGAGGCGGGAAGGCTGGGCGTCGCCGTCTGGTTCTACGACGAGCCCGCCGAGCCCGTGGACCGCCAGCGCCATCTCGTCGGCCTCTACGGCCGGTACGCCACCGAGCACCTGGCCCGGATGCTGGAACTGGAGCGAACCCGCCACCAGATGGCCGCCATCGCCGACGAACTGCTGCCGGGCAGGCTGCCCCGGGTCCCGGGCGTCCGGCTCGCGGCCCGGCATCTCACCGGACCGCGCGGCGGCGGCGAGTGGTACGACGCGCTGCCGCTGCCCGAGGGCGCCCTGGGGCTCGCCGTGGGCTCGGTCTCCGGTTCGGGACCGAGCGCGCTGGCCGCCACGAGCAGGCTCCGGGCCGGCCTGCGGGCGTACGCGGTGATGGAGGGGGAGGACCCCGTCGCCGTACTGTCGGATCTGGAGCTGCTGCTCAGGCTCACCGAGCCGGCCCGCTCGGCGACCGCGCTCTTCGCCTACTGCGAACCGGCCCCGGCCGCGCTCGGCGACGGAGCCGGGAGCAAGATCGTGCTGGCCGGCGCCGGGCACACTCCGCCGCTGATCGTCGGGCGGCACCGAACCGAGTTCGTCGAGACGTCGCTGTCGGCGCCGCTGGGGATGCTCGCGTGCTGGGAGGCGCCCAGTGTGGAGTTCTCCCCCGCACCCGGAGAAACGGTGCTGCTCTACACCGACGGGCTGCTCCGGCGCACCGGAGACCCGATGGACCGTGCCTTCGCCCGGCTGCACACCGCCGCCGCGAGCGTGCCCAGGGCCCTGCGCGACGACCCGGGCGCGGTCGCCGACCATGTGCTGCGCACGGTGCTCCCCGGCCCCGGCGCGCCCGACGCCGGACGGGACGGCGAGGACGCGGTGGTACTGGCGGCCCGCTTCGACTGACGGGACCGACGGGAATCACCGGGGCGACGAGGGTGACGTGGACCCTGGGGGTCACGTCGGTGACAGGAACCACGGGGACCACGGGGGTGACGGGGGTGACGGGGACCACGGGGTGACGGGCGGGCCGGTCCGGGTGACGCTCCTGCGGGACGGGCCCGGGCCGCAGGGCTTCCGGCGCTTCCGGCGCTTCCGCGGTACGACCGTACGATGGGTGCGGGTTTCAGCATCGCACCGACCAGGAGGCAGACCCGTGGCAGAGGACCTCATCCCGGAGACCCCGGCGAACGAGTCCGACCGCACCCCCGAGGCGGAGGGGGCCGAGGAGCCGATCGAGCAGCGCAAGAACGGCCTCTACTGGGAGATCTCCGAGGAACTCGCCGCGAACATGAAGTCCGGCTGGGCCGACACCGAGCTGCACGGCCTGGAGCCGATCGCACAGGCGGCGCACACCGAGCGCCGCCGCGCCGCGCTCTCCGCCCGTTTCCCCGGCGAGCGGCTCGTGATCCCGGCGGGCAACCTGCGTACCCGCTCCAACGACACCGAGTACGCCTTCCGCGCCTCCACCGAGTACGCCTACCTCACCGGCGACCAGAGCCACGACGGCGTCCTGGTGCTGGAACCCACCGACGGCGGCCACACGGCGACCGTCCACCTGCTGCCCCGCTCCAACCGGGAGAACGGCGAGTTCTGGCTCGACGGCCAGGGGGAGCTGTGGGTCGGCCGGCGCCACTCGCTCGCCGAGGCCGCCCGGCTGCTGGGCATCCCGGCCGAGGACGTGCGCGAACTGCCGGGCACGCTGCGCCAGGCCACCGGCCCGGTACGCGTCGTCCGCGGCCACGACGCGGGCATCGAGTCCGCCCTGACCGACAAGGTCACCGCGGAGCGCGACGAGGAGCTGCGCGTCTTCCTCTCCGAGGCCCGCCTGGTCAAGGACGAGTTCGAGATCGCCGAGCTGGGGAAGGCCTGCGACGCCACGGCCCGCGGCTTCGAGGACGTCGTGCGGGTGCTGGACCGCGCCGAGGCCACCAGCGAGCGCTATGTCGAGGGCACGTTCTTCCTGCGCGCCCGCGTCGAGGGCAACGACGTCGGCTACGGCTCCATCTGCGCCGCCGGCCCGCACGCCACCACCCTGCACTGGGTCCGCAACGACGGCCCGGTCCGCCCCGGCGAGCTGCTCCTCCTGGACGCCGGTGTGGAGACCACCGAGCTCTACACGGCCGACGTGACCCGCACCCTGCCCGTCAACGGCCGCTTCAGCGGGCTCCAGCGCCGGATCTACGACGCGGTGTACGAGGCCCAGGAGGCCGGGATCGCCGCCGTGCGGCCCGGCGCGCTCTTCAGCGACTTCCACGACGCGGCCCAGCGGGTCCTCGCCACCCGGCTCGTGGAGTGGGGTCTGCTCGGCGACCTCGACGTGGAGAAGGTGCTCGAACTCGGCCTCCAGCGGCGCTGGACCCTGCACGGCACCGGTCACATGCTCGGGATGGACGTCCACGACTGCGCGGCCGCGCGCCGCGAGACCTATGTGGCGGGCACGCTGGAGCCCGGCATGTGCCTGACCGTCGAGCCGGGGCTCTACTTTCAGGCCGACGACCTCACGGTGCCCGAGGAGTACCGCGGTATCGGGGTGCGGATCGAGGACGACATCCTCGTCACCGAGGACGGCAACCGGAACCTCTCGGCGGCGCTGCCGCGCCGGGCCGACGAGGTCGAGGCGTGGATGGCCCGGCTCAGGGGCTGACGCCCGCCGCGGGCGCGGTCCCGCCGCGGACCGCCGCGGACCGCACCGGAGCAGGCCGGAGTCGGCCGGAGCGGGCCGCGGGTGCGGTCCGGGCGCCCGACCGGGGAGGGAACGGCGCCCCGACCGGGCAGGGGGGACGGCACCCTTCGCTCAGACCGCTCCGAGCAGGGCGCCGTCCCGCCATTTCAGTACCTTGTCGAAACTCACCACCGCACCACGGCCGGGCCGGTTCCGCAAGGACACGTGGTCCGCGAGCTGCTCGATGAGGCAGAGCCCGCGGCCGCTCTCGGCGGCCGGGCCCGCGCCGGCGAGGTGCGCGCGGTCCGAGAAGCCGGGTCCGCCGTCGGCCACCTCGATGCGGCACTTCTCACCGTCCAGGTAGGCCGTCACGCGGTACCCGTCCGCCGGGGAGCCGGCCGCGCCGGGTCCGCCGTGCTCGACGGCGTTCGCACAGGCCTCGCTCAGCGCGACGGAGAGGTCGAAGGAGATGTCGGGGTCGACGCCCGCGGTCTCCATGGCACCGAGCAGAAGACGTCGGGCGAGCGGCACGCTCGCAGCCTCGCGCCGCAAATGGAGAGACCACCAGATGCTCATGCTCCAGCCTCCTGGCTGCGGCTCGACATACCGATACCTATTGCCGGGCCCTGCCTTTCGTAAGCGCGGAGTTGACGTGTTCGCCCTCGTTCGGCGGATGCGCCGATGGGCCATGCCGGTGTAGGCGCACTCCAGGTGGGCGAGCGGGTCCCAAACGTGACCTTCCGGACCCGCCGCGGGGACCCGCCCGGCCCGATGGGATGATGTCCCGGCCATGTCTGCCCAACCGCCGGTCGCCCCCGGCGACGCGCCCGCCGCGACAGGACCGCGGCTGCTGAGGGCCGCGGTGTTCGCCGCGGTCTGCGTCGTGCTGTCCGCACTGGGCCACGTCCTGGCCGCCTGCGCTCCGGTCCCCTGGTGGACGCTGCTCGCCGGTTTCCTGACGGTGGCCGCGGTAGTGGCGCCGCTGGCCGGCCGCTCGCGCTCGCTGCCCGCCGTCGTGGCCGCCCTGGCCGGCGGGCAGCTCGCCCTGCACTCCCTCTTCGGGCTCGGCCAGCGCCCCGCCCGGGTGGCGCCGGGCACCGACGACGCCGTCGTCCGGCTGGCGGCGAAGCTGACCTGCGGGACCGCCGGTGACGCGCTGGGCCCGGCCGAGGCGCACCGCATCGTCGCCGGAGCCGGCATCGACCCGGCGACCGTGGTGCAGGCAGCACGCGCCGGGCACACCGGACATACCGCGCACATCGCGGCCGTGCCGAACGGCGTCCTGGAGTCGGGCGGGCTGCTGCCGAGCCTGCCCATGGTGCTCGGCCATCTGCTGGCGGCGCTGGTGACGGGCTGGCTGCTGCGCCGCGGCGACCTCGCGCTGCTGCGGCTCGCCGAGTTCTCCGCCCAGGGTGCCCAGGGAGCCGGTGAGGTGGTGGCCGAAGGCGCGCTCGTACGCGCTCTGCGGGCCGCCGTCGTTCTCGTACGGGAACTGCTCGCCGGGCCGCCGGCCGCGCCGGGGGCCGCTCCGGGGCGCGCCGGGGCGGACGACGGGCACTCCACGCCGCCCGTGGCGGCACTCCAGCACACCGTGGTCAGGCGTGGCCCGCCCGCGCAGCGCGTCCTCGCAGCCTGCGTCCTCGCAGCCTGAACGCGGCGCCCCCCGACGACGTACCCCGAAGCGGGTGTCCCGGGCGGTCGGTGCCGCGGCTCCCCCGCGCGTCCGCGCGGCCCGACCGCCTTCCCGCTCACATGGAGTGCTTCACCGTGAACAACGTCTCTCGTCTCGCCGTCGCCGCCGCTGCCGCGGCCTCGTCCGCGCTGCTGCTCTGCGGCCCCGCCTTCGCACACGTCAGCGTGCAGCCCGAGGGCGAGGCCGCGAAGGGCGGCTTCGCCACCGTCAACTTCAAGGTCCCCAACGAGCGCGACAACGCCTCGACGGTGAAGCTCGAGATCGCCCTGCCCGCCGACCACCCGCTCTCCTCCGTGCTGCCGCAGCCCGTGCCGGGCTGGAAGGCCGAGGTGACCACGGCCAAGCTCGACAAGCCGCTGACCGTCCACGGCCGGCAGGTCACCGAGGCGGCCTCGAAGATCACCTGGACCTCGGCCGGCGGCAGGATCGGCCCCGGCCAGTTCCAGCAGTTCCCGGTTTCCATCGGCCAGTTGCCGGAGGACACCGGCAAGCTCGTCTTCAAGGCGCTCCAGACGTACGACAACAAGGAGGTCGTGCGCTGGATCGAGGAGCCGCAGGACGGCGCGGCCGAGCCCGACTACCCCGCTCCCGTGCTCACCCTGACCGCGGCGACCGGCGACCACCACGGCGGCTCCGGTGCCGGGAAGGCTGCCGACGGCGCCCACTCCGCCGAGCACCCGGACGGCGAGGGCACGGACGACAAGGCCGCGGAAGACAAGGCCGCGGACGAGGAGTCCACGGCCGCCGCGAGCACCACCGACAGCACGGCCCGGATCCTCGCCGTCGTCGGCATCCTGGTGGGTGCCGCGGGCGTGGCCTTCGGTGTGCTGGCCGGTCGCCGCCGCTCCGCCTGACCGAAGCCCCTCCTCGACTTCCGGGACATCTCCTCATGCGCTACAAGATCGTGACGGCCGCCGCCCTGGCGCTGGCGGCCTCCCTCTCCCTTTCCGCCTGCGGCACCGGCGGGGGTCCGGCCGGTGCGGACGGCCCGGTCGCCGAGGTCTCGGCCCCGCCCGGGGACAAGGCGGCGACGGTCCTCGACCGGCCCTTCGAGAAGCCGGACCTGGTCCTCACGGACACCACGGGCAAGCCGTACGACCTCCGCGAGCGGACCAGGGGCAAGCCGACCCTGATCTACTTCGGCTACACCCACTGCCCCGACGTCTGCCCGCTGACGATGAGCAACATCGCCGTCGCAAGGAAGCAGCTTCCCAAGGCGGACCAGGACGAGTTGCAGGTCGTCTTCGTGACCACCGACCCCGAGCGGGACACCGCGGCCGAGCTGGCCAAGTGGCTCCCCGCGGCGGGCGACCCGTCCTTCGTCGGGCTCACCGGCGACTTCCCGACGATCCAGGCGGGGGCGCGCCAGCTCGGCATCGGCGTCGAGCCCTCCACCAAGGAGAAGGACGGCAAGGTCGTCTCCATGCACGGGACCCAGGTCGTGGCCTTCTCCCCCAAGACCGACCGGGGATACGTCCTGTACGGCGAGGACACCACCCCGGACGACTTCGCCAAGGACCTCCCCAAGATCGTCAAGGGGGAGAACCCGTGAGCCGGGGTGCGGCGTCCGCCCTCGCCGCGGCCCTCGCGCTCACGGCCGGCCTGGGACTCGCGGGGTGCTCCGCTGCCGCGCCCGAACTGAAGGTCGACGGGGCGTTCATGCCGCAGCCCGTGAGCGACATGGCGGGCGGCTTCCTCACTCTCGTCAACGAGGGCGGCGCGGCGGACAGGCTCACCTCCGTCACCAGCAGCCTCTCGGACGACGTCGAACTCCACGAGGCGAAGGACGGGAAGATGCGGCAGGTGACGTCGCTGGCGATCCCCGCGAACGGGGAGCTGCACCTGGAGCGGGGCGGCGACCACCTGATGTTCCTGGACATCAAGAAGCAGCCGAAGCAGGGAGAGGAGGTCGACGTCGAACTGCACTTCGAGAAGTCGGAGCCGATCAGGGTCCAGCTCCCCGTGAAGGACCGGACCCACAACCCGGATCACCACTGAGCCCCGTGACGAGGCTCTCGGCCGTTCGAGGGACTGACGACACACCATGACCACCACCGCCCCGCGCGTCGGCACGGCGACTCTGCTGCGCCTGCTGCTGATCACCGTGGCACTGCTCGGCACCGTGCACACCGGCACGGCGGACGCGCACGCCGCCCTGACCGGCAGCAACCCGAAGGACGGGGCGGTGCTGGCCGTCGCCCCCAAGGACGTCACGCTCACCTTCTCCGAGCAGGTCGCCCTGGGGAACGACTCGATCAGGGTTCTCGACCCCCGGAGCAGGCGCGTCGACACCGCCGAACTGAAGGACCTCGGCGGCGAGGGAGCCGTCAGCTACGGGGTGGGCCTCGAGTCCGGCCTGCCGGACGGCACCTACACCGTCGCCTGGCAGGCCGTCTCGGCCGACAGCCACCCCATCGCGGGCGCGTTCACCTTCTCCATCGGGGAGCCCTCGAAGACCGTCGTGGAACTGCCGAAACAGCAGGCGGGCGGCGGCCTCGTCGGCGCGCTGTACGGCATCGCGCGGTACGCGGCGTACGCGGGGTTCACCGTACTGGTCGGCGGCGCCGCCTTCGTGCTGGCCTGCCGGCCGCGCGGGGCGGGCATCCGGGCGGTGCAGCGGGTGGTGGTGTACGGCTGGCTCACGCTCACCGCCGCCACCCTGGCGATGCTGCTGCTGCGCGGTCCCTACACCGGCTCGGGCGAACTGGGCGACGCGTTCGACCTGGCCGGGCTCCAGGCCGTCCTCGCCACCAAGACCGGGGCGGCGCTGGTGTCGCGGCTGCTGCTGCTGGGCGTGGCGGCGCTGTTCGTCGCGGTGCTGTTCGGTGCGTACGCGAAGCGAGCCGCCGAAGCGGACCACGCGGCGGAAACCGGGACGGAAACCGGGACGGAATCCGGCGCGGGCGGTATGCCGGAGACGGGAGCTACGGGAGCTACGGGAAGTACGGGGCACGCCGCGGGACCCGGGACCACCGGAACGACAGACGCCACGGCCGCGGACGGGGGTGGGCGGGCGAGGCCCGGCGACCGGAACGGGGAGAGGCAGGACCTCACCCTCGGCCTGGGCATCGGCGGCACGGTCGTCGCGGCCGGGATCGCCTCCACCTGGGCCCTGTCCGAGCACGCCTCGACCGGCATCCAGCCGGGCCTGGCGATGCCGGTCGACGTGCTGCACCTGCTGGCCGTCGCCGCCTGGCTCGGCGGCCTCACCGCTCTGCTCGTGGCACTCCACCGGACGCCCTCCATCGAACGGGCGGCCGTCCGACGCTTCTCCCGGGTGGCGTTCTGGTCCGTCGCCGTACTCGCCGCCACGGGGCTCTACCAGTCCTGGCGGCAGGTGGGCTCGTGGTCGGCGCTGACCGGCACCTCGTACGGTCGGCTGCTGCTGACGAAGATCGGACTGGTCATCGTGCTGGTCGGGATCGCCTGGTTCTCACGGCGCTGGACGGCGCGGCTCTCGGACCGGGCTCCCGCCACGGCGAAGGCTGACACCACGGAGGCAGACACCACGGAGGCAGACACCGCAAAGGCAGACACCACGGAAGCCGGCACCACGGAGCCGGCCGCCCCCCGGGCCGTGGCGGCCGGCGCGACCCGCGCCGCCGGGGAGGCAGCGGCCCCGACCGGCGATCCGGTGCGCGCCGCCCAACTCGCCCGGCAGGAGGCCGCGATGGCGGCGGCCGGCCGCAAGCGCCTCCGGGACGCCGACCGGCAGCGCTCCGGACTGCGGCGATCCGTCCTCGCGGAGGCGGGTGTCGCCGTCGTGCTGCTCGCCGTGACGACCGCCCTCACCTCCACGGAGCCGGGACGCACTGAGGAAAGGGCCGCCCTGGAGCGCGGCGGCCAGACGTCCGCGGCCGCCCCGGCCAAACCCGTCGACGTCACCCTGCCCTTCGACACCGGCGGCCCGAAGGGCAAGGGCACGGCCCGGCTGACCGTCAGTCCGGGCCGCTCGGGCGCCAACGAACTGCGCCTGTGGACCAGGGGCCCGGGCGACCGGCCACTGGACGCTCCCGAGGTCAAGATCTCCTTCACCCTGGTCGCGGAGAAGATCGGCCCACTGCCGCTGGTGCCGGAACGCGTCGCGGCAGGCCACTGGAGCGCGAGCAACATCCAGATCCCGCTGCCGGGAGAGTGGCAGGTCCGGATCACCGTACGGACATCGGACATCGACCAGACGACCGTCGAGAAGAACGTGAGGATCGGCTGACGTGATCGGCCGCCGAGGCACAGTGGTGAAGGCATGAACGACAAAGAGATCTCCCGGCGCAGGCTGCTCGGCACGGTCGGCGCAGCGGGCGCGACCGGACTCGCCCTCGGCGCGGCGGGCGGCGCGGCCGGGTACGCGGCGGCCTCCGCCGACCCGGCGGCCGCGCTGACCACCGTCGGCTCCACAGCCGAGCGGTTCCACGGCGAGCGCCAGCCGGGCATCACCACGCCGACGCAGTCCCACGGCCATCTCGCCGCCTTCGACCTGGCGCCGGGGGCGGGCCGCAGGGAGGCGACCGCCCTGATGCGCCGCTGGTCGGCCACCGCGGCCCGGCTGATGGCGGGCGAGCCGGCCGACGACGACACCGGGGTCGCCCTGGACGCGGGCCCGTCCTCCCTCACGGTCACCTTCGGCTTCGGCCGGACCTTCTTCGACCGCACCGGTCTTACCGCACAACGCCCCGCCCAGCTCGACCCGCTGCCGGCGTTCTCCTCCGACCGGCTCGATCCGCGCCGCTCGGAGGGGGACCTCTGGGTGCAGATCGCCGCCAACGACGGGCTGGTCGCCTTCCACGCCCTGCGCGCCGTCCAGAAGGCGGCGGGCGGTGCGGCGCGGACGCGCTGGCAGATGACCGGCTTCAACCGCTCGCCGGGTGTCACGGCCCGGCCGATGACCAGCCGCAACCTCATGGGGCAGGTGGACGGCACCCGCAACCCCCAGCCGTCCGATCCCGACTTCGACCGCCGTGTCTTCGTCCCGGCCACCGGGTCCGGGGCGGGTACGGCGGCGCAGCCTGCCTGGATGGCGGGCGGCTCGTACGCCGTCGTCCGCCGCATCCGGATGCTGCTGGACGACTGGGAGAAGCTGAGCCTGAAGGAGCAGGAGCTGGTTATCGGCCGCCGCAAGTCCGACGGCGCCCCGCTGACCGGCGGCGGCGAGACGGCCGAACTCGACCTGGACCGGACCGGACCGGACGGTTCCCCGGTCATCCCTGCCGACGCGCACGCGCGGATCTCCGCTCCGGAGCAGAACGCGGGCGCCGCGATGCTGCGCCGGCCGTTCTCGTACCACGACGGCGCGGCGGCGGACGGCACCCCCGACGCGGGGCTGCTCTTCGTGTGCTGGCAGGCCGACCCGCTGCGGGGGTTCGTTCCGGTACAGCGGAAGCTGGACCGCGGAGACGCGCTGTCCAGGTTCGTCCGGCACGAGTCGAGCGGTCTCTTCGCCGTCCCGGGCGGCGCGCCGGAGGGCGAGTACGTCGGGCGGCCGCTGCTGGAACCGTGAGGCGAGCCGCGCGGGCACGGCGGCGGGGCCGTGGCAACCGGGTCCGCCCGCCCGCCGGGGAGCGGTTTCCGGTGCCCGGGGTCGCCCCCGGTCCTGTGGCTGCGCCTGTGCCTGCGCCTGTGCCTGTGGCTGTGCCTGTGGCTGCGCCTCTGTCTCTGTCTCTGTCTGTGCCTCTGCCTGGGCCTCTGCCTGGGCCCGGGCCTGCCTGTGCCTGCCCGTGCCCGTGCCCGTGCCTGCCCGTACCCGGGCCCGGCCCTGTGCCCGAGGGAAGGACGGCGCGGCGCCGGATCGACCTCGCCGGGGCCCGCCCGGTTGTCTCGGCGACACCGCGAACCGCACGGGACGGGCACCACGACGGGGCGAACTTCGGCTGACGCCGCACTAGGGTGACGGGTATGTCCGCCACGCGCTTCACGTACCTCGGCCCCGAGGGCACCTTCACCGAGGCCGCCCTGCGTACCCTCCCGGAGGCCGCCACCCGCGAACTGGTCCCGATGGTGTCCGTGCCGGCCGCGCTCGACGCCGTGCGCGGTGGTGAGGCCGCGGCCGCGCTGGTGCCGATCGAGAACTCGGTGGAGGGCGGCGTCACCGCGACGGTGGACGAGCTGGCTTCCGGCGAACCGCTGATGATCTACCGCGAGGTGCTGCTGCCGATCTCGTTCGCGCTGCTGGTGCGGCCGGGGACGAAGCTGTCGGACGTGAAGACGGTGACCGGCCACCCGGTCGCCCAGCCGCAGGTGCGGAACTGGCTGCGGGCCCATCTGCCCGACGCGGTGTGGGAGTCGGCGGCGTCGAACGCGGACGGTGCCAGGCTGGTCCAGGAAGGGCGCTTCGACGCGGCGTTCGCGGGCGAGTTCGCGGCGGCGACGTACGGGCTCGAGGCGCTGGTCACCGAGATCCATGACGCGGAGAACGCGGAGACGCGCTTTGTGCTGGTGGGACGTCCGGCGCGGCCCGCGGCCCCGACGGGAGCGGACAAGACGTCGGTGGTCATCTGGCAGCGCGACGACCATCCGGGCGCCCTGCTGGAGTTGCTCCAGGAGTTCGCGGTGCGCGGTGTCAACCTGATGCTGCTGCAGTCCCGTCCCACCGGCGCGGGCATCGGGAACTACTGCTTCGCGATCGACGCCGAGGGGCATATCGCGGACCGCAGGGTGGGGGAGGCGCTGATGGGTCTGAAGCGCATCTGCCCGAAGGTGCGCTTCCTCGGGTCCTACCCGCGGGCGGGTGCCCCTGCTTCGGGGCAGGGCGGACGCCCGCTGCGCCCGGGGACCTCCGACGCGGAGTTCGTGGACGCGGCCGAGTGGCTGGCGCGCTGTCAGGACGGTCGCGGGTGACCCGGGTTTCACCCCGGGCCACGCCCGCCGGCCGCCGCTCTCGCTTGCCGTTGCCCACAGAGTTATCCACAGGGCGGCTTCTCGATCTGGGGACAAGTCGACAACACGGTCCGACTCAGTCGACAAATCGCCGCACCCACCGCTCTCACATCCACAGCACACATCGATTGCCCATGTCAGCCCAATTCCGACGATCAACTCTTCGGAGCGAAGAAGTGCGAGGAATTGCCACTCGAACGAGCGCGTGAACCATGTTTGGAGAGGTAACCCCCGGATCTCCACCCCTCCCTCAGAATGATCAATTCCGTAATCCACAGACCCCTCCCACAGCCTGTGGATAACTCACACGCACCCTCCACCCCTGTGGACAACAGCCCCGGAGTTCGGCGGCCGCGAGCGCCCCGGAGGCGGGGGCGACCGGCGCTCGCGGCTTCCGGCGACAGACAGCCAGACCGGGGCGGGGCGGGCCGGGCGGACCGGGGCGGGGCGGGGCGGACGCGGCCCGACGGGGGCAGACGGCCGGACGGGAGGCGGGCGGACGGACGGGAGGCGGGCGGACGGAGACGCCCCGGGATTCACCGGCCTTCACCCGACCTTTTTGACAAAAGGGGCAATTTTGATCAACTCCGACAATTCAAGTAAAGCGACATGGTCGATATCGACTGGGGAGCCGGGAGCGCACACCGGTAGCCTGGTGGGGTGATTGACCTTCGCCTGCTCCGTGAGGACCCCGACCGTGTCCGCGCCTCCCAGCGCGCCCGTGGAGAGGACGTCGAACTCGTCGACGCCCTGCTCTCCGCCGACGAGCGGCGCAGGTCGTCCGGCGTCCGCTTCGACGAGCTCCGCTCCGAGCAGAAGTCGCTCGGCAGGCTCATCCCCAAGGCGTCCCCGGACGAGCGAGCCGAGCTGCTGAAGAAGGCCGAACAGCTCAAGTCCGACGTGAAGGCCGCCGAGGCCGAGCAGAACGAGGCCGAGGAAGAGGCCCGCCGGCTGCTCCTCGGCCTGGGCAACCTCGTCCACCCCGACGTCCCGGTCGGCGGCGAGGAGGACTTCGTCGTGCTGGAGACGCACGGCACCGTCCGCGACTTCGGCGCCGAGGGCTTCGAGCCCAAGGACCATCTGGAGCTGGGCGAGGCGCTCGGCGCCATCGACGTCGAGCGCGGGGCGAAGGTCTCCGGCTCCCGCTTCTACTACCTGACGGGCGTCGGCGCCCTGCTGGAACTCGCCCTGGTCAACGCCGCGATGGCACAGGCCGCCGAGGCCGGCTTCACCCCGATGCTGACCCCGGCCCTGGTCCGCCCCCGCGCCATGGAGGGCACGGGCTTCCTCGGCCAGGCCGCGGAGAACGTCTACCACCTCGAGAAGGACGACTTCTATCTCGTCGGCACCTCCGAGGTCCCGCTCGCCGCGTACCACATGGACGAGATCGTCGACGGCGGCAAGCTCCCGCTGCGGTACGCCGGCTTCTCCCCGTGCTTCCGCCGCGAGGCCGGCACGTACGGCAAGGACACCCGCGGCATCTTCCGCGTCCACCAGTTCGACAAGGTCGAGATGTTCTCGTACGTCCACCCCGACGACGCCGAGAGCGAGCACAGGCGCCTGCTGGAGTGGGAGAAGCAGTGGCTGAACGCCCTGGAGCTGCCGTTCCAGGTGATCGACGTGGCCACCGGCGACCTGGGTGCCTCGGCTTCGCGCAAGTTCGACTGCGAGGCCTGGATCCCGACCCAGGGCAGGTACCGCGAACTCACCTCGGCGTCCAACTGCGACGGCTTCCAGGCCCGCCGGCTGTCGGTCCGGATGCGCGACGGCAAGCAGGTCAAACCGCTCGCGACGCTGAACGGCACGCTGTGCGCCGTGCCGCGCACGATCGTGGCGATCCTGGAGAACCACCAGCTGGCCGACGGCTCCGTGCGGGTGCCGGAGGTCCTGCGCCCCTACCTCGGCAACCGTGAGGTCCTGGAGCCGGTCGCCCGGTGAGCTTTCCGTACCGCCTGATCGCCACGGATCTCGACGGGACCCTGCTGCGCTCCGACGAGTCCGTGTCGCAGCGCACACGCCACGCGCTCGCCGCCGCCACGGCGGCGGGCGCCGCGCATATCGTCGTCACGGGCCGGGGCGTCCCGTGGACCCGGCACATCCTCGACGATCTGGGCTACCACGGCCTCGCCGTCTGCGGACAGGGTGCCCAGGTGTACCACGCCGGCGAGCACCGGCTGCTCACCTCCGTGACGCTGGACCGCCGGCTCGCCGCACTCGCCGTGTCCGAGCTGGAGGCGGAGACCGGCCCGCTCGCGCTGGCCGCGAGCCGCGACGGCCTGGACGGGGAGGTGGTCGCCGGTCCCGGCTACCGGTTCCAGGACGGCCCGCTTCCGGTCGTCGTCACAGACGACCCGGCCGAGCTGTGGGCGGCCCCGCTGACCAAGCTCTATGTGCAGCACCCGGACCTCGGCGACGACGAGCTGACCCGGCTCGCGCGCTCGGTGGTCGGCGGGCTCGTGGACGTGGTGACGGCCGGTGAGGGAATCGTGGAGATCCTCCCCCTCGGGCTGAGCAAGGCCACCGGTCTCTCGCTGGCGGCACGCAGGCTGGGTGTGCGGGCCACCCAGACGATCGCCTTCGGCGACATGCCGAACGACATCCCGGTGTTCGGCTGGGCCGCCCACGGCGTCGCGATGGCCGACGCCCACGAGGAACTGAAGGCCGTGGCACACCGGGTCACGGCGTCGAACGAGCAGGACGGCATCGCGCTGGTGCTGGAGGAACTGCTCGGACGCTGAGGGCTTGCGAGGAGGCAACACCCTGCTTCCCCCGCAGACCCTCCGGGCGGGCTGCCCCCGCGCCGGGCCGGTGCCCCTGTCCGGCGTCGCGCCGCCGGCCCGGGGCACGCCAGGGACCCGGCGCAGGCAGGTTCGCTGCGTACGCCAGGACCCGGCGTACACAGCGCACCTGCGTACCCACTGCGGAGGATGCGCGGATCGAACGCGCGCGGGGCCGGACCCCGATCACGGCTCGGCAAGCCGGTGCCTTACCACTCGGCCAGTCCTCCGGGAGGGCGGCCCGATGCGCGCTCGAAGCGGCCGCCCGGGCAGTCGCCGGCGGCGCCACGGAGTCCGACGACTACTGCGGAGCCTGCCGTGCGCTGCCCTGCGGGGAACCCGGCGGACTCGTACTCTCGGTCATCACCGAGCTCCTCTCCGGTCCTGTGGCGGCCTGCGGCCCCTACGCCCCGCCGCAGGGCCCCGCCGCACGTCCGGCGGCGGCACCCAGGCGGTGTACCCGGTCCGGGCGGCGCCCCGCCACCGGTTTTCCGGGCGGGACGGGCTGAGGACACGGCGCCACCCGCGGTGCCTGCGCGCGGGCCCGGGACGTCCTGGTGCCGCAGCACGGAGCCGACACGCACATGCTGTGGTGCCCGCGCGCGGGACAACGTCGCCGACGTGCAGCTGCGGGGTGAACCGGACCGTGGTGCCCGCGCGCGGGACAACGGACCGCACGTCCTGCCCACGCTCGCGGACTCAGGAGCGCCGCCACCAGCGCCGTCGGCGCCGTGCGCGGGCCCTGCTCCAGAACCAGCCCGCGGGCGGCTCGTCGGAGCGCCACGGCTGCGGTTCCGGCGCTGAGCCGCGCCACCGGGCGGCCAGCATCCGCGCCCTGGCGGAGGGCTCGGTGGTCCCCGCGGCGCGCACGAAGTCGTCGTCGAGCACCGCCTCGTCCCAGGCATCTCCGCGAGCGTCCGCTCCGGAACCGGAAGCACCCCGGTCCGCACCGGCCCCGGAACGGCCGCCTTCGGCCCCGCCTGCCCCGGCACCGTCCTCCGGCCCGTCCATCGGGCCTTCCACGGAAGCCCTGCCGGGCGTGCCGGACGCGCCGGGCGTGCTGGACAGATCGAACATGCCGGACAGGCTGGACATGCCGGATAGGCCGGAAGCGTCCGGCGCGGCGGACGCCGGGTCCGGCCCCGGTTGGTGCTCCTCGCGGTCCGGCCCCGGACGACCCCGCTCCGGACGCGGCCGACGGTCCGGCTGCGCCTGCGGCTGACGGTTCGGCTCCTCCGGCATGGCGGCTCCTCCTCATCCCCCAGTGTCCCCGCCGGCCTGTCGGGTCCGCGTGAGGACGTGGGTACCACGGGGCGGGATCCCGCCCCGCGGTGCCCACGTCCGCTACTCCTCGCCGGCCAGCGTCAGCGTCCTCAGCTTCCGCCCGGCGTATCCCGTCGCCAGCAGCGTCACCCCGGCGAGCAGCGCCACCGCGAGCGGCAGGCCCACATCGGAGGTGATCATCCCCTCGCCCCCGATCCGCTCGGCCAGGGCCAGTGACCACTGCTGCACGCTGAGCGTCCGCGCCCCGGGGACGAGGCTGCCGAAGAGCGTCTCCCATACCAGGGCGTAGACGAGACCGATCACGACCGCGTGCCGGCTGACCGTGCCGAGCAGCAGGAACAGCGCGGCGTAGGCGATCGACGCGACCAGTGCCGCGACCGTGTAGGCCACCGCGATCTGCTGCCCGTTGCCGTTGAGGATGTATCCCGCGACGAGCGTCGGGACCGCGGAGAACACCATCGTCACGGCGATCGCCACGACCAGCTTGGTGACGACGATCACCGGCCGCTTCACCGGCTTCGCCAGCAGATAGACGATCGAACCGTCGTCGATCTCGGGACCGATCGCCCCCGTTCCGGCGATCACGCCGATCAGCGGCACCATCGTGGCGATGGCGAATCCGCCCAGCACGCCGGCGGCCATCTGGTCGTCAGCGCCGTTGAAGGCCCTCACCCCGGCCGCGATGAGCAGCAGCAGGGCGGGGAGGACGAGGAGGATCGCCGCGCGGCGCCGGCCGAGGAGGGCCCGGTAGGTGAGCCGGGCGACTGTCGGGTCGTACATGTCGTTGGCTCCTTTCAGGCCGCTACGAGGTAGGAGAAGACCGATTCGAGGGACTCGTCGGACGGTGAGACCGTGAGCAGCCGGATCGAGTGGTCACGGGCCACCCTCGGCAGGAGCCGGGTGAACCGGCCGAAGTCGACCGCCTGGACGTGCAGCGCGCCTTCCCCTCCTTCCTGGAGGTCCACCTCGATGCCGGCGGTCGACGGGTCCGCGATGAGCGCGGCGGCGAGCGCGCGGTCGTCGCTGGATCGCACCAGATAGCGATGCGGCCGGTCCGTCATCAGCCGGCGGATCCTGCGGAAGTCGCCGCTCGCGGCGTGCCGTCCCGCGACGATCACCTCGATGTGGGAGGCGAGCTGCTCGACCTCCTCCAGGATGTGGGAGGAGAACAGGACCGTGCGTCCCTCGCCTCCCATGCGCCGGAGCAGGTCCATGAGCTGCATCCGCTGGCGCGGGTCCATCCCGTTGAACGGCTCGTCGAGCAGCAGCACGTCCGGCTCGTGCACCAGGGCGGAGGCCATCTTGACCCGCTGGCGCATGCCCTTGCTGTATGTGTCGATCCTGCGGTCCTGCGCGGGCTCCATCTCCACCGTCGCCAGGGCCCGCTGGGCCTCCCCGGCTCCCAGGCCGTGCAGTTCGGCGTTGGCGAGGACGAACTCCCGCCCCGTGAGGAAGTCGTACATCGCCTCCCGCTCGGGCACGATGCCGATCCGCCGGTAGACGGACTCGTTGCGCCAGATCGCCTCCCCGTCGAGGGTGACGGTGCCCGTCGAGGGGGCGAGGAAGCCGCCCATCATGTTGATGAGCGTGGACTTGCCGGCCCCGTTGGGCCCGAGGAGTCCGGTGACACCCGGCCCGATGTCCATGGTCACGTCGTTGACGGCCACCACGTTGCCGAACCAGCGCGAGGCGTGGTCGATGCGGACAGTGGTCATGGTCAGAGCCCGACCTTCCGGTAGCGGCGCATCAGGACGCCGTACGAACCTGCGATGAGTGCGAGGACCACCAGCAGATAGACCGCCCCGGTGCCGGTGCCTGGCCCCTGCCCGCCGGGGAAGGCGGAGGTCGCGCCGAGGAAGGCGGTCTGCACCCCGTCGATCAGGGTGACGGGGGAGAAGAGGCCCAGCCACTGCACGGCGCCCCCGGACCCGGTCTCGTGGGCGATGGCCTGGACGGTGGACACCGCGCCGTAGGTGATGGTCAGGGTGGCGATGACCGCCGCGACACCGAATCCGCGGCGCGGGGTGAGCGCGGCCATGACGAGGCCGAGACCGCCGAAGAGGAGGGAGAGGAGCGCCACGGAGACCAGTGCCTGTGCGAAGCCCTTCGTCTGGTCGGCGAGGTCCATCTCCGCCAGCAGCGAGCCGAGGTAGAGGACCAGCAGCGGGGCGGCGGTCAGCACGAACAGCGCCGAGGCCATCGCACCGAACTTGGCGAGGACGTAGTCGACGCGCTCGACGGGCCGGGAGAAGTACAGCGGCACGGTCTTGAAGCGCAGGTCCCGTGACACGGTCTGGGGTGCCTGGGCCGCGAGGAAGAGGCCGATGACCGCCTGGGTGAAGATCGCGTAGCGCGTGTAGTCGAGTGGCAGTTCCTTCATCCCGGTGGCCACCGCGACGGCGACGACGACCGCCGCGGGCACGCACATCACCGCGAAGAGGATCATCGGCAGCACCTTCGACCGGGCGGAGCGGCCGAGTCCGTAGGCCCCGCGCAGCGACTGCGCGAAGAGCGACCTGCGGGCGTAGGCGCGGCCGAGCCTCGCGCCGTCGTAGTTGCGGTAGCCGATGTTGTGGATACGGGTGGTCTCGGTGGGCGCCGTCCCCGTGCGGGTTGTCCCGTTGCTCATCGCGCGGGCACCTCCATAGGCTGCGGGGCCGTCTCGGGGCGGAAGACCTCGGCGATGTGGTGGCGGCGCTGTTCCATCCGTACGAGGCCGAGGCCCAGGGCGGCCACGGTGTCCCGGACGATGTCGTACGTCTCCTCGCCGGCGGCCTCCAGCAGGAGGATGTGACCGGCGCCCGGCAGCCCGTCCTCGACACCCTCGTGCAGGGCGACTCCGGCGGCCGCGAGCGCCTCGCGCAGTGCCGCCGTGCCGTCCGGGTGGGTGTCGGTGTCGGTGACCTCGACCGCCAGGGTCGCGGTCGTCCTGGTGAAGTCGCTGGTGGAGCTGGAGCGCAGCAGCCTCCCGCCGTCGACGACCACGACGTGGTCGCAGGTGCGCTCGAGTTCGCCGAGGAGATGCGAGGTGACCAGGACCGAGATGCCGAAGTCGGTGTGCACGCGGCGGATCAGGCCGAGCATCTCGTCGCGGCCGACCGGGTCGAGGCCGTTGGTGGGCTCGTCCAGCAGCACCAGCCGCGGGTCGTGCACCAGGGCCTGGGCGAGCTTCACGCGCTGCTTCATGCCGGTCGAGTAGCCGCCGATGGGGCGGTACCGCTCCTCGTAGAGGCCGACGTGGCGCAGCGTGTCCGCGGTGCGCTCGCGTGCCGCGGTCGGCGGCAGTCCGGACATGCGCGCCATGTGGACGACGAACTCGGTCGCCGAGACGTCCGGTGGCAGGCAGTCGTGCTCGGGCATATAGCCGACGTGCTCGCGGATGGCGGCACCGGAGGTGGCGACGTCGAGGCCGAGCACCTCGGCACGGCCTTCCGTGGCGGGGGACAGACCCAGCAGGATCTTG
This sequence comes from Streptomyces spongiicola, assembly GCF_003122365.1. Lineage (NCBI taxonomy): Bacteria > Bacillati > Actinomycetota > Actinomycetes > Kitasatosporales > Streptomycetaceae > Streptomyces > Streptomyces spongiicola. Next base: position 3,521,730 of record NZ_CP029254.1, read on the forward strand.
ATCAGTGTGGACTTGCCGGCCCCGTTGGCACCCACGAGTCCGGTCACGCCGGGCCCGATGTCCAGGGAGAGCCGGTCAAGCGCGGTCACCCGGGGGAACCGCTTGCTCAGGCTTTCGGTCACGATCACAGTCACGCCTCGACGGTAGTGGTGCTCACCACACCGGGCGTCAGCCCTGGCGGCTGGTTCCGCCTCAGTCTCGAGGTGTACGGACCCGTAGGGGGCGGCGCCGCAGGAGGAGGCGCGCGGTCCGCCGGTGGTCGTCCACAGGCGGCTTCGGGGCTCTTGACGCAGCCGTCGGGCATTGTCACATTCATCAGTGTCACGTTACGGGCACGTACCGTGCACACCCAGGGACGTACCGCGTCGGATCCGGACGGGACGGTGGCATGACCTCGGCAGTGGCGAGCGTACGAACGGCGGAGCTGCGGGGGTTCCGGGACGTGCAGCGCCTGGCCTACGAGTGCGCGGAGGCGGTCGCTGCCCAGCTGAGGCCGGGGGTGACCGAGCGGGAGGCGGCCCGGATGCAGCGCCGCTGGCTGCACGGCCGCGGGGTGCGGGACTGGTTCCATCCGCCCTTCGCCTGGTTCGGCGACCGCACGGCGTTCGCGGGCTTCCGGACACCGCTGCGGTTCCTTCCCTCCGACCGGAGGCTGGAGCCGGGTATGCCCTTCATCCTCGACATGGCGCCGGTTCGCCACGGCTTCACCGCCGACGCCGGCTATTCGGGCTGCCTCGGGCCGCACCCCCTGCACGACCGGCTCCTCGCGGACCTCCGGGCACACCGGGACCTCGTGCTGCGCGGGATGCGCGAGCGCCGCTCGCCGAAGGGGATCCACGAGGACGTGCACCGCCTGATGGTGCGCCAGGGCTACACCGGCCGGCACCGGGCGCACCCCTTCGGCGTCGTCGCGCGCAGGGCCGGCCGGGCGGGGCGGCGCCGGACCCGGGCGCCGCTCGGGTCCGGCACGCTGCTCGGGTCCGGCACGCTGCTCGGGTCCGGCACTCAGCCGTTGAGGGGCCTGGCGGACCACGCGCTGCACGGCCGCCGCGACGGCGGGTCGCCCCCGTGGTCGCCGTACCGCCTCCCGGACCATCCGCCGGGGCCGGGACTCTGGGCCGTGGAGCCCCATCTCGGCTTCCACGGGACGGGCGCGAAGTTCGGGGAGATCCTGGTGGTCACGGACTCGGAGGACCGGGAGCAGAGGGCGTTCTGGCTGGACGACGAACTGCCGCACGTGCGGCGCTGGGCCGAGGAGGATGCGGCATGAGCACGGGGATCGAGGGGGCGCGCGAGCGGCGGGTGCGCACCGGCGGGGTCGAGCTGTGCGTGGCGGAACTGGGTGACGCGCGGCAGCCGGCCGTCGTGCTGGTGCACGGCTACCCGGACAGCAAGGAGGTGTGGTCCGAGGTCGCGTCCCGGCTGGCGGCCCGGTTCCATGTGGTGCTGTACGACGTCCGGGGCCACGGCCGCTCCACGGCCCCGGTGCCGCTGCGCGGGGGCTTCACCCTGGAGAAGCTGACTGACGACTTCCTGGCGGTGGCGGACGCGGTCAGCCCGGACCGGCCGGTCCACCTGGTCGGCCACGACTGGGGTTCGGTGCAGTCCTGGGAGTTCGCCACGGTGCGGCGGACCGAGGGGCGGATCGCCTCGTTCACCTCCGTCTCGGGCCCGTCGCTCGACCACCTGGGCCACTGGATCAGGAAACGCGCGGCCCGGCCCACCCCGCGCCGGGTGGCCCAGCTCCTCGGCCAGGGCGCGAGATCCTGGTACGTCTCCGCGCTGCACCTTCCGGCGCTGCCCGAGCTGGCCTGGCGGGGGCCGCTGGGCCGGCGGTGGCCCGGGCTCCTGGAGCGGGTGGAGAAGGTGCCGGCCGGTGACTACCCGACCGCGTCGCTGCCCTCGGACGCGGCGCACGGAGCCTGGCTCTACCGGGACAACGTCCGCTTCCGCCTGGCGCACCCCCGCTCCGACGCGTACGCGCATGTGCCCGTGCAGCTGATCACGCCCACCGGAGACAGGTTCCTGTCCGCGCGGCTCTACGACGATCTGGCGCTGTGGGCCCCGCGCCTGGAGCGCCGCACGCTTCCGGCCAAGCACTGGGTGCCCCGCACCCGACCCGACCAACTCGCCTCATGGATCTCCGGGTTCGTGACCGCCCATGAGGAGGCGAGCGCCTCCGGCGGTTACCGGCCCGTGTCCGCGTCAGGGGCTCGGGGGCCGTACGCGGAGCGGTTCGGCGGGCAGTTGGTGCTGGTGACGGGAGCGGCGGGCGGCATCGGCCGGGCGACGGCCTTCGCCTTCGCCGAGGCCGGTGCACGTGTGGTCGCGGTGGACCGGGACGGCGAGGGCGCTGCCAGGACGGCCGAGATGGCGCGGCTGATCGGCGCTCCCGGGGCATGGGCGGAGACCGTCGACGTGGCCGACGAGGCGGCGATGGAGAAGCTCGCCGAGAAGGTCGCGGGCGAGCACGGCGTGGTGGACGTGCTCGTGAACAACGCGGGCACAGGCCTCTCCGGTCCGTTCCTGGACACCACAACCGACGACTGGCGCAGGGTGCTCGACGTCAATCTGTGGGGGGTCGTGCACGGCTGCCGGCTCTTCGGCGGGCAGATGGCCGAGCGGGGCCAGGGCGGCCATATCGTCAACACGGCCTCCGCGGCCGCCTACCAGCCGTCCAGGATCCTGCCCGCCTACGCGACCTCGAAGGCCGCGGTCCTGATGCTGAGCGAGTGCCTGCGTGCGGAGCTGGCCGGGCGGGGCATCGGCGTCTCGGCGGTCTGCCCCGGCATCGTGAACACCGGCATCACCGCCACGGCCCGCTTCGCCGGAGTCTCCGGGGAGGAGGAGAAGCGCCGGCGGCGGAGGGCGTCGAAGCTGTACGCGATGCGCAACTACCCACCGGAGAAGGTCGCCGGGGCGATCCTGCGCGCCGTCCTGGACGACCGGGCGGTGGTGCCGGTCACCCCGGAGGCCCGTGGTGCCCGGCTGCTGTCCCGGCTCATGCCCGGCGCACTGCGGGCGATAGCCCGGTTGGAACCTCCGCTGTGAGCGGTCACGATGCGATCGCGCCGCGTCGGCCCCCGGGCCGGGGCGCCCATCGGGTACGGCCCCGGCCGGTGCGGTTGCCGTGTCGTGTCGTGTCGTGTCGTGTCGTGTCGTGTCGTGTCGTAAGCAGTGAGGAGCGGCCGTGTCCGGGACGCCATCGGTGGAGTACCGGATCGAGGACCTCGCCCATCGGAGCGGGGCGACGGTCCGGACGATCCGCGCCTACCAGGACCGCGGGCTGCTGCCCAGACCGGCGCGGCGCGGCAGGTCCAACGTGTACGGGGAGTCCCATCTGGCCAGGCTGCGCCAGATCGCGGACCTCCTCGACCGCGGGTACACCCTTGCGTCGATCAGGGAACTCCTGGATGCCTGGGACGCGGGGCGGGGTCTGGGCGGGGTGCTGGGACTCGTCGCCGAGGTGCACGGCCCATGGACCGACGAGAAGGCCGACCGGGTCAGCCGGGCCGAACTGGAAGCGGCCTTCGGGGGCGAGCCCGACGAGGGGGCGATCACCGAGGCGGTGGAACTCGGTGTGCTGGAGCGTGTTCCCGGCAGGGACGACGAGTTTCTGGTGCGGAGCCCCCAGGAGCTGGCCGTGGCGGCGGAGTTGTACACCGCCGGGGTGCCGCTTGGGGCCATCACCGGCCAGCTGAGGGAACTTCGCGGACAGGTGGAACATATCGCCTCGAGTTTCCTGGAGTTCACCACCCGCCATGTCTTCGCGCGCTATCTCGGCCATCGGCCGCCGACGGACGCGGAGGCGGTGGAGGCGGCGTCGATGGTGCGGCGGCTGCGGCCACTCGCCCGGCAGACCGTCGACGCCGAACTGGCGCGCGCCATGAGCCTTCTGGCCACGCGGCACCTGCGGTACCACCTCGGCGCCGAGAGCCCGCCTGCAGTCGAGGGCGGCCGGCGCCGGATCGCTCTTCCCGGGGAGACGGTTGCCGCCGTGGAGAGCCTTGTTGGCCCCGAGCACACCGCGCCGTTCATCGCCGCTGCCGCTGAACGGGAGCTGCGGAAAAGAACATTGGACGCAATGGTCACAAAAGTGGGCAATGCAGGCATTGTTGATCAAAACAGCTGAATAGCCGCACAGTTGTCCACAGATTTGCCAATTCACCTGTGGATAAGTCGCGTTGGTTGTGGATCAAACATTCCGGAGCCTTTCACCCGGACGAATTCCGCGTGGCGGCGAGCCGCCCTCCGGCGGCACTCTGAGGGCACGCACGGCCGCCGCACCGCAAAGGCGCCGAAGCACCTCGCGAGACACCTCCGGCATCAGCCGGAGCGCATCGGGATCGCCCTGGACGCCACGGCCGGGTCACGATCGGGGGGCTGCTCCGAGCCGCGGCCGCGAACGGCGGGCTGACGGTGCGGGCACCCGGCAGGGAGATCCGGGGCGCAGGTGCAGCCGAACACGGCCCGTCTCCCGCCGTGTCGTCGGCGGCGTGGGTCCGGGTGGGGCGCGGCCGCAGTACCCCGGCCGGGGCGGCGTGGGTCCGGGTTCGGCCGCAGTCCCCCGGCCGGGTGGGCACCCGCTCCGGGGCGCAGGTGCAAGGGCGGGCACGCGTCCGCCCTGCAGCGGCGCGCATCGCAGACGTCCCAGGACGCCCGCGGCGGGCATCGGGGAGACCGGGCGGTCCGGCTCCCGGGGTCAGCAGCTGCCCGGGGCCGGCCCCATCTGCACCATGCCGGGCCGGTCGGGGCCGCACAGGGGACAGTCCGCGGCCCCGGCTCTCTGCGGGATCTCGTGCGATTCCACGTCAACCGTGCGTGCCAGGAAACACGGCGTCGGCACGTGGTGGCTGCCGGGGCCCGGCCTTCCTTCCGGCAGCGCAGCCGCTAGCCGAGTTGTGCGATTGCCTCGGTGGCGATCTGCTCGAAGACTGCCTGGTCGGCGGCAAAGTCCGAGTCGGGGATGGGCCAGTGGATCACGATCTCGGTGAAGCCGAGTTCTCGGTGGCGGCCGGCGAAGTCGACGAAGGCGTCCACGGACTCCAGCGGCCTGTTCCGGTCGGGGGTGAAGCCGTGGAGCAGGATCTTGTCGAGTTCGGCCACGTCCCGGCCGGTCTCCGCGCACGCCTTGCCAAGCTTCTCGACCTGGCCCCGAAGGGCCTCGACCGACTGCTCCGGGGTCCCGGCCTCGTACAGCTTCGGGTCGCCGGTCGTCACCCACGCCTGCCCGTGGCGGGCGGCCAGCTTCAGGCCGCGCGGTCCGGTCGCCGCCACCGCGAACGACAACCGGGTCCGCTGCACGCAGCCGGGGATGTTCCGGGCCTCCTCGGCCGAGTAGAAGGTGCCGCGCTGCGAGACCGCGCCCTCGGTGAGCAGCCGGTCGAGCAGCGGCACGAACTCGCCGAACCGGTCCGCCCGCTCCTTCGGCGTCCACGCCTCCTGGCCGAGCGCGGTGGCGTCGAAGCCGTTGCCGCCGGCGCCGATACCGAGGGTGACCCGGCCACCGGAGATGTCGTCGAGCGAGATCAGCTCCTTGGCGAGCGTCACCGGATGCCTGAAGTTGGGCGACGTGACGAGGGTGCCCAGGCGCAGGCGGTCCGTGGCCGTGGCGGCGGCGGTAAGGGTGGGCAGGGCACCGAACCAGGGGCCGTCGCGGAAGCTGCGCCAGGAGAGGTGGTCGTACGTGTACGCGGCGTGGAAGCCGAGTTCCTCGGCGCGCCGCCACTTCGCTCGGCCTCCCGCGTGCCAGCGGTCGACGGGAAGGATCACGGTACTCAGGCGCAGGCTCATGCCACCGAGCCTACGTCGGGTTCACGTCCCGTCGGGAGGCAGGCAACGTGCCCGGCTGCGCGCAGCGGCCCCGGCTCCCGTTCGCGGTCGCCGCCACCGGGCCCCGCGGTCTGGCGCTCGCCGCCCGCTACGGGCAGGCAGGGGTGACGACGGGCGATCCGAAGCTCTTCGAGGCGGGCACCCGAGCAGTCGGCCGAGGGCGCGGCCGGGCAGATCGCCAAGCTCGGCGAGGCCTGTGCCGAGTCCGGCCGGGACTCCTCGGAGTTCGACCGGATCACGCAGGCCGGTTTCACCCCCGGACTTCGACCCGGCGCTGACCGCGTCCCGGCGGGGGCGCCCGCCGGAATCCCCGGAGGCGTTCGTGGACTTCGCCGGCCGGCACGCGGAGTTCGGCTTCACCGGGTTCGTCGTCCGCCGGCCCGTCCGGGACTCCGTCTTCCTCGCCGACCAGGAAGTTTTCGAGCGGATCGCCACCGATTTCGAGCGGATCGCCACCGAGGTCGTGTCCCGGCCGGGCTGGTGCCCGGCGGCCAGCGACATCCTGCCCACGGGGAGTAGGCGGTCGGCCACTCAGATGTGCGACCTTCCGCACGGTCGTGCGAGAGGTACGGGAGAATGCCTAGGTGACCTCAGCTACCGATCCCCTGCCGCTTCCCCCGACCGTCCGGATGATCGCCACCGATCTCGACGGCACCCTGCTGCACGACGACAAGTCCGTCTCGGGGCGCACCGTGGCCGCACTCGCCGCCGCGGAGGAAGCGGGGATCGAGGTCTTCTTCGTCACCGGCCGCCCGGCGCGCTGGATGGGTGTCGTCAGCGACCATGTGCACGGTCACGGGCTGGCGATCTGCGCCAACGGCGCGGCGGTGGTCGACCTGCACTCCGGCGGGAGACTGCTGGAAGTCCGCCCGCTGGAGCGGGTCACCGCGCTCGACGTCGTGCAGCGGCTGCGCGGCGCCGCGCCGGGCACCTCGTTCGCGGTCGAGACCGCCACGGGAATCCACTACGAACCCGGTTACCCGCCCTTCCACCTCGATCCCGGCGCCACGGTCGCGATCGCCGAGAAACTGCTGCACGAGGATGGGCCGGGGTCCGCGGCCCCGGTGCTGAAGCTGCTCGCCCAGCATGGCGAGCTGGCACCGGACGGCTTCCTCACCCTGGCCCGAACGGCCGCCGGCGAGCTGGCCGCGATCACCCGCTCCAGCCCGACCGCGCTGCTGGAGGTGAGCGGCCCCGGAGTCTCCAAGGCCTCGACACTCGCCCTGTGCTGCGCGGAACGCGGCATCTCGCCGGACGAGGTCGTGGCCTTCGGCGACATGCCGAACGACGTGGAGATGCTCACCTGGGCGGGCACCTCGTTCGCCATGGGCAACGCCCACCCCGATGTGGTTGCCGCCGCGTCCGGCCGGACGGTGGCGAACAACGACGACGGTGTAGCGGTGGTCATCGAGCGGATTCTGGCCGCACAGGGATCCCGGCCGCGGTCGTAGGGCCGCGGTCGCGGTCGCAGCCGCGGTGCCGGGCTCACCGACTCGCCGTAGGCGGATCGCGGTCACCGAGTGGCGGTCACCGAGCCGCGGCACTCCCGGGGAAGCGCCCCGTCCGGGCGGCGGCCGCCCGGTCAGAGCCAGACTCCGCGGTTGCGCAGCCAGCTCACCGGATCCACCGCCGAACCGAAGTCCGGGGTGAGCCGCACCTCGAAGTGGAGATGGGGACCGGTCGAGTTGCCCGTGGTGCCCGCCTGGCCGAGCCACTGCCCGGTGCGGACCCGGTCGCCCTGGTCCACCGTGACCGAGGCGAGGTGCGCGTACTGCGAGTACCAGCCGTCGTTGTGCTGGACGACGATCTGCATACCGAAGCCGCCTCCGCAGGAGACCGACACCACCCGGCCGGCGCCGATCGAACGCACCGGGCTGCCGATCCCGACGGCGAAGTCCTGTCCGGTGTGGCGGTTCGCCCAGCGGGTTCCGGCGCTGTCGAAGCCCGCGGACAGCGTGTAGCGCTGTACGGGCGTGACCCAGGCCGAGCCCTCGGGGAAGTCCGTCTGCGGCAGCGGGACCGAGCCCGGGCACCGGCCGGAGGCCGCGCTCCGGTCCGCCTGGGCCTGTAGTGACCATCGCGCAGCGTCGAGCTTGGTCTCGATTCCCCGTTTGATCCGCGCCAGCTCCGCCGTACGGGCGTCCAGGCGGTACCAGGCCTCACGGGCCTTCTCCTCCGCCACGGACGTCAGGTGCTCGGCCTCGCGGGCCTCCTCCAGCAGCCGGTTCACCGTCGCCGTGGCCCTCGCGTAAATCCGCTGCCCGCGCAGCAGTTCCTCGGGGTCGGAGGCGAACATCAGCTCCAGGGTGGGCGCAAGGTTCCCCCCGCTGCGGTACTGGGCCCTGGCCACCGCGCCGAGCTTGTCATGCGTCCTCCGCACCTCACGCCGTCGGTCGGCGAGCTGCCACTGCAACTGGTCGACCCGGGCGCGCTCGGCGACGGACGCCTGGAGCCCACGCTCGTACGTGGCGGTGGCCTTGGACACCTCCTCGAGCAACTGAGCGACCTGCACGCTCACTCCGGGGCCGTCGTTCGCGGACGCGGCGGGTGCGGGAAGGAGCGCGAAGGCGACCAGCAGCGCGCACGGCAATGGCCTGAACAGCCGCCGGTGGCAGTCGCGTTGTCGGTGTCCCATGCCCGGATCGTCACATCCGCCATGGGTGCTTTGCCACATTTAGCATGTTTCATTCGGCCATCCGGCCCAGTCGGCGCAATGCCCCGCACATCTCGTGCAACCTGCCGGCAAGCACCGCCTCGGCCCTGCTCGGCATGCGCCGCCGGCTTCTGACGGGATGTCGGACGACCACCGGGCCACAGCTCCGCCGGCTCGCCCTCCGCCGTGCAGTGCCGTGCCGGAGCCGGTGGCGCGGCCGGCGCGGCCGGCGCGGCTCCGGCGGGTCCGCGGGCTCCACGGTGTCTGCCGGCACCGGCCCCCGGGACTCCGGCTGCCCGGGCGCCGCGCCGCGCCCCAGGCGCTTGGTCCTACCCGGTGCGGAGGGCGGGCTCCCCGCGCCGCTCTCCGAGGAGGTCGGCGGCACGCTCCCGCTCCAGCATGAGGCGCAGCGGGCCCTCCGCCACCGCAAGCTCCGCGAAGGGCCCGCGCTGCACGGTGCGGCCCCCGTCCAGCACGAGCACCTCGTCGACCTCGTGGAGACCCCGGAGCCGATGGGTGATCAGAACCGTCGTACGGCCCTCGGTCGCGGCCAGCAGGTCCGCTGTCAGCGCGTCGGCCGTGGCGAGGTCCAGATGCTCGGCCGGCTCGTCGAGCAGCAGCACCGGGAAGTCGGCGAGCAGCGCGCGGGCCAGGGCCAGACGCTGGCGCTGACCGCCGGAGAGCCGGGCACCGTGCTCACCGACGAGGGTGTCGAGCCCGTCGGGGAGACTGTCGGCCCACTCCAGCAGCCGGGCGGAGGCCAGGGCCGCGCGCAGTTCCTCCTCGGAGGCATCGGTCCGGGCCAGGCGCAGGTTCTCCCTGATCGAGCTGTCGAAGAGATGGGCGTCCTGGGCGCAGAGTCCGACGCGGCGGCGGACCGTGTCCCCGTCGAGCGAGGTCGCGTCCGTCCCGCCGATGGTGTACGTCCCGGCCCGGGCGTCCACGAAGCGCAGCAGGGCCTGGGCGAGCGTGGTCTTGCCGGAGCCCGAGGCGCCGACGACGGCGACGCGCCTGCCGGCCGTGAGCGTCAGGTCGAACCCGGAGAGGGCGTCCCGGCCCCCGCCGGCATGGCGGACCGTGAGCCCCCGGACCTCCAGGGGGAAGGTGGAGGCGGGCGCGGGGGCGGGCCGCGGGGGCTCGCCTACCGGCACCGGGGTGTCGAGCACCTCGAAGACCCGCTGGGCACTGCGCCTTGCCCGCTGCCGGTACTGCACCGCCGAGGGCAGCCCCACGACGGCCTCGAAGGCGGCGAGCGGTGCGAGGACGACGACGGCGAGTTCGACTCCTTCGATCCGGCCCGAGTGCACGGCGGCGACGCCCGCGTACGCCGCGAAGGCGACGGTGAGGCCGCAGGCCACGGCCGACAGCCCACCGCCGAGCGCGGTGGCGGTGGCGGTGCGCCCGGCGATCCGCGTCAGGGTGCGGTCTGCCTCCCGCACTGCCGCCGCCCGCCGGGCGAGCGCCCCGGTGACGGTCAGTTCCGCGGTGCCCCTGAGCAGGTCGACGACCTGGGTGGTGAGCGCCCCCCGAGCCGGGGCGAGCCGCCGCTCGGACCGCCGTGCGACGGCCCCGCTCAGCACGGGTACGGCCACCCCGGCGGTGAGCAGTCCCACGGCCAGCACGGCGCCCGCCTCGGGAAGCAGCCACGCGGTGAAACCGACGGAGGCCGCCCCGACGACGAGAGCCGCGCCGGCCGGCAGCAGCCAGCGCAGCCAGTAGTCCTGGAGGGCGTCCACGTCCGCGACGAGCCGGGACAGCAGATCACCCCGGCGGGTGCGGCTCAGCCCGGCGGGCGCGATCCGCTCCAGCCGGCGGTACACGCCGACTCTCAGCTCGGCCAGCATCCTCAGCACGGCGTCGTGCGAGACGAGCCGCTCGGTGTAGCGGAAGACCGCGCGTCCGATCCCGAAAGCCCGCGTCGCCGTGACGGCAACCATCAGATGGAGCACGGGCGGCTGCTCGGACGCCCGGGAGATCAGCCATCCCGACACCGCCAGGAGGCCCACGGCGGACCCCAGGGCCAGGCTCCCGAGCAGCAGCGCCGTCGCCAGGCGGCCGCGGTGCGCCCCGGACGCCTTCCGCACCCGCGCGAGCACCCTGGCGCCCTTCCGGTCGGACGCAGCGGCGGCGGTCCGGTGCACGGAGTCGAGGGCGGCGTCGGTGGCGGCGTAGGTGGCGGGGAGTTCCGGGCCGCCCGGGGGCTCGGCGGACGCGATGTCGACCGGAGCCCGGCGGAGGCGGCCGCGGTGCGCCCCGGACGCCTTCCGCACCCGCGCGAGCACCCTGGCGCCCTTCCGGTCGGACGCAGCGGCGGCGGTCCGGTGTACGGAGTCGAGGGCGGCGTCGGTGGCGGCGTAGGTGGCGGGGAGTTCCGGGCCGCCCGGGGGCTCGGCGGACGCGATGTCGACCGGAGCCCGGCGGAGGCGGTCGGGCGAGGCCGGAGCCCGGCGGAGGCGGTCGGGCGAGGCCGGAGGCCGGGGAATCCGGGCGGGGGCGCGGGGCCCGGGCTTCTCCCCACCGGGGGGAGCCTGCCGGACCGGGCCCAGTTCGACCACGCGGTCGGCCACGGTCAGCAGCGCGGGCCGGTGGACGACGAGCAGCACCGTCCTGCCGCGGGCCAGCCTCCGCACCGCGTCCACGATGCCGGCTTCGGTCTCCCCGTCCAGCGCCGCGGTGGGCTCGTCGAGCAGCAGCAGCGGCCGGTCGGCGAGGAAGGCCCGGGCGAGCGCGATCCGCTGGCGCTGACCGGCGGACAGCCCCGCCCCGTCCTCACCGAGGACCGTCTCCACCCCCTGCGGCAGCGCGGCCGTGAAGTCCGCCGCGCCGGCCTCCCGGAGCGCCGCCAGGACCTCAGCGTCATCCGCGTCCTGCCGTGCGAGCCGCACGTTCTCCGCGATCGTCCCCGCGAAGATGTAGGGCCGCTGCGGCACCCAGGCGATCTGGCGGTGCCAGGCCGCCCGGTCCACGGAGGCCAGGTCCACCGGGCTCTCCCCCGGGGCACCCACCCGGACCGTGCCTTCGTCCGGTGCGGCGAAGCCCAGTACGGCATCGAGCAGCGTCGACTTTCCGACGCCGCTCGGGCCCACCAGTGCGACGGTCTCACCGTGCTCCACCGTCAGCGACGCGGCGTCCAGCGAGGGCACGGCACGGCCCCGGTGCCGTACCGTCACGGAGTCCAGTTCCAGCCGCACTCCCCGGGCGCCGGGCGCCGGCGTCGTGCCGTCGGCCCGGGCCGGGGTCTCCAGCACCCGGAAGATCTCCTCCGCCGCCGCCAGCCCCTCCGCCGCGGCGTGGTACTGCGCTCCGACCTGCCGCAACGGCAGATAGGCCTCGGGGGCGAGGATCAGCACGACGAGCCCGGTGTGGAGATCCAGATCGCCGTGCACAAGCCGCATGCCGATGCCGACCGCCACCAGCGCCACGGAGAGCGTCGACAGCAACTCCAGGGCGAAGGAGGACAGGAAGGCGATCCTCAGGGTCCTCAGCGTCGCCCGCCGGTACTCCGAGGTGATCTTGCGGATCGCCTCGGCCTGGGCCTTCGCCCGCCCGAACACCTTCAGCGTGGGCAGCCCAGCGACCACGTCCAGAAAGTGCCCGGACAGCCGCGACAACAGGGTCCACTGACGGTTCATCCGGGCTTCCGTGGCCCAGCCGATCAGCACCATGAAGATCGGGATCAGCGGCAGGGTGACCACGATCACCGCCGCCGACACCCAGTCCTCGGTGACGATCCGGGCCAGCACCGCGACCGGGACGACCACCGCCAGTCCCAACTGCGGCAGATAGCGGGCGAAGTAGTCGTCGAGCGCGTCCACCCCCCGGGTGGCGAGCGCGGCAAGGGAACCGCTCCGCTGCCCGCTCAGCCACCCCGGCCCCAGCTCCGCGGCCCGCTCCAGCACACGCCGGCGCAGCTCCGACTTGACCGCCGCACTCGCCCGGTGGGCGGCCAGTTCGGTGAGCCAGGTCACCAGCCCGCGCCCGGCGGCGACGACGGCCAGCAGCACCAGCGGCGTCCACAGCCCGTCGGTGTCCAGCCCGCGCTGGAAGGCGCCGACCACCACGTCGGCGATGAGCATCGCCTGGGCGACGACCAGCGCCGCCCCCGCGAGGCCGAGCGCCACCACGGCCGCCAGGAAGAGGCGGGTGGCCCGGGCGTACCGGAGCAGCCGCGGGTCGACGGGTTTCACGTGAAACATCCCTTGGTCGAGGGACCGGGTGGTCCCGTTGGAGTTCCGGCCTCAGTGCGGATCGGCGATGTGCTGTGTGCCGATCCGCTTCCGGAACACCCAGTAGGTCCAGCCCTGATACAGCAGCACCATGGGTGTCGCGATCCCGGCGCACCAGGTCATGATCTTCAGGGTGTAGGGGCTCGACGACGCGTTGGTGACCGTCAGACTCCACGCCTCGTCGAGCGACGACGGCATCACGTTCGGGAAGAGGGTCAGGAACAGCATCGCCACCGCGGCCACGATGGTGACGCCCGACAGGGCGAAGGCCCAGCCCTCGCGCCCGGCCCGGTTCGCTCCGAGCGCGGCGACCAGCGCCAGCACCGCGACGGTCGCGGCGACCAGGCTGGTGCCGTCGCCCTTCTCCGCCTGCGTCCAGCCCAGAAAGCCGAGTGCCAGCACGGCCGTGACCACTCCGAGGTTCCTGGCGAGCCTCCTGGCGCGCTCCCTGATGTCCCCCACCGTCTTCAGCGCCGTGAACACCGTCCCGTGGAAGGTGAAGAGCGCCAGGGTCACCAGGCCGCCCAGGATCGCGTACGGGTTCAGCAGGTCCCCGAGCGTGCCGACGTACTCCATCTCCTGGTCGATCTTCACGCCGCGCACGATGTTCCCGAAGGCCACGCCCCACAGGAACGCCGGGATGAGCGAAGTCCAGAAGACGGCCTCCTCCCAGTTGCGCTGCCAGCGCTCCTCCGGCCGCTTGGCCCGGTACTCGAACGCGACACCGCGGACGATCAGGCAGACCAGGATGAGCAGCAGCGGCAGGTAGAAGCCCGAGAAGAGGGTGGCGTACCACTCCGGGAAGGCGGCGAACGTCGCACCGCCCGCCGTCAGCAGCCACACCTCGTTGCCGTCCCAGACCGGGCCGATCGTATTGATGAGGACGCGCTTCTCGGCCCGGTCGCGGGCGAGCAGCTTCGTCAGGACACCCACCCCGAAGTCGAAGCCCTCGAGGAAGAAGTAGCCGGTCCACAGGACGGCGATGAGTACGAACCAGACGTCGTGGAGTTCCATGCCTCAGATCCCAGTCATCGGTCTCAGTAGGAGAAGGCCATCGGCCGGTCGGCGTCGCGGTCGTCGCCGCCGATCCTGGTGGGCGGATTGAGGTCGGCTTCGGTGAGCTCGGGGGGTCCGGCCTTGACGTACTTGACCAGCAGCTTGACCTCGATGACGGCGAGGATCGCGTAGATGAGCGTGAAGACGATCATCGACGTCAGCACCTCGGCCTGGGTGACGCCGGGGGAGACGGCGTCCCGGGTCCGCAGCACGCCGTACACGACCCAGGGCTGCCGCCCCATCTCCGTGAAGATCCATCCCCAGGAGTTGGCGATCAGGGGGAAGCCGAGCGTCCAGAGGGCCGCGAGCCAGTACAGCCGGGTGAGCCTCGGCCCGAGCGGCTTCCGGAACAGCACCACATGGGGCACGTCGTCCTCGCCGGCCCTCGACGACGGCGGCAGCATGAACTTCTTCCGGGTCAGCCAGAGCCCGGCCAGACCGACGGCGAACGACGTCATACCGAAGCCGATCATCCAGCGGAAGCCCCAGTAGGTGACCGGGATGTTGGGCCGGTAGTCGCCGGGGCCGTACTTCTCCTGCTCCGCCCTGTTGGTGTCGTTGATGCCGGGCACGTAGGACGTGAAGTCGTCGTTCGCCAGGAACGACAGCAGGCCGGGGATCTCGATGGCGACCTTGTTGTGGCCCTTGTCCACGTCGCCGTAGGCGAACACGGAGAAGGGCGCCGGGCTCTCGCCGTCCCAGAGCGCCTCGGCCGCGGCCATCTTCATCGGCTGCTGCTTGAACATGACCTTGCCGAGCAGATCGCCGCTGACCGCCGTCAGCAGGCCCGCGACGGCGACCGTCACGAGTCCGAGCCGCAGCGAGCTCTTCATCACCTGGACGTGCTTCCTGCGCATCAGGTGGAAGGCGGCGATGCCGACCATGAAGGCACCGCCGGTGAGGAAGGCGCCGGAGAGCGTGTGGAAGACCTGGGTGAGGGCGGTGTTCTGGGTCAGCACAAGCCAGAAGTCGGTGAGTTCCGCGCGTCCGTTCTCCGGGTTGATCCGGTACCCCACGGGGTGCTGCATCCAGGAGTTGGCCGCCAGGATGAAGTACGCGGAGAGGATGGTGCCGATGGAGACCATCCATATACAGGCGAGGTGGATCTTCTTGGGGAGCTTGTCCCAGCCGAAGATCCACAGCCCGATGAAGGTGGACTCGAAGAAGAACGCGATCAGCGCCTCGAAGGCGAGCGGGGCGCCGAAGACATCACCGACGAAGCGCGAGTAGTCGGACCAGTTCATGCCGAACTGGAACTCCTGGACGATGCCGGTGACGACGCCCATGGCGATGTTGATCAGGAAGAGCTTCCCCCAGAACTTGGTCGCCCTGAGGTACTTCTCCCTGCCCGTGCGCACCCACGCCGTCTGCAGACCCGCCGTCAGCGCCGCCAGGGAGATCGTCAGGGGAACGAAGAGGAAGTGGTAGACGGTGGTGATGCCGAACTGCCAGCGGGCCAGTGTCTCTGGCGCCAGGGCGAGGTCCACGTCGTCTCTCCTTACATCGCCTTGGGTCACATCGGCGCTCTCGTCGTGCACGGCACGGCGGTACGGCCCTTTCGAACCGCGACATAGCCGAACTTCCGGACACGCTTGTGAACGCGTTCACATTCACAAGCAATTATGAGCCATGCGAAATCCGAACATGCAGGCGGGGGTACCCCAAGAAGTTACCGACCAGTCAGCATGCCCCTTCACCCGCATGGCCGCCTTCCCGAGGGCTCTCGGCACGCGGGGGGATCCACGGCCCGAGGTCCCGAATCCTGCCGACCACACGGCGGCTGACCTGGGCGTTCGTCCGCACTTCCAGCCACGAGGCAGGTCCGCGGAGGCACTGCCGCTCGCTTCCACCCCGCAGCTCCGGGCGAAGGGGCTGCTGCTCCACCGTCCCCCTCCGGGTCGGCGTCCGGCCCCCCGAACCCGGCCCACCGGCTCTCACCGGGCGCCCTGCGGGTGGCCGAATCGGGCACCGTCGTTTTCCGGACGGACAGTGGTGCCCTCGCCCACCCCTGCGGCACCTGCGCCGGCTCCCTCGGCTCCCAGCTCCCTCGGCTCCCGGCTCCCTCGGCTCCCAGCTCCCTCGGCTCCCGGCTCCCTCGGCTCCCTCAGCGCCGGGCACCGGCCGGCGGGTCCGTGCGTCGTCCCCCGGCAGGTCGAACACCGGGGTCGGGTCGACCGGGTGCCGGCCGGGCGCCGGGCCGGGCCGCGTCGACGGCCACCCACGCGTGCGGACCGCGCTGCGGCCGTGCGCCCCGTTCCCGGTCCCGGTCCGAGCGGAGCGCCCGGCGGCGGCCGACGGTCCCGGGGACCGTCGGCCGCCGCCTCCGCGCCGGACCCGCCTACATGCCCTGGCGAAACGCCTCGGCCGCGTGCAGGAAGATGTCGTTCGCCTCGTGCTCGCCGATGGTGACCCGCACCCCTTCGCCCGGGAACGGCCGCACCACCACGCCGGCCGCCTCGCAGGCAGCGGCGAACTCGGCCGCCCGCTCCCCCAGCCGCAGCCAGACGAAGTTCGCCTGGGTCGGCGGCACCGTCCAGCCCTGCTTCCGCAGGCCCTCGTACACCCGTGTCCGTTCCGCGACCAGCGAGCCGACCCTGCCGAGCAGTTCGTCCTCCGCCCGCAGCGAGGCCACCGCCGCGTCCTGGGCGACCTGGCTGACACCGAACGGAACGGCCGTCTTGCGCAGCGCGGCCGCCACGGGCTCGTGGGCGACGGCGAAGCCGACCCTCAGTCCGGCGAGGCCGTAGGCCTTGGAGAAGGTGCGCAGCACCGCGACGTTCGGGCGGGAGCGGTAGATCTCCAGGCCGTCCGGTACCTCGGGGTCGCGGATGAACTCGCGGTACGCCTCGTCCAGTACCACCAGCACATCGGAGGGGACCCGGTCGAGGAACCGTTCCAGCTCCTCCCGGCGCACAACCGTGCCGGTGGGGTTGTTCGGGTTGCAGACGAAGACCAACCGGGTGCGGTCGGTGACGGCGTCCGCCATCGCGTCGAGGTCGTGCACGTCCTCGGCGGTCAGCGCCACGGGAACCGAGGTGGCACCGCTGATCCGGGTGATGATCGGGTACGCCTCGAAGGACCGCCAGGGGTAGATGACCTCGTCACCGGGGCCCGACGTGATCTGCAGCAGCTGCTGGGCGACCCCCACCGAGCCGGTACCGGTCGCCAGGTGCGTCACCGGCACCGCGAAGCGGTCGGCGAGTTCGTTCATCAGTCCGGTGCAGGCCATGTCCGGGTACCGGTTGAAGTCGCCCGCGGCGGCGGCGACGGTCTCCATCACCCCGGGCAGCGGCGGATAGGGGTTCTCGTTGGAGGAGAGCTTGAACGCCACCGGTCCGCCGGCAGCGGCGGGCTTGCCGGGCTTGTAGGTGGGAATGCCGTCCAGCTCGGCGCGCAGCTTGGGGCTCGTCTCACTCACCGCGGGTCCTCCTCGACCGTCGTGCACAGGGGCTTGCCAATGCTGCTCACCCTATGAGGATTCCCCTCTCCTGCGAATGGGAGAGGGAACGGGAGCCGCGGCCGGGGGCCGGGTCCGGGCCGGGCGCGACCGGCAGGACCGCGGGGCTCACCGGGAGCGCCGGGCACTAGCGGCGAGGTGATGGAGGGCGCATATCGGATCACCGCGCGCCGGTGGCTCACTCCGTGGCGCGCATCCCTCGTAGTAGTGAGTTGAGACCGCTTCGATACCTGAGCCATTTGGCAGGTCCTCACCGGTCGACAGCCCCAAGACCAGCACCACCGACCCCAACCGCCTTGCATTCCAAGGCAATTAACAACTAATGGCCATGCAGAAACGTGCCTGTCGGTGCCTGCATAGGCGACCGGCTCCACCGGCCCGCCTCGCCCTACTATCGGCCTGCCATGACAGCAGCAGGGAAGCACCAGGTGAGCCGGACGGAGACATCACGCCGGGGCAGTCGGCAGAGCCGGGCCGGCATCCGGGACGTAGCGGCCGCGGCCGGTGTCTCCATCACGACCGTCTCGGACGCGCTGAACGGAAAGGGCCGGCTCCCGGACGCCACCCGCCGCCATGTCCGCGAGGTCGCCGACCGGCTGGGCTACCGCCCCTCGGCAGCGGCCCGCACGCTCCGTACCGGCAAGTCCGGACTCATCGGCCTCACGGTGACGACATACGGGGACGAGCCGTTCACCTTCACGGAGTTCGCGTACTTCGCTGAGATGGCCCGGGCCGCCACCTCCGCCGCGCTCGCCCGCGGATACGCGCTGGTCATCCTCCCGGCCACCTCGCGCCACGACGTCTGGTCCAATGTCGCCCTCGACGGCACCGTGGTGATCGACCCGTCGGACCACGACCCCGTGGTCACAGAACTCGTCCGCCAGGGCCTGCCCGTCGTCTCCGACGGCCGTCCCGCGGGCACCCTCCCCGTCACCGCCTGGGTCGACAACGACCACGAGGCCGCCGTGCTCGAGCTGCTCGACCATCTGGCGGCCGGCGGCGCGCGCCGGATCGGCCTGCTCACCGGCACCACCACGGACACCTACACACGGCTCTCCACCACCGCCTATCTCAGCTGGTGCGAACGCGTCGGCCAGGATCCGGTCTACGAGGCGTACCCCGCCCACGACCCGTGCGCCGGCGCGGTCGCCGCCGACCGGCTGCTCGCCCGCCCGGACCGGCCCGACGCGGTGTACGGGCTCTTCGACCCCAACGGCACGGACCTGCTGGCCGCGGCGCGCCGTTACGGGCTGCGCGTACCCGACGACCTGCTGCTGGTCTGCTGCAGCGAGTCCACCGTGTACGCGAACACGGACCCGTCGATCACCACGCTCTCGCTCAAGCCGCGTCGCATCGGCACGGCCGTGGTCCAGCTGCTGATCGACGCCATCGAGGGAGTGGACGGCGGACGCCCGGTCGAGCAGGTGATACCGACCGAACTCATCGTCCGGACGTCGTCGCAGCGGCGCTCTCCCCGCACCACGGTGAGCGCCCCGCGGTCCCCTTCCCAGGACTGAGGGCCGTCCCGTAGACCAGCGCGATCAGGTAGACCAGTGCAATCAGGGCGAAACGACCGGTGAACCGCCGCAATACCCGGATTCAGCACCCCTGGTGCGTCACAGAGCACGATCCGCATTCCTATGATGGGCGCACGACACCGAGGACCGTCCCCGACCAGGCCGGTCCGGCGGTGAGGGCGGCGCGACGGTGGTGGAGGGGTCGATGACTCAGGGGGCCGGTCAGGGACCCGTGGTGCGTACAGCGACATTGCGCGACTTCCGTGTCCCGCCGTACGCACAGGTTCCGGTGCAGTCGCAGCCCTGCTCCGAGGAGTACGTGCTCGCGCACCCGGAGGACTCAGTGCCCCAGCCGGTTTCCCGCCTCCCCGGCGAGTCCGCCCCGCAGCCGGCTCCCGCGGACCGCTCGGACGACCCCGACCGAGCGGACGCCACCGACCAGGCGGACGACCCGGACCGGGGGGACGACCCGGGCCAGGCGGACGACCCGGGCCGGCCGGCCCCGGCAGCCGAGGCGGCAGACGGCGGCCCCGGGACGGCCCCGGACCGGACCGGGGACTCCGTTCCGCAGGCCCCGCAGGCCCCGCGGGTGCACCCCGGCGACGCCGTCCCGGACGACGAACCGCCCGAGGGCTACACCCCCACCCAGCGCGACCTGCCGGTGGTCAACCGCGGCGACACCGTCCTGGTGGCCGCCGCCCCCGCACAGCAGCCCGCCCCGGAGGGCCTCGGCCCGCTGTACGTGGTGGGGGACGTCCATGGCTACCTGGACGAACTCGTCGCCGCGCTCGCCGCCCAGGGTCTCATCGACTCCGAAGGCCACTGGTCGGCGGGCAACACCCGGCTGTGGTTCCTGGGCGACTTCACCGACCGCGGCCCGGACGGCATCGGCGTCATCGACCTCGTCATGCGGCTCTCGGCCGAGGCCGCGGCGGCCGGCGGCTACTGCAAGGCCCTGATGGGCAATCACGAGCTGCTGATCATCGGCGCCAGGCGCTTCGGGGACACCCCCGTCAACTCGGGAGCCGGCACCGCCACCTTCCAGGCCGCGTGGCTCCTCAACGGAGGCCAGAAGAACGACATGGACCGCCTCCAGGACGTCCATCTGCAGTGGATGTCCCGGCTTGACGCGGTGGTGGAGGAGGACGGGCATCTGCTGATGCACTCCGACACGACCGCCTACCTCGACTACGGCACCACGATCGAGGACGTCAACGACACCGTCCACGAGATCATCAACCGCAACGACGCCGACGAGTGCTGGGACCTCTTCCGCAAGTTCACCAAGCGCTTCGCCTTCCGCGACGACAACGGCCCCCAGGCCGTGAGGGAACTGCTCGCCACCTACGGTGGGGGCCGGGTCGTCCACGGCCACAGCCCCATCCCCTACCTGCTCGGCGAGGTCGGCGCCGAGGACGCAGACGGTGAGGAGAACTCGGAGCCGCTGGTGGAGGGCCCGCATGTGTACGCGGACGGGCTGGCCGTCGCCATGGACGGCGGAGTGACCATGGCCGGAAGACTGCTGGTCGCCCAACTGCCACTGGAAGCTTGAGGCCATACTCACGGCCGATTTCCGGAAACCCCCTGTCACGCCGCGGCGTAACCGCTCTACCATCGGCGTATCCGTGGCAGGCTCTCCTCCGTTTCCGCCCAGCTGCCCCATTCCCACGGGCAAACCGGCCCTACGGAGCATCGGGGGACACACATGAACAGCGCTCCGCACCTGCTGGCCGAGGACCGCGCCGAATACGAGCGGGTCCTCGACGACGCGCTGCGCACAGCGCACGGCCGTCCGGACCTCGACGGCCCGGGCCGGCGGCTCAACGCAGAACAGCTGCGCACGATGGCGCTGAACGCCACCGCTCTCATCACCGGCGCCGCCGCGGCGGAGTACGGCCACTATGTGAAGGCGCGCCAGGAAGCACGCACATCGGCGGGAGCGTCCGGTGGAGTCCTCGGCCCCGCGGTCGGCGAACCCTCGCAGACGGGTGCGGGATTCGCCGCCGTGCTCGCCGTCCTGGCACCGGTCCTCGCCGGCACCGCCGCGCTGATCCTCCTGTTCGTCGGCTACGTCCTGAAGGCCGTCAGCCCCGATGCCGCCTTCGCCGACACCTTGCTGACGGCCGGCTGGTTCTTCGGCGCGCTGACGGCTGCCGGACTCCTCGCCGCCGCGATCGGCCTGCTCGTCACCGCGCTCCGGAACGAGGCGACCCAGGTACCCGCCGAGGGCGCGACCGGCGAACCGCCCGACGAGGTGGCGCGCGCCAGGGAAGCCTGGCGGCATGCCCTCCTCGAACGCGGCGTCCTGCCGTTCCTGCGTGCCGCCCTCGCGGACCCCAGCGCCGATCCCGCCTCCCCCGCCCCGCCCCGGCGGGTGAACCGCATCCCCAAGGTCGGCTACAGCGGACCCGACTTCTCGAGCCCGGGCGACGGCGGCTCGACCCGGTCCCGCCCGACGTTCACCAGCCCCGACTTCACCAGCCCGGACTTCGGGCCGCCGGAGAACCGGCCCGAGTAGCCCCACGGAGGATCCGCGCCCCCTCCGCGGGCCTGTCTGGCCGCGGAAACGGCGAAGGCGGGGGCAGCCTCGGGCTGCTGCCCCCGCCTTCGCCGTGTGCCGTGGCGGCCGTGCCCTCAGGCAGCGAGCGGGGCGGACTTGGGGTTCGCACCGTACTTGTTCGGCGCCGCCTCGCCCTGCGTGGCCAGGAAGACCAGGAGCACGATCCCTCCGACGAACGGCACCAGGGCGATCAGCAGCCACCAGGCCGGCCGCCCGGTGTCGTGCAGCCGGCGGACCGTGACGGCGAGAGCCGGGACGAGGGTCGCGATCCAGTAGAGGTAGTACGGGACCATCGTCTCGACGGCCATGCCGATGCCCACCAGAACGGCGATGGCGAGGAAGTTCACCAGGGTGAACATCCAGTACTCCGTGCGCCGCGCACGCCCCCCGAAACCCGCGTAGTTCTTGAGTGCCGCCAGGTACCAGTTCACTGCGGTTCCCTCCCCGGGCCCCTTGTCAGGGACACATATAGTTTCAGCCAAGCGGCCGAAACCAATCCGTGGGCCTCCGCAGGGTCAAGGGAATTCGCGGCCTCGCCGGAACGGCAATCAACCCGTGGCACAACCGTGATCACCGAAGCTCCGCAGACGGTCGCCCCGGGCCGGTCCGTCCTCCGGCCCGGCGTGTTCGGGCATGCGCCCGCCGGGCCGCGACCCGTCACGCGATCACGGCCCGCTTCCGGTGCCGTGCACGGGCGAAGGGGCGGCCGGGCCGGCCCTACCCCTGCCCGTCTCACCGCCCGGGTGCGCCGCGGCGACGGAAGCGGTCCACCACCGCACGGGATCACGGGCCGCTTCCGCCGACCGGTCAGTCCGCCATCGGGAGGTACACCCGGCTGCCCGAGGCGGCGAACTCCCTGGACTTCTGGAGCATGCCCTCGGCGATCTCCTGGTCCGAGGCCGCCGGCTCGTCCCCGCCGAACTGCTCCGTGATACTTCTACTGATCTTCATGGAGCAGAACTTCGGACCGCACATGGAGCAGAAGTGCGCGGTCTTCGCCGGCTCCGCCGGCAGCGTCTCGTCGTGGAACTCCCGTGCCGTGTCGGGGTCCAGAGCGAGGTTGAACTGGTCCTCCCAGCGGAACTCGAAGCGCGCGTCCGAGAGCGCGTCGTCCCACTCCTGAGCGCCGGGGTGCCCCTTGGCGAGGTCGGCGGCATGGGCCGCGATCTTGTACGTGACGACACCCGTCTTGACGTCGTCCCGGTTCGGCAGGCCCAGGTGCTCCTTGGGCGTGACGTAGCAGAGCATGGCCGTGCCCCACCAGGCGATCATCGCCGCGCCGATGCCGGAGGTGATGTGGTCGTAGGCGGGCGCCACATCGGTCGTCAGGGGTCCGAGCGTGTAGAACGGGGCCTCCTCGCAGATCTCCTGCTGAAGGTCGATGTTCTCCTTGATCTTGTGCATCGGGACGTGCCCCGGGCCCTCGATCATGGTCTGCACACGGTGCCGTCTGGCGATCGCGTTGAGTTCGCCGAGCGTTCTCAACTCCGCGAACTGCGCCTCGTCGTTGGCGTCGGCGATGGAGCCGGGCCGCAGCCCGTCACCGAGCGAGTAGGTGACGTCGTACGCCGCGAGGATCTCGCAGAGTTCCTCGAAGTTCTCGTACAGGAACGACTCCTTGTGGTGCGCGAGGCACCAGGCGGCCATGATCGAGCCGCCGCGGGAGACGATGCCGGTCTTGCGGCGGGCGGTGAGCGGCACATACCGCAGCAGCACGCCGGCGTGGACCGTCATGTAGTCGACGCCCTGCTCCGCCTGCTCGATCACGGTGTCCTTGTAGATCTCCCAGGTCAGCTCCTCGGCCCGGCCGTCGACCTTCTCGAGCGCCTGGTAGAGCGGGACGGTGCCGATCGGCACGGGGGAGTTGCGCAGCACCCACTCGCGCGTGGTGTGGATGTTGCGGCCGGTGGAGAGGTCCATGACCGTGTCCGCGCCCCATCGGGTCGCCCAGGTCATCTTCTCCACCTCCTCCTCGATCGAGGAGGTCACGGCGGAGTTGCCGATGTTGGCGTTGACCTTCACCAGGAACCGCTTGCCGATGATCATCGGCTCGGTCTCGGGGTGGTTGACGTTGGCGGGCAGGACGGCCCGGCCCGCGGCGATCTCCTCGCGGACGACCTCGGGGGAGACGTTCTCCCTGATCGCCGCGAACTCCATCTCCGGAGTGACCTCGCCGCGCCGGGCGTAGGCGAGCTGCGTCACGGCCTGCCCGCCGCGTCCCCGGCGGGGCTGGCGCGGGCGGCCCGGGAAGACCGCGTCGAGGTTGCGCAGACCGCCGCGCGGGGAGGTGTGCCTGATCCCGTCGTCCTCGGGGCGTACCGGACGGCCGGAGTACTCCTCGGTGTCGCCCCGTCCGATGATCCAGTTCTCGCGCAGCGGAGGCAGTCCGCGGCGCACATCCGTCTCGGCGTGCGGATCGGTGTACGGGCCGGACGTGTCGTACAGCGTCACGTCCCGGCCGTTGGTGAGGTGCACCCTGCGGACCGGCACCCGGATGTCGGGGCGCGAGCCCTCGACGTATCCCTTGTGCCAGCCGGTGGACTTCCCCGCCCCGGACGATCCGGAGGCAGGCGTGCGCGTGTCCGATGTGGTCATGAGACCTACTCCCTACGCCGGCATTACCCGGTAACAGGTTCGGCGGTCGGCGCAGCTGTCCCGTACGGTCGTACGGCGGTCAGCGCCCTCTCAGCCCGGTGCTCCGAGCTCCCGCGTGTGCAAAGGTGACACCACGCTAGCGCCCTGCCGGGCGTGCTGAACAGTGGGCCCCTGTCCGTTGTTGCGATGATCTGTGTGTGACTTCCTCCCAGCAGACGCCGGACCCTGACGCCCGCGAGGGCGGTCCGCCGCACTCCCGCAGCCGTACCCACGACCATGCTCATGCCCACACTCACGCCCATGGGCCCGCCGCCCCCGTCTCACGGCATCTGAGGCGGGTCATCGCCGCGGTCCTGATCCCGTTCGCGACCGCGGTGGTGGTCGGCCTTGTCGCCCTCTGGCCGGGCGGTGCACCGGATCACGAGCGCACGGGCGTCGGATTCGACCGGCAGACCGAACAGGCCCGGGTGGTGCGGGTGCAGGAGGTCGACTGCTCCGAGGTGAACGCCGGGCAGGTGCCTCCGACGGGTGACACCTCGACCCCCGAGGGGCGCGAGGCGGTCAACTCCCAGCAGGGAAAGTGCAAGAAGGCGACCGTGGAGGTCACGTCCGGAAAGGACAGGGGCCGTACGTTCGTCGAGATCGTCCAGCCGGACGCCTCCCGCCAGCTGGCGGAGGGCCAGGGCGTGGTGGTGGCGTACGCACCCGACGCGCCACGCGACCTCCAGTACTCGGTGAGCGATGTCGACCGGGACTTCCCGATGATGCTGCTCGCCGGGATCTTCGCACTCGTGGTCGTGCTGGTCGGGCGGTTGCGCGGAGTGATGGCGCTGATCGCCCTGTGCCTGAGTTTCGCCGTGCTGACCCTGTTCATCCTCCCCGCCATCCTGCAGGGCTCGAATCCGCTGATCGTGGCCGTGGTCGGGGCCAGCGCGATCATGCTGATGGCGCTGTACCTGTGCCACGGTCTGAACGCCCGTACGTCGGTGGCGGTCCTCGGGACGCTGATCTCGCTGCTGCTGATCGGGCTGCTCGGCTCGGTGTTCATCGGCTGGGCCGCCCTGACCGGCAACACCGACGACAACACCGGTCTGATCCACGGTCTGTACCCGAGCATCGACATGTCCGGTCTGCTGCTGGCGGGAGTCATCATCGGTTCGCTCGGCGTGCTCGACGACGTCACGGTGACGCAGACGTCGGCGGTCTGGGAACTGCACCAGGCGGACCCGGCGATGGGGCCGCGCGACCTCTACAAGGCGGGCATCCGGATCGGCCGCGACCACATCGCCTCGGTGGTCAACACACTCGTACTGGCCTATGCCGGGGCGGCGTTGCCGCTGCTGCTGCTGTTCTCGATCGCGCAGTCCGGGGTGGGCATGGTGGCGACCAGCGAGCTGGTCGCGGAGGAGATCGTCCGGACGCTCATCGGGTCGATCGGCCTGGTGGCTTCGGTTCCGGTGACGACGGCGCTGGCCGCTCTGGTCGTCTCGGCCGACCGGCCCGGCGGGACGGTGACCGGTGTGGCCGCCGGAGCGATGCGCAGCAGGGGGCGCCGCCGGCGTGCGAAGTAGGCTCGCGCACGACCGCGGCGGACGGTCAGCGCGCGGCGGACGGTCAGCCCGCGGCCTCCTCGGCGAGGATGCGGCCCAGTGCGGCTTCCAGGCTGTCCTCGAAGTCGCCGAGAGTACGCTCCTGCCCCAGCGGAACCAGCTTGTCGGTACGGTCGAGGAAGGCCACCAGGGGAGCGGCTCCGGCCCGGAACAGCGCCCGGTCGGCACCGACCTGGAGCCGGATATGGACGTCGGACAGTCCCTCGGGATCGGTCGGGGCGATGTGCACATCGCCGTCGCCGCTGGGGCCGTTGATCCCGTCCAGCAGCAACTCCCGGCCGAACGCCCAGGTCACGGGGGCGTCACCGGGCAGGTGGAACGTCATCCGCACCGCATAGGGGTCTCTCGTCTCATACGTGAGTTCCACCGGGATCCGGAAGGAGAGGTCCTCGGAGACCAGGAAGCTCATCAAAACCTCTGCCTGAACCGACTCGCGCATCGTGTTAACCCCGCAGTGGATGAAGCACCTCATGAGAACGGCCGGGAATACACCCCGAGCCCACCCGCCATCGTGCTGTAAGTGACCAGTAGATCACAAGGAGTAGTTTTTCAGATACTGATAGAGAAGGCGACCGAACCGAGCATGGCGCCCACTCCACTGCGTAGTTGTTCGACCGCCGGGACCAGACGGCCTTCCTGGTGCAGCGGAAGGGAGATCGCCATTGCGCCGGCGGTGGATCCCACGGTGACGGGAATGGCCGCACAGACCGTTCCCAGGGCATATTCCTGCCGCTCGATGACCGGCTGCATCTGCCCCATCGCCCCGAGCCGTTCCAGCAGGCCTCCCCGATCGGGCACCGTGTGGGGCGTGATCCGGTCCACCGGATGCCGGGCGAGATGGTCCTTGCGCGCCCGTTCGTCGAGCTGACCCAGCAGGCACTGACCCAGAGCATGCGCATGACCGGTCTCCCGGAAGTCGGCCCATTCGTCCACCGCAGGCGCGTACGGGGTGTCGGCCACGGCGACAAGTTCGATCTCCAACTCCCGGTAGAGGGCGAAATGGACCGGTACGCCGATGGAGTCCCGCCAGTGCGCCAGAGACTCCTCGATCTTGGTGCGACGATTCTGCATCGCGCCTCCCATCGCCAGCCGCACCGCTGCCTCGCCGAAGACGAACACGCCGTTCTCGCGGCGCAGATAGCCCTCGTACGCGAGGGTCCGCAGCAGGTGGTAGGCGGTGGGCAGGGGCAGGCCCGCCTCACGGGCGAGTTGCTTGGCCGGGGCTCCGTCGGTGTGGGAGGCCACGGCCTCCATGAGCCTCAGCGCCCTTCGCACCGAGCCGATCAGGGTCGGGGAGCCGGGCGAGGTGGTGGTGGGCGCAGATCGGGCAGCCAGTGCCGTGGCCGATGAGTCACCCCCGGGCATGGTGACGGGCGGACCGCCCGCGTACGGGGGCCGCCCCCGTACGCCCGCCGTGTTCCCGAGGACCCGGACTGCCCCTGAGACCGAATCCGGAGAACCGTCCGGGAATTCGCACGAACCGTCGTGCACGGTGACCGTCGACCGGGGATTCCCCGGGAACGGCGGAGAACTGCCACTCTCATGGCAGCCCTGACGGGCCGCGGGGACCATCTGCGCCGTTCCCCCGGGCGGGCTAACGGGCGTACGTGTCTGCCGTTCACCTTCCCGCGGCGCCGGCCGCTACGTGTGCGGGGCGCCGGGCCCGTACGGCTACCAGTCGCCCTTCGACGACGAACTCATGAACTTCCGCACGACGTAGAGCAACCCGCCCACGATCGCCACGAAGAGCAGGACCTTGAAGAGGAGCCAGACCACGAAGCCGATGACACTGGCGATCATCCCTCCGAAGACGACAAGGGCGATCAGGGGGATGGCGATCCACTTCACCCACCACGGCATCCCCGTCAACATCTCGCGCACCGCCATCGTCCTACCTCGCTTCTGTGAGTCGTCCCACCCTCGATGCTAGAGGCGAGACCGCCGTCCGCGGGGCGCCCGCGTCCCCCGAAAGCCCCTGAGCCGTCCCCTAGGGAAACCGGAGCCGGCCGGTCAGCCCTCCGGCGGGGAGAACACGACGAGCACCCGCAGATCCTCGCTGATGTGGTGGAACCTGTGGGCCACTCCCGCGGGGACGTAGACGACGCTGCCCCGCCCCACCTGGGTCGTCTCCGTGCCGACGGTGATCGAGGCCCGGCCGCTGACCACGAGGTAGACCTCGTCCTGCCGGTGCGGCACCTGCGGGTCCAGCTCCCCCGCGTCCAGCGCATACAGCCCGACCGACATGTTCCGCTCACGCAGGAACTGCAGATACGCGCCCTCGTTGGCGGCGCGCTCCGCCTCGAGCTCGTCCAGCCGGAATGCCTTCATCGTCCGTCCGCCCCTGCCATAGGTCCGATCGCGTCTGCCACGATCAGACACATGATGAATTTCCTCGTCAAGACGATCGCGAACGCCGCGGCACTCGCCGTGGCGATCTGGCTGGTCCAGGACATCACGCTCACCGGCGACAGCACCGCGAAGAAGACCGTCACCCTGATCATCGTGGCACTGCTCTTCGGCCTGGTGAACTTCCTCGTGAAACCCATAGTCCAACTGCTGACGCTCCCCCTCTTCATCCTCACACTCGGCCTGATCACGCTGGTGGTCAATGCGCTGATGCTGCTGCTGACCTCGTGGCTGGCCGGCGTCCTCGACCTGGACTTCCATGTGGAGGGCTTCTGGACGGCCGTGCTCGGCGGGTTGATCATCTCCGTCGTGTCCTGGGCGCTGAACGTGGTGCTCCCGGACAGCAGGGACTGAACGCGCGATGCCCTTGTCCGTCTGTTTCGTCAGCACCGGCGGCATCTGCCGGTCGCCGACGGCGGGGTCCGTGTTCCGGGCCCGTGTGGAGGGTGCGGGACGCGACGGTGCCGTCGCCGTGGACAGCGCCGGCACCGGAGGCCGGCACGAGGGCGACGGGGACGATCCCCGCGCGACCGGCTTCGAGGAGTGCACGGTCATGGTGGAGGCAGCGAGCGGGGGACCGCTCGCCGCGGTGCGCGAGGCGCTGGAGGAGAGAGCGGTATGAGCACGGGTGAGGGAACCAGGGCCGTCCGGGCAGGTCTTCCGAAGGCACGGAAGTACGAGCCGGCCCTGCCCGGACCGACCTTCGCCGCCCACTACCACCTGCCCGGTGAGCCGACGGGCCCGTACACCTACGGGCGCGACTCCAACCCCACCTGGACCCTGCTGGAGCAGGCCATCGGTGAGCTGGAGGCACCGGGGGAGACCGGGGCCGAGACCGTCGTCCTCGCCTCGGGCATGGCCGCCGTCTCGGCCGTCCTGCTGTCCCAGGTGGGCGCGGGCGACGTGGTGGTGCTCCCGGACGACGGCTACCAGGCCCTGCCGCTGGTGCGGGAGCGGCTCGAGGAGTACGGGGTCGAGGTGCGGACCGCGCCCACCGGGGGCGACGCCCAGCTCTCCGCGCTGGACGGTGCGAAGCTGCTGTGGATCGAGACGCCCTCCAACCCGGGTCTCGACGTGTGCGACGTACGGCGGCTCGCGGACGCCGCGCACGCCGGCGGCGCCCTGGTCGCCGTGGACAACACGCTCGCCACCCCGCTCGGCCAGCGCCCGCTGGCACTCGGAGCGGACTTCGCGGTCGCCAGCGCCACCAAGGGCCTGACGGGCCACGGCGACCTGCTGCTCGGGTACGTGGTGTGCCGGGACGCCGAACTCGCCGCACGGGTCCGGCGGTGGCGCAAGATCGTGGGCGCCGTCCCGGGCCCGATGGAGGCCTGGCTGGCCCATCGGTCGCTGGCCACCCTCCAGCTGCGGTCCGACCGCCAGTGCGCGAACGCACTCGCCCTGGCACGGGCGCTGGCCGGCCGGGCGGAGGTCACCGGACTGCGCTACCCCGGGCTGCCCGAGGACCCCGCGCACCCGGTCGCCTCGAAGCAGATGCGCCGGTTCGGCTCGGTGGTCTCCTTCGAACTGCCCGGTCGCGACCACGCCGAGCGCTTCCTCGCGCAGACGCGGCTCGTCGACGACGCCACCAGCTTCGGCGGCGTACGCTCCAGCGCCGAGCGCAGGGGCCGCTGGGGCGGCGACGCCGTGGCGGAGGGATTCATCCGCTTCTCGGCGGGCGTGGAGGACACGGACGACCTCGTCGCGGACGTGCTCCGGGCGCTGGACGCCGCGGCGGGGCGAGACGCGTGACCGGGCGGCGGGCGCGGTTCCGGCCCCGACCGCGGACCCGGAGTGTCCCGCGGGCGTGAAGGACGGTCCGAGCCTCCCCCCTCGTGGTTCGGACCGTCCCTCTTCCGCAGGCGGTCGCCCCGTCCGGCGGCACATGGCACCACGCACACTCCGCGCGCGGCGCCGTATGCGGTGCCCCGGAGCGGAAACCGCTCGAACAAGGCTAGTTGACTGTGCGTCAGTGTCCAATCACGGAAGGGACAGGAACCTATCGACTTATTTATAGTTGGAC
Source organism: Streptomyces spongiicola (assembly GCF_003122365.1). NCBI lineage: Bacteria > Bacillati > Actinomycetota > Actinomycetes > Kitasatosporales > Streptomycetaceae > Streptomyces > Streptomyces spongiicola. The sequence continues at coordinate 3,551,665 of NZ_CP029254.1, forward strand.
GATGGATCTGGCCCTGCTGCGCACATTCGTCACGGTGCACCGGGCCGGCTCGTTCACCCGCGCTGCCGCGCTCCTCGGCCTCTCCCAACCCGCGGTGACCAGCCAGATCAGGACCCTGGAACGGCAGCTGGGACGGCCCCTGTTCCTGCGTCAGGCCCGCGGAGTCACCCCCACGACCATCGGTGACGAACTGGCCCACCGAGCCGCTCCCCACCTGGACGCGCTGGTGGAGATCGTCGAGGAGGGGCTGGACGAGGAGTCCGGCGTGCGCACCCTCCATCTCGCCGGACCGCCGGAGTTCACCTCGGCCAGGGTGGTACCCGCGCTGGCCGCCCTGGTCCCGCAGGGGCTGGCGCTGCGGACGTCGTTCACGGGCAACGCCGAGGAGGTCCTCGAAGGCCTGGCGGCCGGGCACCACGACCTCGCGGTGACCACCGCCAGGCCCCGCGGCGGGCTGCTCGCCTCGACCCCGCTCTGGGACGAGGAGCACGTTCTGGTCGCCTCGCCCGGCCGGGCGGTCCGGCTGGGCGACGGAGCACTGCTCCGCAAGGGCGCCGCCGCGCTGGAGCAACTGCCGGTGGTCGAGGTCCACGAGTCCCTGCCGTTCGTGTCCCGCTACTGGTCCTCGGTGTTCGACAGCCATCCGCCCGCCGTGGCCGCCGTCATCACACCCGATCTGCGGGCCGCGCTGGAGGCGGCGGCGGCCGGCGCCGGGCTCGCCGTGCTGCCCCGCTACCTGTGCCGTGACGCACTGGGGAGCGGCCGGTTGGTGGCACTGCTGGAACCTCCCGTTCCACCGCTGCGCACATACTTCCTGGTCGTCCGGACCGGCACTCTCGCACTGACGCACCTCGCGCGTGCGCACGAGGAACTGCTACGGGCCGCCACCTCGTGGTGACGGCAGAGAACGGGCCGGGCCCTGACACAGGCGGCCGGGCAGGCACGCGTTTCAGAACGGGTGCCGTGGGCCACTCTCTGACCATGACCGAACGGCCAGTGGTCAAGCGCACCGCACGCGCCATCCTGCTCGACGGCGACGACCTCGTCCTGATCAAGCGCACCAAGCCCGGCATGGATCCCTACTGGGTCACCCCCGGCGGCGGCGTCGAGCCCGGCGACGCGACCGTCGTCGAGGCCCTCCACCGTGAAGTGGACGAGGAACTCGGCGCCAAGATCGTCGATGTGGTGCCCTGCTTCGTCGACACCGTCGAGCACATCGTGGACGGCGGTGTCTCGGGGGTGAAGGTGCAGCACTTCTTCGTCTGCCGTCTGGCGGTCATGGACGAGTCCCGCCGGCACGGTCCGGAGGTGGAGGAGCCCTGCGGCGAGTACGAGATCGTCCGGGTGCCCTTCAGCCGCGTCGGCATCGCCGCGGTGCATCTCGTCCCGCTCTCCCTGCGGCACTACCTGGACGGCAACATCGAGGGGGTCCGGGCCATGCACGCGCCCGACCTGGGCTGAGCGGGCACCCGACGTCCGGACCGGGCCACCTCGCCTGGCCCCGGCCCGGTTCCCCGGCCGGGCGGGGTGTCCGGGTCGCGGCCTAGTATTCGGCAGCCGCCACGAGTTCCTCGAGGGAGTCGTGACGGATGCGCTCGCAGGGGATGCCGACGCCCCTGAGCATGTCCACTCCGCTGCGGATCATCCCTACCGGACCGGAGACGAAGGCGTCGTACTCGTTCCAGGGGCCGTACTCGAGCACCGCGTCGGGCAGTTGTGTCCTGCCGTCCACGACGGGCCGGACCTGAAGCCAGGGGTGGCTCTGCTGGAGCCGCAGCATCGTGTCGATGTCGTAGAGGTCGTGATCACTGCGCGCCCCGTAGAACACCTCCACCGGACGGCGCTCGCCGTGCTCGGCGACGTCCTCGACCAGTGCCTTGATCGGCGCGATGCCGGTACCGCCGCCCAGACAGAGCATGCCGCTGTCGGTGGTGTGGTCCACGACCATCGACCCTGCCGGGGGACCGAGCCGGAGCACATCGCCGGGTCGGGCGTGGTGGACCAGGGCGTTGGAGACCCAGCCCGCCGGGACCGCCTTCACATGGAACGACAGCAGTCCGTCGGAGCGGGGCGCCCCGGCGAAGGAGTAGTGCCGCCAGACCCTCGGCCACCACGGGGTCTCCAGACTCGTGTACTGACCGGCCAGGAACGGGTACGGCTGGTCGGGGCGCACGGTGACGATCGCGATGTCCGGCGTCCTGAGATCGTGGGCCACCACCTCGGCGTGCCACCAGGCGGGCGCGTGCCGCTCGTCCTCGGCCGCCGAGTCGATCATGATCTGGGAGATGGTCGTGTACGCGCGGACCCAGGCGGCCTCGGTCTCCTCGTCCCAGGTCGTCGCCGCGTACCGGGTCAGCGCTCCGATGAGTGCCTCACCGACGGCCGGGTAGTGCGCGGGCCGGGTGCCGTACTTGCGGTGGCCGCGGCCGAGGTGCTCCAGGTAGTCGACCAGCACGGGCGTGTTGTCCAGGTGCTCGGCGGCCGTGAGCAGCGCCTTGAGGAGCCGGTCGCGCTGGGTGTCCATGGCGGCCGGGAAGAGGGCCCGCAGATCGGGGTGGCCCACGAACAGCAGAGCGTAGAAGTAGGAGGTGACCTGGTCGGCGACCGGGGCGATCTCCTCCATGGTCCGGCGGATGAGGGTCGCGTCGGGGGACGCGTTCCGGTCGAGGACTCCGGGGAACGGGCCTGCGGTGTGCCGGTCGGCACCGGTGGCGGGGGCGGGTTGGACTCGGGGTGGGGCCCCGGTGGGCGGGACGCTCTGGTGCGTGTGGCGGGTCGCGGCGCCCCGGTCGGGCAGATCCCCGCCGTGCTCCGGGGCGCCGTCCTGCCGGGGAGCGCTGCGGGGGCTGCGGGGGGATGTGCCGGCCCCGTAGGGGCAGGCCGCGAGGGCCGCGCCGCCTTCGCGCTGAGCCGGCCGCGCGGGCGCCTCCCGCGTCGACCCGGCGGGTGGTACCTGGGCATCGAGGGGGGAACCGGCCCGCGGGACGGTGACCTCCTGCGGTGGGGCCCCGGCCGCCCGCTCGGCGCCCGTGCCGACGGGGCGAATGGATGCGACCGGCCGGCTGGGGGTGGCTATTCGCCCGTCGGCCGCCGGCCGGGCCCCCTCGCCGGCGGTGCTCTGGACGCCGGAAGCCGCAGGGCCTTCGGCGGGCCCCCTCCGGGGGCTGAACCAGTCTCCCCCGCCCTTCGCGCCGTTCTCGCCGGAGGTCCCGTTGTCGGCCGACGTGGTGGTCGGAGCGTCCATTGTGTGCCTCGCCTCGAACATCTCTCGGTCGGTGTGCGCACTTCCGCTGGTCTGGAGCGTGCCTCGTTCTCCCCGGCCTGTTTTCCAAGACCCGTGCCCGCCCACAGTGGCCTTCGCGATTGCGTGGTCCGGGCGAGTGGGACCGGATGGTGACGTCGGCCGCAGCGCTCGTCGTGGCAGCATGCCAACTCCTGCCCGACGGCGGACAAAGAGCGGAAAGTCGGGGTATCCGCACCCGCTTTCCCGTTAGGCTGCGTTGCACCCATGTCCGTTCACACGGCGAGGAGTTCGGTCTCGGCGGTAGTCTCCCCGCACCCGAAACCGGCAGTGGGGTCACACCGGTTCGCAGGTCTCCGGCAGCTCGTCCACCCGTCCGGTGCGGTGTGGCCGGGCCCGGACGGTCGGCGGTCCGCCTTCACCGCCTCCGCAACCGTCACCACGGCGAGGACCTGCGGGTCGGGCACCGGATCTGCGGCTGCGTAAGTCCGGTTCGGCCGTCGTGCCGAACTCTGCACAGAGCAGCCACTTCACAGCCCCCACCCCCGGCGTGGCACGGGAGTGCAGGGTGGATCACCCGGATCCATGAACGGAGACACCCGGGGCATGTACGCCGAGAAGCAGCGCGCCGGGTTCACCGGCCTCCGGCGAGGGCGGTCGTGGTCGACGGGCACCCCGGCCACGTCACCGCCGATGAGCGCACCTCCCCTGTGCGGTCTGAAGACCGCCCCGGCAGGTGATGTTTCACGTGAAACACCCCCTGCCGGGGCGCGGCTCCCGACGGAAGACACCCTGCCGTCCGCATACCGGGTTCCCCGGGGCGCCCCGCCTCTCCCGCAGGCTGCCAAGCCGCCGTCGGGGAGGCCCGGTGGCCGGCCGCCACCCGGACCTCGCCTGCCGCCGAGACCCGTGCCCGCACGGCCTGGCCACTTCCGCGAAAGCGCTGGACGAAAGATCACCCCGTCAGAGAGCCTGACCTCATGCCAACTCCGCTCACCGAACTCCCCGTCCGGCGTCTGACCACTGCGGATCTGCATGTCTGCGCGAATCTGTCGGAGGACCGGGGCTGGCCGCGTGAGGAGCACAAGTGGGGTCTACTACTGGCGGCGGGCAAGGGGTACGGCATCGACGCACCAGACGCCGAGGGCCTCGCCGCAGGGTGCGTGGTCACCTCGTACGGCCCGGAACTGTCCGCCGTCGGCATGGTGCTCGTGGCCGAGCGGTACGCCCGGCTGGGCGTCGGACGTCGTCTGATGCGGCATGTACTGGCAGAGGCCGGTGACACACCTCTGACACTGCACAGCACGCCGAACGGGCAGTCACTCTACGAAGAGCTGGGCTTCGCCCATGCCGGCCGCGCCGAGATGGTCCGTGGCCGCTTCCGCCTCTCCGGCCCGGCGCCCGGCGCCGCGACCCGCCCGGCCACAGCTGAGGACCTCCCGGCGATCCTCCGCCTGGACGCCGAGGTGTTCGGCGTGGACCGGACTCATATGCTCGCCCGGCTCCCCGCCTTCGCCGACCAGCTGAGGGTCGCCGAGGCCGGCGACGTCCTCACGGGCTACGCGGCCGCCTGGCCGAACATGGGGACCCGGGTCGTCGGCCCGTTGATCGCACGGGACACGGACACGGCCAAGTCCCTGGTCGCCTCACTCGCCGAGGGGGCGGAGCATCCTCTGCGCGCCGACATCGATGTGCGGCACCGGGAACTGCTCGCATGGCTGAAGGCGAGCGGCCTCGAGCCGATCGCCTTCAACGCGGTGATGCTTCGCGGCACGCCCGCTCTCCCGGGGGACTGGACCCGGCGCTTCGCCCCACTGACCGTCGCGGCGGGCTGAGACCGCGAGGCCGGTCCGGTAGCGGCGGTCCACCGGCAGACCGCCGCCGACTCCATCGGAGGCGGCTCAGCGCGAAGGCGCCCGCGGCGCGGCGAGGCCGGAACGCGGTCCTTCCCGGGCATGCCTCGCCGGTGACGTCACTGACGGACCGCGACGACCGGGGCAGGCCCCGAGGTGGCAGAACCCGCGACCACCCGGCTGTCCCGGCGGACGACACTGCGGCGCTCAAGCGCACGGGAGAGCACCGCCAGCACCAGCGCGGAACCCGCGAGCAGCGCACCCACCCAGTTCGGGGCGGTGAAGCCGAGGCCGGCCGCGATGACGATTCCGCCGAGCCAGGCGGCGAGGGCGTTGCCGAGGTTGAAGGCGCCGATGTTCACGGCCGAGGCCAGTGTGGGCGCGCCCGACGCCTCGTCGAGTACCCGCTTCTGGAGCGGTGGCACGGTGGCGGACCCCAGCCCGCCGACGAGCACGATCGTGACGGCTGCCGCGAGCTTGTTGTGGGCGGTGAAGGTGAACAGCGCCAGCATCAGGGAGAGGGCTCCGAGCGAGACGTGGAGAAGGGGCATCAGCGCCCGGTCGGCGTACTTCCCGCCGATCAGGTTCCCGCCGACCATGCCCAGACCGAAGAGCACCAGCAGCCAGGTCACGGAAGCGTCGGCGAAGCCGGCGACCTCGGTCATCATCGGCGTGATGTAGGTGATGGAGGCGAACACGCCGCCGAAGCCGAGCACGGTCATCGCCATGGCCAGCAGCACCTGGACATTGCCGAAGGCGGCGACCTCGTGGCGCAGCCTCACACCCTCGGGCCGGGGCTGCTCCGGGACCAGCACGGCGATGCCGGCGAGCCCCAGCACACCGAGCCCCGCGACGGCCAGGAACGTGGCCCTCCAGCCGATGCTCTGCCCGATGAAGGTGCCCAGCGGAACCCCGACGACATTGGCGACGGTCAGACCGGTGAACATCATCGCGATCGCACCGGCCTTCCTGCCCGGGGCCACCAGGTCTGCCGCGATGACCGAGCCGATGCCGAAGAAGGCCCCCTGGGCGAGCGAGGCCACCACACGGCCCGCCAGCATGACACCGAAGACGGGGGCGAGGGCGGAGAGCACATTGCCCACGATGAAGAAGCCCATCAGCACCATCAGCATCCGCTTGCGGGGCACCTTGGTACCGATGACGGTCATCACCGGTGCACCCAGGACCACCCCGAGGGCGTACCCGGTCACAAGGAAGCCGGCGGTGGGGATCGACACCCGGAAGTCGTTCGCGACCTCGGGCAGCAAGCCCATGATCACGAACTCGGTCGTTCCGATACCGAATGCCCCGATGGCGAGGGCGAGGAGGGCGAGCGGCATGGGGTTCTGCCTTCTGAAAGATTGCACTTGCGCCTAACAGGCGTAGACAATAATTGCAGAAACAATTAATTGCAAGCGCGGACTATTGCGTTGGTCGTCTATCCTGGGAGTCCGGCCGCTCCGCAGGCCGAGGGCACCGACCGCACAGACGCTCCTGGACGGAGGACGGACCGATGACAGCGACGGACCCGGCACTCACCGCGCTCGCCCAGAGCTGGTGCGCGCTCTCACTGCTGCACGGCAGGATCGAGGGCCATGTCGAGCGGACCCTCCAGAAGCATCACGATCTGAGCGTCCGGGAGTACTCGCTGCTGAACGTGCTCAGCCGTCAGCACAGCGGGCCGGGCGGCCACCTCCAGATGAAGCAGGTCGCCGACGCCGTCGTGCTCAGCCAGAGCGCCGCCACCCGCCTCGTCACCCGGCTCGAGGACCGGGGGCTGCTCAGCCGCCATCTGTGCGACACCGACCGCCGCGGGATCTACACCGATGTCACCGAGGCCGGCCTGGCGCTGCTTGCCTCGGCCCGTCCGACGAACGACCGTGCGCTGCGCGAGGCGCTCGACGACGCGGCCCGGAACCCCGACCTGGCTCCGCTGGTCCGGGCGGTCGAACAGCTGAAGGCCCCCGCGTCCCGGGTTCCCGCTCCAGCCGGCGTCTCCGCGTGAGAACTCGACCACCGCTGCACCGTTCGGGACGCATAGGCTGCCGATCATGAGCGATCTGCTGATACGGCCCGCCACCCGCTCCGACGTCCCCGCGATCATGGCGATGCTCGCCGACGATCCGCTGGGCGCGCAGCGCGAATCACTCGACGACCCGACTCCCTATCTGGCCGCGTTCACACGGATCGCAGATGACCCGCACCAGCACCTCATGGTCGCCGAGCGGGACGGCCGGACCGTCGGCACCCTGCAACTCACCATCGTTCCCGGACTGTCCCGCCGCGGCGCCACCCGCTCGATCATCGAGGCGGTGCGGATCCGTGCAGACGAGCGTGGCAGCGGGCTCGGCACCCGGCTCGTCGAATGGGCCGTCGGGGAATCACGCCGACACGGCTGCCTGCTCGTCCAGCTGGCATCCGACGCCTCCCGCACCGACGCCCATCACTTCTACGAGAAACTGGGCTTCGAGGCGTCACACGTGGGCTTCAAGCGCGTTCTCTGACGCCCACGCAGGCCGCGCCCCCCGCCTGCCCTCGTACACACCACCGGCAGCACCCGCCACCGGGGTCACCGGGGCAGAGCGCGGCATCCTCGTTCGTCCACACCAGCGGGTACCTCGCCGGCCGGACCTCACGGCTCACGGGTGAAGACGAGGAAGCCCGGGTCGAGATGGGCCAACCGCCCCTCCGGACTGTGCACCGCGTGCAGGGTCTCACCCGCGACGTAGCAGTCCAGCCCGCTCCATGCACCACCGGGGCAAGCCTGGAACCGTGTACCCCGGCCCGTGGCCCGACAGCGAGTGCAGCAGCTCGGACGCCCGGTCCGTGACGAGCTTCAGCGATACGGACGAGATCCGGCCGCCACGACGGCCGGAAGCGACCCTGACGTCGCGTTGGCGAGCACCACCGCGGCCACACCCTCCTCGGACTGGCCAACGGCAACGCGGTGCAGCAGGGCCCGTTCAGTGTGCTGAGCGGCAGCGCTTCACGAGGTGGGGTCATGGACCAGCTCCATCCGGCTTCCGGGCCGGGGTCGACGGCACCCCGCCGCCGAACGGAGGCTCAGGTCTGTGCCATGTCCACAAACCGCGAGTAGTGGCCCTGGAACGCGACCGTGATGGTGGCCGTCGGTCCGTTTCGGTGCTTGGCCACGATCAGATCCGCCTCGCCCGCGCGCGGCGACTCCTTCTCGTAGGCGTCCTCGCGGTGCAGCAGGATCACCATGTCGGCGTCCTGCTCGATGGAGCCGGACTCCCGCAGGTCCGAGACCATCGGCTTCTTGTCCGTGCGCTGCTCGGGACCACGGTTGAGCTGCGAGAGTGCGATCACCGGGACCTCCAGCTCCTTGGCGAGCAGCTTGAGGTTGCGGGACATGTCCGAGACCTCCTGCTGACGGCTCTCGGCCCGCTTGGAGCCACCGGACTGCATCAGCTGCAGATAGTCGATGACGACGAGCTTCAGGTCGTTGCGCTGCTTGAGCCTCCGGCACTTCGCACGGATCTCCATCATCGACAGGTTCGGGGAGTCGTCGATGTAGAGGGGCGCCTGGGAGACATCGGGCATCCGGCGGGCGAGGCGGGTCCAGTCCTCGTCGGTCATCGTGCCGGAGCGCATGTGGTGGAGGGCGACGCGTGCCTCCGCGGACAGCAGACGCATCGCGATCTCGTTGCGCCCCATCTCGAGGGAGAAGATCACGCTGGGCAGATTGTTCTTGATCGATGCCGCTCTCGCGAAGTCGAGTGCCAGCGTCGACTTGCCCATGGCGGGGCGAGCGGCGATGACGATCATCTGGCCGGGGTGCAGACCGTTGGTGAGCGAGTCGAAGTCGGTGAAGCCGGTCGGGACTCCGGTCATCTCGCCGCTGCGGGAGCCGATCGCCTCGATCTCGTCAAGCGCCCCCTCCATGATCTCGCCGAGCGGGAGATAGTCCTCGCTGGTGCGCTGCTCGGTGACCGCGTAGATCTCGGCCTGCGCCGAGTTCACGATCTCGTCGACGTCGCCGTCGGCCGCATATCCCATCTGCGTGATACGCGTGCCCGCCTCGACCAGGCGCCGCAGCACGGCGCGCTCGTGCACGATCTCCGCGTAGTACGAGGCGTTCGCGGCCGTCGGGACCGACTGGACGAGCGTGTGCAGATAGGAGGCGCCGCCGACACGGGTGATCTCTCCCCGTTTGGTCAGCTCGGCGGCGACGGTGATGGGGTCGGCGGGTTCGCCCTTGGCGTAGAGGTCGAGGATCGCCTGATAGACGGTCTCGTGCGCGGGCCGATAGAAGTCATGGCCCTTGATGATCTCGACGACGTCGGCGATGGCGTCCTTGGAGAGCAGCATGCCGCCGAGGACGGACTGCTCGGCGTCGAGGTCCTGTGGGGGAACTCGCTCGAATCCCGGGGAGCCGTCGTCCCAGGCGACGCTCTCCCTTCCGCGCTCGTGCTGCTCCTCGCGGCCGCGCCCCCGGCCCTCTCCTCGGCGGGGGCGGGAGACGGGCAGACGGTCACCCGGACCGATGTCGGTCCAGGGTTCGTCCAGGGGCTCGGGGACAGTCACCGGCCGCCTCCTCCCGTCCGCTCCGCGGACCTCTGCGTGGCACTCTTTTTAGGACACGGCACTGACAACACGAGCGGCCCGATTCCGCTTCACGGCACATCGGGCGCCGGTCCACCGTAGGGCTGTGGGCACCGTCAGCCAATCTGGTTATCCACAGGCCATGTGGACGACCGAGCCGATGCTGTGGAGAACCCCCCAGAACCTGTGCACGGAGCGGGGGACAGCACTGTGGACAAAGTCATAGACCGCGAACCACATGCACTTTGACCTGCATCTTTTCCATCCACTGGCTGTGGGGGAGAAAAACTTCCCCAGCCGGACCAAGATCACAACAAACGGCGCACAGCAGAAGCCCCATCCCACCATTCGGTAAGGATCATTAGCCGTTTGCATCTCTTACCTGTGGAAGATTAGATTGATGCCCATGACACAGGCCCCTGCGGCGTCCAGATCCAGCCGCCGACGACATGACCGCGAGATCATCGCACTCGCCGTCCCCGCCTTCGGCGCACTCGTCGCAGAGCCGCTGTTCGTGATGGTCGACAGTGCGATCGTCGGGCACCTCGGCACCCCGCAACTCGCCGGGCTGGGAGTCGCTGCGGCACTGCTGATGACTGCGGTCAGCGTCTTCGTCTTCCTCGCCTACGCCACGACCGCCGCGGTCGCGCGGCGAGTCGGCGCCGGGGATCTGAGTTCCGCGATCCGCCAGGGCATGGACGGGATATGGCTGGCCCTGTTGCTCGGCATCGCTGTCGTCGCCTTCATGTTCCCCGCCGCACCTTGGCTGGTGGAAGTCTTCGGAGCATCCGGCACCGCGGCCCCGCACGCCATCACCTATCTGCGCATCTCGAGCCTCGGTATCCCTGCCATGCTCGTGGTCATGGCCGCCACCGGCGTACTCCGCGGCCTCCAGGACACCCGTACACCCCTCTATGTGGCGATCGGCGGCTTTGCAGCGAACGGGGCCCTCAACCTCGGTCTGGTCTACGGAGCCGGGCTCGGCATCGCCGGCTCCGCCTGGGGCACGGTCTTCGCCCAGGCCGGAATGGCCACCGCCTATCTCGTGGTGGTCATTCGCGGTGCCCGTCGCCACGATGCCTCCCTGCGACCGGACCCCGCAGGCATACGGGCGAGCGCCCAGGCCGGTATGCCGCTGCTGGTCCGTACGCTCTCCCTGCGGGCCGTGCTGCTGATCGCCACCGCCGTGGCCGCCCGTCTCGGTGATACCAGCATCGCCGCGCACCAGATCATCCTCTCCCTCTGGAGCCTCACGGCGTTTGCCCTGGACGCGATCGCCATCGCCGGCCAGGCCATCATCGGGCGCTGTCTCGGCGCCGGCGACCCTGCGGGAGCACGTGCCGCGTGCCGCCGCATGGTCGAGTGGGGGATCGCTTCGGGCGTAGGACTCGGAGTGCTGATCGTGCTGGCGCGTCCGGTCTTCATTCCCCTCTTCACCAGTGATCCCACCGTCAAGGAAGCTCTGCTGCCGGCCCTGCTGCTGGTGGCGGTCATCCAGCCCATCGCAGGCGTGGTGTTCGTCCTCGACGGTGTGCTGATGGGCGCCGGCGACGGCCCCTATCTGGCCGGCGCCATGCTCGTCACCCTGATGGTCTTCACTCCGGTCGCCCTCCTGGTGCCGCCTCTCGGCGGCGACCTCACCATGCTCTGGTGGGCCATGACCCTGATGATGGCGGTTCGCATGGCGACCCTGTGGCTGCGGGCCCGCTCCGGCCGCTGGGTCGTGACGGGGGCCACCCGCTGACGAGCGGTGTTTCACGTGAAACATCCCCTGCGTACCCTCAGCCACCGAACAACGACGAGGGAACACGTGCTCCGACGCGGTTCCAGCACGTCAGAGAACGACGAGAGGGCCGCACCCACCAGGTGTCCCACCCGGGGGTACGGCCCTCTCATTCCGCGCTTTGGGCGGTCGCTCAGCCGGCGACGACCTCGACGCCGAGTTTCGCGGCGACCTCGGGGTGCAGACGCACGGACACCTGGTGCGAGCCCAGGGTCTTGATCGGCGAACCGAGCTCGACGCGGCGCTTGTCCACCTCCGGGCCGCCAGCCGACTTGATCGCCGAGGCGATGTCGGCCGGAGTGACGGATCCGAAGAGGCGACCGGCATCGCCGGAGCGAACGGCCAGACGCACCTTCACGCCCTCGAGCCGGGCCTTGATCTCGTTGGCCTGCTCGATGGTCGCGATCTCGTGGATCTTGCGGGCGCGACGGATCTGCGCGACGTCCTTCTCGCCACCCTTGGTCCAGCGGATCGCGAACCCGCGCGGGACCAGGTAGTTGCGAGCGTAGCCGTCCTTGACGTCGACGACGTCGCCAGCAGCACCGAGGCCGGAAACCTCGTGGGTAAGGATGATCTTCATGCTTCGGTCACCCTTCCCTTAGCGCGCGGTGGACGTGTAGGGCAGCAGCGCCATCTCACGGCTGTTCTTGACGGCCGTGGCGACGTCACGCTGGTGCTGCGTGCAGTTGCCGGTCACGCGGCGGGCACGGATCTTGCCGCGGTCGGAAATGAACTTCCGCAGCATGTTCGTGTCCTTGTAGTCCACGTACGTGACCTTGTCCTTGCAGAAAGCGCAGACCTTCTTCTTCGGCTTGCGCACAGGCGGCTTCGCCATGGTGTTTCTCCTGTGTGATCAAGAAGTGGGAGTACGAGCTCCCCGGGGGACCTGCCCCTAGAAAGGAGGCTCGTCCGAGTAGCCGCCGCCAGAGCCGGAACCGGAGCCGGAGCCGCCACCCCAGCCGCCACCGCCCTGCTGCTGACCGCCGGCCGGCGCGCTGGTGGCCCAGGGATCGTCGGCGGGAGCCCCGCCGCCACCCTGCTGCTGGCCACCACCGGGACCGCCGCCCCAGCCGCCGCCCTGCTGGCCACCGCCGTAGCCGCCCTGGCCACCGCGACCGGTGGTCTTGGTGACCTTGGCCGTGGCGTTCTTGAGGCTGGGGCCGACTTCCTCGACGTCCAGCTCGAAGACCGTGCGCTTGACTCCCTCACGGTCCTCGTAGGACCGCTGCTTCAGCCGGCCCTGCACGACGACGCGCATGCCTCGCTGGAGCGACTCGGCGACGTTCTCCGCCGCCTGACGCCAGACCGAGCAGGTGAGGAACAGGCTCTCGCCGTCCTTCCACTCGTTCGTCTGACGGTCGAAGGTGCGGGGAGTGGACGCGACGCGGAACTTCGCGACCGCCGCACCGGACGGGGTGAAGCGCAGCTCGGGGTCGTCGACGAGATTGCCGACGACCGTGATGACGGTCTCGCCTGCCATGGGTGAACCTCTCGGCGGGATTGCTTCTGGCTGCTTGCTGCTACTCGGGCCCGATGCCCTCTGAGCCAGGTGCTCAGTGGGTCTCGGGACGGAGGACCTTGGTCCGGAGGACCGACTCGTTCAGGCTCATCTGGCGGTCGAGCTCCTTGACGACCGCAGGCTCGGCCTGCAGGTCGATGACCGAGTAGATGCCCTCGGGCTTCTTCTTGATCTCGTAAGCGAGACGACGACGGCCCCAGGTGTCGACCTTCTCGACCTTTCCGTTGCCCTCGCGGACGACAGAGAGGAAGTTCTCGATCAGCGGGGAGACAGCACGCTCCTCGAGATCGGGGTCGAGGATGACCATCACCTCGTAGTGACGCATGTGGAACCCACCTCCTTTGGACTCAGCGGCCACGGTCGTTCCGTGGCAGGAGGGTCGTGATGCGTTGAGCATCGATGCCTACGCAGTAAATCAGGCGGCACTGACAACCGGCCCCGCAATCGGTCTGGAGAGCGAGGTACCGAGTGCTGGCCTGGGCAGACACCGGTGCAGACGCTACACAGTACCCGCACACCCGCTTCCGGTTGAAATCCGGCGTCCGCGCACCGCACCCTGTACGCATCGGGTGTGGGCGGCGTCACAGTGCGCCGCCCACCGGGAATGCCAGGAGGTGCTTCATGGCCCAGTCGCAACCGAACCCCACCGGCTCTCTCCTCGCCACGGACGGCAAGCCCCATCCACGCCAGGACGCCCTGGTGGTCGTCACCCTGGTCCTGGGTGCGGTGGCGTTCGTCGCGGCGCAGTTCCACCACCTGCATCTGCTCAGCTCTTGGACCGGACTCATCGGAATCCTCACGGGCGCATACGGCCAGTTCATCTCGGCCACCACCCGGGAACGCTTCCTCCTGGTCATCGGCCTGGGCGCCGCCGCGATCGGCTTCTTCCTCGGAATGGCGCAAGGCGGTCTCTTCGGCGGCCTGATCGGCTACTGACACTCGTCCCCCCGCAGCCACGCGGGGCGCTTCCCGGGCCCAGTAGGCTTCGGCGCGAGAGCCGGAGCCCCTGACCCATGGGGACACACCAGCCGAGGAGCGCCCCGCATGAGCCTGACCCTGAGGACCATCAGCCGAGAGCAGCATCTGGCGTACGTCCAGAGCCTGCCTTCGGCGAGTCACTGCCAGGTCCCGGCGTGGGCGGACGTGAAGACCGAATGGCGCTCCGAGAACCTCGGCTGGTTCGACAAGAACGACCAGCTCGTCGGCGCCGGTCTGGTGCTGTACCGCCAGCTCCCCAAGATCAAGCGCTATCTGGCCTATCTGCCCGAGGGCCCGGTGATCAACTGGTACGCCCCCAACCTGGACGAATGGCTCCGACCGATGCTGGCACACCTCAAGAGCCAGGGCGCCTTCTCCGTGAAAATGGGCCCGCCCGTGGTGATCCGCCGCTGGGACGCGCCGGCGATCAAGACGGGCATTCAGGACCCGGACGTGAAGCGCCTGCGGGACGTGGAGGCTACGCACATCGAGGCGCGCGCGTTCGAGGTCGCGGACCGGCTTCGCAAGATGGGCTGGCAGCAGGGCGAGGACGGCGGTGCCGGCTTCGGCGATGTGCAGCCGCGGTACGTCTACCAGGTGCCCCTGGCCAACCGGTCGCTCGACGACGTGCTCAAGGGCTTCAACCAGCTGTGGCGGCGCAACATCAAGAAGGCCGAGAAGGCCGGCGTCGAGGTCGTCCAGGGCGGATACGAGGACCTGGCCGAGTGGCAGCGGCTCTACGAGATCACTGCCGAGCGCGACCGCTTCCGGCCCCGCCCGCTCTCGTACTTCCAGCGCATGTGGACGGTCCTGAACTCGGAGGACCCCAACCGCATGCGTCTCTACTTCGCCCGGCACAACGGGGTGAACCTCTCGGCGGCCACGATGCTCGTCGTCGGCGGCCACGTCTGGTACTCGTACGGGGCCTCCGACAACATCGGCCGCGAGGTCCGGCCCTCCAACGCGATGCAGTGGCGGATGCTCCGGGACGCCTACGCCATGGGCGCCACCGTCTACGACCTGCGCGGCATCAGCGACTCGCTCGACGAGACCGACCACCTCTTCGGGCTGATCCAGTTCAAGGTCGGAACCGGCGGAGAAGCGGTCGAGTACATCGGCGAGTGGGACTTCCCGCTCAACAAGATGCTGCACAAGGCTCTCGACATCTACATGTCGCGCCGCTGATCGTTCCGTAGCCTGTCTGCGACCTCTCTTCAAATCCCTCTTCGCAGCTCCGACACACTGCCGCCACCAGAAAGGTTCCGGACCCGGCCATGGCGCTCTCCCTCTATGTCGACACCACACGCTGGCGGGCGCACCAGAAGTCCGTAAGCGACCAGTTCCCGGGTCTCGTCCCGGTCTGCAAGGGCAACGGCTACGGGTTCGGCCACGAGCGTCTCTCCGAGGAGGTGACCCGCTTCGGCGCGGACATGCTCGCGGTGGGAACCACCTACGAGGCGGCTCGGATCAAGGACTGGTTCAGCGGCGACCTCCTCGTGCTCACCCCCTTCCGCCGCGGTGAGGAGCCGGTGCCGCTGCCCGACCGGGTCATCCGCTCGGTCTCGTCGGTGGACGGGGTGCATGCCCTGGTCGGGGCGCGCGTCGTCATCGAGTGCATGAGCTCGATGAGGCGGCACGGCGTCTCGGACCACGACCTCCACCAGCTGCATTCCGCGATCGAGGACGTGCGGCTGGAGGGCTTCGCCCTCCATCTGCCCCTGGACCGAACCGACGGGTCCGACGCGGTGGAGGAGGTCATCGGCTGGATGGACCGGCTGCGGACCGCGCGGCTGCCGCTGCACACCATGTTCGTGAGCCATCTGAGATCCGACGAACTCACCCGGCTCCAGCAGCAGTTCCCGCAGACCCGGTTCCGGGCCCGGATCGGCACGCGGCTCTGGCTCGGCGACCATGACGCGACCGAGTACCGGGGAGCCGTCCTCGACGTGACCCGCGTCGCCAGAGGCGACCGCTTCGGATACCGCCAGCAGAAGGCGGCCTCGGACGGCTGGCTGGTCGTCGTCGCGGGCGGTACCTCGCACGGTGTGGGTCTGGAGGCCCCCAAGGCACTCCACGGCGTCATGCCGCGGGCCAAGGGGGTCGCCCGGGCCGGGCTGGCGACCGTCAACCGCAACCTGTCGCCGTTCGTCTGGGCGGGCAAGCAGCGGTGGTTCGCGGAGCCCCCGCATATGCAGGTCTCGATCCTCTTCGTCCCCGCCGACTGCCATGAGCCGAGGGTCGGGGACGAACTGGTCGCGCACCTGCGCCATACGACCACCCAGTTCGACCGACTGGTCGACCGCTGACTCAGCCGGTGCCGCGTGTCGGGCGTGCCCCGGGACACGGGTGGCCGCAGGGAGCGGAAGCCGGTGCTCGGGGCCCGGTCAGCCGGCCGCCGGGCCGGTCGTCCCCCACTCCACCCGCGAGCCCTGCACGGAATGGGCCCCAGGCCTCGGGGGGTGGGCCGCCCCAGCGAGGACGAAGACGTCCGGTGCCCTGTCCAGTACTCCACCGGACGGGTCGTCCGAGCCGTCCCGCCGTACCACGTCCCGCTCGGGCATGAGGGCGTCCCGCACGACCACCGCGCACAGGTAGAGCGTCCCCAGCAGGTGGACGGCGATCGCAAGCTGGTAGCCCTCCGGTGGAAGGCCCTGGTGCTTGTCCCCGCTCGTCGTGTAGGCGAGGTACATCCAGATGCCCAGGAAGTACACGACCTCGCAGGCCTGCCAGATCAGGAAGTCCCGCCAGCGCGGTCTGGCGAGCACCGCGAGGGGGATCAGCCACAGCACGTACTGCGGCGAGTAGACCTTGTTGGTGAGGACGAACGCCGCCACGACGAGGAAGGCCAGCTGCGCGAACCGCGGTCTGCGCGGGGCGGTGAGGGCCAGCCCCGCGATGCCGGCGCAGGCCAGCAGCATCAGCGCCGTCGCATAGGTGTTGACCGTGCCGACCTCGATCGACTCGCCCGTGCGCTGTGTGATGATCAGCCAGAAGGACCCGAAGTCGACCTGCCGCTCCTGACTGAACGTGTAGAACCTCTTCCACCCCTCGGGCGCGAGCAGCATCACCGGCAGATTCACCGCCAGCCAGGCCCCCGCCGCGCCCAGGACGGCCGTCCCGTACTCCCGGTACCTGCCGGCCCGCCAGCACAGCACCAGCAGGGGGCCCAGCAGGAGCAGCGGGTAGAGCTTGGCCGCCGTGGCGAGCCCGACGAGGATGCCGAAGGCCAGAGCGCGCCCGCGTGACCACATGAGCATCGCCGCCGCTGTGAGGGCGACCGCCAGCAGGTCCCAGTTGATGGTGGCGGTGAGGGCGAACGCGGGCGCGAGGGCCACCAGCAGCCCGTCCCACGGCCTGCGTCTATGGGTCCGCGCGACACATACGGCGATGATCGCGGCACAGATCATCAGCATGCCCGCGTTGACCATCCAGTAGATCTGCTCGCGGTGCTGGACCGAGCCGCCGTGCGGTGTGAGCCATGCGGCGACCTGCATGAACAATCCGGTCAGCACGGGGTACTCGAGGTACTCCATGTCGCCGTCCAGCCGGTCGAAGTACGGCACCAGGCCGTCGGCGAAACCGCGTCCCAGGAACAGATGAGGGATGTCGGAGTAGCAGGCGTGCGTGTACTGCGAGCTGGCGCCGCGGAACCACGCCCAGTCGTAGCAGGGGATCTTCTGCACCATGCCGAGCGCGAACATCCCGATCGCCACCAGGGCGACGACTCTCACGGGTGTGAGCCGGCTGCCGCCGACCCGTGCCCAGCGGCCGACGGGGCCCCCGATCAGCTCACTGCCGGCGGCCGCGATCTCGTCCCTCCGCGTGGGACTGACCTGCGGCTCGTCGTGCTGAGGCATCGTCTTCTCCGGGCTCGGCATGGAGCCATCCTGCCGTACCGGGCCGTGCCCGCGTACGGCCTGTGGACAACGGCCTGTGGACAACGGCCTGTGGACAACGGCGAGGGCCGCGGCACCGGAGTCGACCTCCGAGTACCGCGGCCCTCGCGGGACGCCTGCCGGCGAACCGGCGATCAGCCTTCCGATCCTCCCAGCCAGCCGCCGCCGTTCCCGCTTCCCTGAGATCCGTTGGCGCCCCCGTTGGCGCCCCCGTTGCCGCTGCCGTTGCCGCCGCCTGTCGGCGGTGACGGACTGGTGGTCACACCGCCGTCCGTGGCCCCGCCGTCCGTGGCGCCCGTGTCGGTCCCGCCGTTGGTCGGATCGCCGTCCTGACCGGCGGTCGGGTCGCAGGTCCAGTCGAACCGGTTGCAGGACTCCGAGGGCTTCGGGGTCTCCGACGGCGTCTCCGAGGGGGTCTCCGACGGCGTCTCCGAGGGGGTCTCCGACGGCGTCTGAGACGACGGCGTCGGCTCGGGGCTGTTGAGACCGCCGCCGTACACGGCTTCGGCCCCGAGCGGCTCGGGCTCGGAGAAGCGCTCGACCTCGGCGCCCTTGAGCGCCTGCTCCATGTAGTCGTGCCAGATCTCGGACGGGAACGACGAACCGTGGATCTTCTGCTGACCGCCCGTTCCGAACATCTCCAGGAACTTCCGGTTCTTGTTCTCCGCGTTGTCGTCCATCCGGTACATGTCGATGGCGGTCGCCAGCTGGGGCGTGTAGCCGACGAACCACGCCGACTTGTTGCCGTCCGTGGTACCGGTCTTGCCGGCGACGTCCCGGCCCGGGAGGCGTGCGTTGCGGCCCGTGCCCTCGGGGTCCTCGACGACGTCCCTCAGCACGTCGGTGATGTTGCTGGACACCGCCGAGGAGAACTTCCGCTCCGACCTGTCCTCGTGCTCGAAGATCGCCTGGCCCGCGTGCTCCACCTTCGTCACCGAGTACGGCTCCCGCTGCTCCCCGTTGGCGGCGAAGGTGGCGTAGGCGCCGGCCATCCGGATCGCGCTGGGGTCGGAGATGCCGATCGAGAAGGACGGCACGTCGGCCTCGATCAGCGAGTCCTCGCGCAGACCGGCGTCCAGCGCCGCCTGGCGCACCTTGTCGACACCGACGTCCATGCCCAGCTGGACGAAGGGCGAGTTGGCGGAATGGATCATCGCTTCGCGCAGGCTGATGTTCCGGTAGGACTCGTCACCGTCGTTGCGCTGGAGCCACTCCTCGCCCTTCTCGTTCCGCCAGACGCTGCCGTCGTACTTCTTGATCTTGAGCTTGTTGAGGCCGTTGTAGCGGCTCTGGTCCGGGTCGACGATCCTGCGCTCCTCCGGGCCCTGGACGGGCCCGGAGTTCGGGTCGCGCACGCCGTCCCGCATCGCCGCGGCGAGCACGAACGGCTTGAAGGTCGAGCCGACCTGGGCACCGGTCTTGTCGGCGTTGTTGGTGAAGTGCTTCGTCGCGTCCTCGCCGCCGTAGATGGCGACGATCGCTCCGGTCTTGGGATTCACCGAGGCGCCGCCGAACTGGACGTGGGTGTCCGTCTCGGGGCGCTTCTCCGCGTCGATGTGCTTGTCGCGGACGTCCTCGACGGCCTTGGTCAGCTTCTCGACCTTCTTCTTGTCGAAGGTCGTGTGGATCTCGTAGCCGCCCTTGGCGAGATGCTCGGCGGTGATGCCCCGGTCGTTGTTGTTGATGAAGTAGGCCTTGGCAAGGTCGACCAGGTATCCGGTCTGTCCGCTGAGCTGCGCGTTCTTCTTCGGCTTGTCGGGCATCGGGAACTGCTCGACGGCCTTCGAGTGCTCCTCGGCGGTGAGGTGCCCGTCCTTGCGCATCTCGCCCAGGATCCACATCCAGCGCTTCGTGGCGCGCTCGGTGTTGGCCTTCGGGGTGGCCCTGGAGTCGATCTCCGTCGCACCGGCCGGGTCGTAGTACGTCGCGCCCTTGAGGAGCGAGGCGAGGAAGGCGCACTGGCTCGCGGTGAGCTCCTTGGCGTTCACGCCGTAGTAGGTACGGGCGGCGGCCTGGATGCCGTAGGCGCCGCGCCCGTAGTACGACGTGTTGAGGTAGCCCTCCATGATCTTCGGCTTCTGCAGCTCGGTGCCGACCTTCATGGAGATGAAGAGTTCCTTGACCTTGCGGTTCAGGGTCTGCGACTGGTCTCCGAGCATGGCGTTCTTCACGAACTGCTGTGTGATGGTCGAGCCGCCCTGGGTCTGGCCGCCCTTGGCCATGTTGACCACGGCTCGCGCGATGCCCGCCGGGTCGATGCCCTTGTCGGTCTGGAACGTCTTGTTCTCGGCCGAGATCACCGCGTTCTGCATATGGGTGGGGATGTTGTCGATCGAGACGATCTGACGGTTGACCTCACCACCGGTGGCGGCCAGTTGCGACCCGTCGGCGTAGTAGTAGACGTTGTTCTGCGCCGCGGCCGCCTTGTTCTGGTCCGGGACCTCCACCACCGCGTACGCGATGGTGCCGGCCGTCATCAGGCTGCCGAGGAAGGCGAGGCAGAGACCGGCCACGAGCTTCCACGACGGCACCCAGCGGCGCCAGCCGTACCTGTCGTGACGCGGGTAGTCGACCAGCCGCTTCCGGCCGGGGTCCGGTCCGCCCGGACCACCGGTGCCACGCCGGCCGCCACCGTGGCCCCCGATCCCGGCACCGCCGGTCTCGGAGGCCCTTCTGCGGCCGCCCCCGGCTCGCTGCGCGGCGCGGCGGGCAGCGGCCCGGCCTTCGTAGGGTCGCTCTTCTCCGTGCGCGGCGGAGGGAGAGCTGGTGCTTGCGCCCCGGGCGGGGCGGCGGCCAGTCGGAGCCTGCTGGGCGCCGCGCCGGGCCGCGGCACGTCCGCCGCCCTCGGGCTGCGGCGGCTTGCGACGGTGCTCGCTCATCGAACGACTACTCCTCGAGCAGGCGCGAACGCCTGGAAGCGGCAGTTGAGATCCGGTCCCCCCGACATCAGTACGGACCAGCCCGGCAGAGGGCTCATCCGCAACGCATCCAGGGCCAGGACGCCCCCTGATGTCACACGGTTCCCGGTGGTCTGCATGGCGCACAGACTACGCACGAACAAAAGCCCCCAGAGGAATGTTTCGCCTTGAATAAGGCAAGTTGCCCGACATGAATTGACGATGTGACGCCGGTCACATACGTCTCGCTTGTCGCAGCAGAATCGCCGCTCTATCGTCTAGATGTATCGAGTCGATACATCAGCACGAGATAAGCATCCCGGAAGACAGAGGAGGCGATCGATGAGCCGGCGTTCCGGCATTCTCGAATTCGCTGTCCTCGGTCTGCTCCGTGAGGCCCCCATGCACGGGTACGAGCTGCGCAAACGGCTCAACACCTCGTTGGGCATCTTCCGGGCCTTCAGTTACGGGACCCTCTACCCCTGCCTCAAGACGCTGGTCGCCAGCGGCTGGCTGATCGAGGAGCCGGGCAGCGCTCCCGAGGACGCTCTCGCCGCCTCTCTCGCGGGGCGCCGGGCCAAGATCGTCTACCGGTTGACGGCGGAAGGCAAGGAGCACTTCGAGGAGCTGCTCTCCCATACCGGCCCCGACAGCTGGGAGGACGAGCACTTCGCGGCCCGCTTCGCCTTCTTCGGCCAGACGGAGCGCGAGGTGCGAATGCGGGTGCTGGAGGGCCGACGCAGCCGGCTCGAGGAGCGTCTGGAGAAGATGCGCGCCTCCCTCGCCCGCACACGCGAGCGCCTAGACGACTACACGCTGGAGCTTCAACGGCACGGCATGGAATCCGTCGAGCGCGAGGTCCGCTGGCTGAACGAACTCATCGAGAGCGAGCGGGCCGGGCGGGACCAGCGACGGTCCATGGCCACCGGGGAAGCCGCTCGGCAGGACAACACATCCGGCAGGTCGGGCGGCCCGCCACGGCGCGGGGACGGAGCGTCCCTCGGAGGCGCCGCTGCGCGGTACCCCGACCCGCCGGATCCGTCCGAAGACACCACCAACTGAGACCCCGCTCCGAAGCAGGGTCTCGCACGAGAACACACAGGGAGCAACCGGAATGGGTTCGGTTCGCGTAGCCATCGTCGGCGTGGGCAACTGCGCCGCCTCGCTGGTGCAGGGCGTCGAGTACTACAAGGACGCAGACCCGGGCAGCAAGGTGCCGGGTCTGATGCACGTCCAGTTCGGCGACTACCACGTCCGTGACGTCGAGTTCGTCGCCGCCTTCGATGTCGACGCGAAGAAGGTCGGCCTCGATCTCGCGGACGCCATCGGTGCCAGCGAGAACAACACCATCAAGATCTGCGATGTGCCGTCCACCGGCGTGGCCGTCCAGCGCGGCCACACCCTCGACGGTCTCGGCAAGTACTACCGCGAGACCATCGAGGAGTCCGCCGAGGCCCCGGTCGACATCGTCCAGGTCCTCAAGGACAAGCAGGTGGACGTACTTGTCTGCTACCTGCCGGTCGGTTCCGAGGACGCCGCCAAGTTCTACGCCCAGTGCGCCATCGACGCCAAGGTCGCCTTCGTCAACGCTCTCCCGGTGTTCATCGCGGGCACCAAGGAGTGGGCCGACAAGTTCACCGCCGCCGGTGTGCCGATCGTCGGTGACGACATCAAGTCGCAGGTGGGTGCCACCATCACGCACCGTGTGATGGCGAAGCTCTTCGAGGACCGGGGCGTCGTCCTGGACCGCACGATGCAGCTGAACGTCGGCGGCAACATGGACTTCAAGAACATGCTCGAGCGCGAGCGCCTGGAGTCCAAGAAGATCTCCAAGACGCAGGCCGTCACCTCGCAGATCCCCGACCGCGAACTCGGCGAGAAGAACGTCCACATCGGCCCGTCCGACTATGTCGCCTGGCTGGACGACCGCAAGTGGGCCTATGTGCGCCTGGAGGGTCGCGCCTTCGGTGACGTCCCGCTGAACCTGGAGTACAAGCTCGAGGTCTGGGACTCCCCGAACTCGGCCGGGGTCATCATCGACGCACTGCGCGCCGCGAAGATCGCCAAGGACCGCGGTATCGGCGGGCCGATCCTCTCCGCGTCCTCCTACTTCATGAAGTCCCCGCCGGTCCAGTACTTCGACGACGAGGCCCGCGCGAACGTCGAGAAGTTCATCAAGGGCGAGGTCGAGCGCTAATCCGGCGCAGGATCGCGCGTTCCGCGTTCCTCCGTCCCGTCGGGAGTCCCCGTGGCATCTGCCCGGGGACTCTCTTCCTATGTGACGCTAGCCCACATGCCCGTCGTACGTGATCTGCGCGTACTCCTGCGCCTGACGAACTTCCGCCGTCTGCTCGCCGTGCGGCTGCTGTCGCAGTCGGCCGACGGTGTGTACCAGGTCGCGCTCGCCACGTACATCGTCTTCTCCCCGGAGAGACAGGCCACCGCGGGCGCCATCGCGGCCGCGATGGCCGTGCTGCTCCTGCCCTACTCCCTCATCGGTCCGTTCGCCGGAGTGCTCCTGGACCGATGGCCGCGCCGGCAGGTCTTTCTCCACGGAAACCTCCTACGAGCGGCCCTGGCCGGCTGTACGGCCATGCTGATGCTGGCGACCGTCCCCGACTGGCTCTTCTACGCTTCCGCGCTCTGCGTCACGGCGGTCAACCGCTTTGTACTGGCGGGGCTCTCGGCGGCGCTTCCGCGGGTCGTCGACGAACAGCGGCTCGTGATGGCCAACTCCCTCTCACCGACTGCGGGCACCATCGCAGCCACGGTCGGCGGCGGCCTCGCCTTCGCCGTTCGCATCGCCGCTTCCGACTCGGACGTGGTCGTTGTGCTGCTCGGTGCAGCCCTCTATCTCTGCGCGGCTCTGGCATCGCTTCGCATCAGCCGCGAGCTACTCGGCCCCGATCCGGAACTGATGCAGCCACGGCTGGCCGCGGCCCTGGCCTCGACCGCCCGCGGTCTCGTCAGCGGACTGCGCCATCTGGCGGAACGACGCTCCGCCGCTCGTGCGCTGGCCGCGATGACCATGCTGCGTTTCTGCTACGGCGCGTTGACGGTGATGGTCCTCATGCTCTCCCGCTACACCTGGTCCTCGACGGAGTCCGAGGGACTGAGGCTTCTCGCCTTGGCTGTGGCTCTCTCCGGTGCCGGATTCTTCGCCGCCGCGGCCGTCACACCGTGGGCGGTCGGCCGGGTCGGCCGCTACGGCTGGATGGCGTCCCTCGCAGGCGCCGGGAGCGTTCTGGAACCCGCCCTTGGACTGACCTTCGCTCCGGCGCCGGTCCTCATCGCGGCATTCGCCCTCGGGCTGGTCACTCAAGGGTCGAAGATCGTGACCGACACGGTCGTCCAGACCTCCGTCGACGACGGGTTCCGAGGTCGGGTCTTCTCCCTCTACGACATGCTCTTCAACGTCTCCTTCGTGGGCGCCGCCGGGGTGACCGCGGTGATGCTCCCGCCGGACGGGCGATCCGTCCCGCTGGTAGCCCTACTGGCTGCGCTCTACGGTCTGAGTGCCGTGGCACTCCTGCGCTGGCGCCGCACCGAAGGGGAGTCCCTGAGGGGCGGTGGGTGATGTTTCACGTGAAACATCACCCACCGCCCCTCGATACAAGGGGGGCATGTTTCACGTGAAACACGCCCGCTCCACAGTCAGTCCTGAGCGGCCCACCACTCCTTCAGGGCCGCCACCGCGTCATCCCGCCCCATCGGCCCGTTCTCGAGTCGCAGCTCCAGCAGGAACGCGTACGCCTCGCCGATGACGGGCCCTGGACCGGCCCCCAGGACCTCCATGATCTGGTTGCCGTCCAGATCCGGCCTGATCGCGTCCAGCTGCTCCCGCTCCTGAAGCTGGGCGATGCGCTGCTCCAACTCGTCGTAGGTGCGGGAAAGTGCGCTCGCCTTCTTCTTGTTACGCGTGGTGCAGTCGGAGCGGGTCAGCTTGTGCAGGCGCTCAAGCAGCGGCCCGGCGTCCCGTACATAGCGACGCACGGCCGAGTCGGTCCACTCACCGGTGCCGTACCCATGGAAGCGCAGATGCAGTTCCACAAGCCGGGCAATGTCCTTGACCTGGTCGTTTGAGTACTTGAGCGCCGTAAGGCGCTTCTTGGTCATTTTGGCGCCCACCACTTCGTGGTGGTGGAACGATACGCGGCCATCCGATTCGAAGCGCCGGGTCCTCGGCTTGCCGATGTCATGGAGGAGTGCCGCGAGCCGCAGGACGAGGTCCGGTCCGTCCTCCTCCAGCGTGATGGCCTGTTCCAGCACGATCAGTGAGTGCTCATAGACGTCCTTGTGCCGGTGGTGCTCGTCACTCTCCAGCCGCAGCGCCGGAAGCTCCGGGAGGAAGCGACCGGCGAGTCCCGTGCCGACGAGCAACGCCAGTCCCCTGCGGGGGTTCGGAGCGAGGACCAGCTTGTTGAACTCGTCCCGGACCCGCTCGGCCGAGACGATGTCGATGCGATCGGCCATCTCCGTCATCGCGGCGATGACCTCGGGGGCGACTTCGAAGTCGAGCTGCGCGGCGAACCGGGCCGCGCGCAACATACGCAGTGGATCATCGGAGAACGAGTCCTCCGGGGCGCCCGGGGTGCGCAGAACCCGCGAGGCCAGGTGCCGCACCCCTCCGTGTGGGTCGATGAACTCCTTCTCCGGGAGCGCGACGGCCATCGCGTTCACCGTAAAGTCGCGACGGACGAGGTCTTCCTCGATCGAGTCGCCGTAGGAGACCTCCGGCTTCCGTGAGGTCCGGTCGTAGGCCTCGGAACGGTAGGTAGTGATCTCGATCTGGAAGCGCTGAACGCCGTCCCCGACCCGGCCGTCCTTCTGGCAGCCGACCGTACCGAACGCGATTCCCACGTCCCACACGGAGTCCGCCCAGGGGCGGACGATCTTCAGAACGTCCTCCGGGCGGGCATCGGTCGTGAAGTCGAGATCGTTGCCGAGCCGGCCGAGCAACGCGTCCCGCACCGAGCCACCGACCAGTGCCAGACGGAATCCGGCATCCTGGAATCGACGGGCGAGATCATCGGCAACCGGGGACACGCGCAGCAGCTCGCTCACGGCACGGCGCTGCGCCTGGCTCAGTTCGGTGAGGTTGTCTTCGTTGGCGTTCGGCACAACAGAAAAGGGTACGTGCACCGCGCGGCCCGCGGCTCCCCTGTTTCCGGCAGGCCGGCACCGCGTGCCGGCAGAGCCTTCCGATCATGTGGAACAGTCCCGAGCACTCCGTCACAGCGCACCTCGTTACCATGCGGGGACGCACCCAGCGAACGGCAAGAGACGACGAGGGACGGACGAGCGCGTGGCCGAGGCGGCACAATTCCAGGGGATGACTACCTCTCCTGCCCGCCGGCGGCTGCGGCGCGCGGCTGCACTCCTTGCGGGAGCCCCAGTGCTCGCGGGCCTGCTGTGGCTGCCGACGGCATCGCCCGCGGAGGCCGCGAGTGCTTCCGAGACCGTCGATGTCGCACTGAGCAGCCTTTCGCCCAGCGCACCCGTGAAGGGCGACACGCTCACCGTCTCTGGCACCGTCACCAACACGGGCAAGAAGGCCATCACGGGGGCGGAGGTCGAGCTGCGCGTCGGACCCCGCCTGTCGGGCCGTCCGCACATCGACGAGGCGTCGAAGGCCACCGGCTACACCCCGGGCTCCGACGCCAAGGCGCTCGGCGGTCCCTACCGCGTCACGATCGACCGGCTGGCCTCCGGGATCAGCCAGGACTTCACCCTGAGCGTCCCGGTCAGCAAGCTGGACCTGGGCAGGGCAGGCGTGTACCAGCTCGGTGTTTCCCTCTCCGGCCGGACTGCCGGGGACGACCACGACCAGGTACTCGGCATCGAGCGCACCTTCCTTCCCTGGCAGCCCGAGTCCGCGGGCAAGAAGACCCAGCTCACCTTCCTCTGGCCACTGGTATCCACCACCCATCTGTCGGCGGAAACCGGCTCCGACGAGCAGCAGACCCCGGTCTTCGAGAACGACGTACTCGCCGCGGAACTCGCGGCCGGGGGCCGGCTGGAGCAGCTCGTGTCGCTCGGCAGCGGGCTCCCCATCACCTGGGTCGTCGACCCGGATCTGCTCGCCACCGTCGATGCGATGACCAGGAGCTACGAGGTCAGGACGGAGACGGGTGACACGGTCCCGGGGCGCAACCAGGCCGTGGCCAAGCGGTGGCTGAACTCCCTCGAGCAGGCGGTGCAGGACCGCCCGGTCGTCGCCCTTCCCTTCGCGGACCCGGACCTGGCGTCCCTCGCCCACCGGGGCAAGGACGTGTCGGGCTCACTCAGCCATCTCCAGCCGGCCACGGCGGTCGCCGAAACGACGGTGGAGACCATCCTCCATGTGAAACCGTCGACGGACTTCGCCTGGCCGGTCGAAGGCGCCATCGATCCTTCGATCGTGGATGTCGCCACGTCGGCAGGCGCCCACAACATCATCGCCCGCAGCGACAGTCTCAGGGAGACCGGGTCCGTCTCGTACACGCCTTCCGCCGCCCGCCCCATCGGCGGTGGCACCACGGCCGTGGTCGCGGACGCACGGCTCTCCAAGGCCTTCTACGGTGATCTGAGCCAGGCCGGCGACTCTACCCGCGCGATCCAGCAGTTCCTGGCCCAGTCGCTGGCTCTCACTCAGCAGGCGCCGAACGCCCAGCGCAGCATCGTGGTCGCCCCCCAGCGGATGCCCACGGCAGCCCAGGTACAGAGCATGGCGAAGGCGCTGCAGGGACTCGCCGACCAGCGCTGGACTCAGCCGCTGGACCTCATCGGGGCCTCGGAGGCCACGCCCGACCCGGATGCCACGACCCGGGTGCCGGCCGCGTCCCAGTATCCGAAGGACCTCAGGGCCCGCGAGTTGCCCGTCCAGACCTTCCAGGACATCAAGGGCACGCAGGAGACCCTGGACAACTTCAAGGTGATCCTCACCTCCCCCGACCGGGTGGTGACGCCTTTCGGCAACGCGATCAACCGGGAGATGTCCACCTCATGGCGCGGCAAGGCAGGCGTGGCCGCCCAGTACCGCAACGGTGTGCAGAGCTATCTGAAGGACCTCACCACCGAGGTACGGCTGATCCAGAAATCGGCCCTGACCCTGTCCGGCCGAAGCGCCACCATCCCCGTGACCGTGCAGAACAAGCTTGTTCAGAGCGTCGACAACCTCGTCCTCCGGCTGAAGTCCTCCAATCCCACCCGACTGAAACTCGATGACGGCAGCGTGGTCGCCGAGCAGCCCATCAAGATCGACGGCGGGCACAGCCAGTCGGTGAAGTTCGCTGCGGACGCCAATGCCAACGGTCCGGTGCAGGTCACGGCCCAGCTGTACACCGAGGACGGCAAGCTGTACGGCGGACCGATGACCTTCACGGTCAAGGCTTCCGAGATCACTCCGACCGTGATGCTCGTCATCGCGGGCGGTGTGCTCCTGCTCGTCCTGGCAGGCGTCCGGATGTACACCCAGCGCAAGCGGGCGGCGGCCCGGGAGGCTGCCGCCGCGGG
Organism: Streptomyces spongiicola; assembly: GCF_003122365.1. Taxonomy (NCBI): domain Bacteria; kingdom Bacillati; phylum Actinomycetota; class Actinomycetes; order Kitasatosporales; family Streptomycetaceae; genus Streptomyces; species Streptomyces spongiicola. The sequence goes on from NZ_CP029254.1 coordinate 3,579,892, forward strand.
TGGTGCGGGTGACGAGACCGACGGGCGTACGGTGTCCGACACCTCGGAGCAGCCGAGTGACCCGACACCGGACACCGCACCGGAAAGCGCCGACCCGTCGGGTGCGGGTGAGAAGGTGGACCGTTGAGCGATGTCATGGCCGGCGGGCCGGACGATGAGGTGGGGTAACCATGAACGCGCCGTACGACGGTGACCGCGGGCAGGGCGCGGACGGCACCGCGCCCCCCTCGGGCGCTCCGTACCCCTCGCACGGCCCTCAGCAGGCGGAGCAGCCCTCAGTGGCCCAGGTGCCGCAGCAGGGGGGCGAAGCGGCCGACGACCCGTACATCCAGGATGCGTACGACCACGATCCGTATCGTTCCCGGGACCTCTCAGCCCAGGACCCCGTGTCGGAGGCGCTCTACGACCGCGCCGCCCATCCACCACCGGCTCCCGGCAGCTTCCAGCAGCCGCAGCCGCTGTACCGGCAGCCCCCCGCTCGGCAGCACGCTCCGGACCCCCGGATCTGGGCTCAGACCCCGCCGCCGGAACCGGATGGCCCATCGCGCCGACTGCCCTACGGGGACGATGCCCGGACCGTGCAGTTCACCGGCGTCGACGACCTGGTGACCAGGGCCGGCGAGGACACACCGGAGCATGACGCGTTCGCCCACCTCTACCGGGACCAGCAGGCCGGTGGGCGACCCGCGGCAGCGCCGGAACCGGAGCCGAAGCCGGCCCCTGCTCCCACACCCGCCAAGGGGAGCCGCGGAAGGGCCTCGGGGGTGCTGAAGTCCAGCGCCGTGATGGCCGCCGGAACCATGGTGTCCCGCCTCACCGGCTTCGTCCGCAGTCTGGTGATCACCGCCGCACTCGGCGCCGCGGTACTCGGTGACGCCTACACGATCGCCCTGACCCTGCCGACGATGATCTACATCCTCACCGTGGGTGGCGGGCTGAACTCGGTGTTCGTCCCGCAGCTCGTCCGCGCGATGAAGAACGACGAGGACGGCGGCGAGGCGTACGCCAACCGGCTGCTGACCCTCGTCATGGTCGCCCTCGGCGCGATCGTCCTGATCGCCGTGTTCGCGGCCCCGCTGCTGATCAAGGCCCTGTCGCCGACGATCGCCGGCGAGCCGCCGGCGAACAGTGTCGCCGTCACCTTCGCCCGCTTCTGCCTGCCCACGATCTTCTTCATGGGTGTGCACGTGGTCATGGGGCAGATCCTCAACGCCCGTGGCAGGTTCGGCGCGATGATGTGGACGCCCGTCCTCAACAACATCGTCATCATCTTCACCTTCGGACTGTTCATCTGGGTCTACGGCAGCTTCTCCGAGTCCCGGATGAGCGTGCAGACGATCCCGCCGGAGGGTGTGCGACTGCTTGCGGTCGGCACCCTGCTGGGCCTGGTGGTCCAGGCGCTCGCGATGATCCCGTACCTGCGCGAGACGGGCTTTCGCTTCCGGCCCCGCTTCGACTGGAAGGGGCAGGGCCTCGGGAAGACCTTCAGACTCGCCAAGTGGACCGTGCTGTTCGTACTCGCCAACCAGGCCGGCGTGCTCGTGGTCACCCAGCTCTCCACAGCCGCCGGTGCCGCCTCGGACAAGGACGGAGCGGGCTTCCTCGCGTACACCAACGCGCAGCTGATCTGGGCAATGCCCCAGGCGATCATCACGGTGTCCGTGATGGCCGCGCTGCTGCCGAGGATCTCCCGGGCCGCTCACGACGACGACGCCGGCGCGGTCCGCGACGACATCTCCCAGGGCCTTCGCAACTCTGCGGTCGCCATCGTGCCCGTCGCCTTCTCCTTCCTGGCACTGGGCGTCCCGATGTGCACCCTGCTGTACGCGTCCGCGGGCACCGAGGCCGCCCGGTCCATGGGCTTCATCCTGATGGCGTTCGGTCTAGGTCTGATCCCCTACTCGGTGCAGTACGTCGTCCTCCGCGGTTTCTACGCCTACGAGGACACCCGCACGCCCTTCTACAACACCGTCATCGTGGCCGCGGTCAATGCCGCTGCCTCGGCTGCCTGCTACCTCCTCCTTCCGGCCGAATGGGCCGTCGTCGGCATGGCCGGCTCCTACGGCCTCGCGTACGCCGTCGGTGTCGGGGTCGCGTGGCGACGGCTGCGGAACAGACTGGGCGGTGACCTCGACGGCAGCAGCGTGGTGCGGACCTACGCCCGGCTGTGCCTGGCATCCGTGCCGGCCGCCGCTGCGTCCGGTGCCGTGGCCTACTTCGTGCTGAAGGCCATGGGCGAGGACGCGCTCGGAGCGCTCGTCGCGCTCGTCGCGGGCGGTGCGATGCTCCTCGGAGTCTTCTTCGTGGCGGCAAGGAGAATGAGGATCCAGGAACTCAACAGCCTGGTCGGGATGGTGCGCGGCCGACTCGGCCGATAGCGACCGCGGGCCGAGCACAACCATCGTCCGCCACCGCGTGTCGTGCATAGCAGCGGACTGTGGGCACAATTGGCATGGCTGTTGGATATGGCTCAACGGATGGGGAGGCAGGGAACGACGGTGGCGGAACGTAGCACGGCTGCCGTCGACGTGGCCGACAACAGCGGTGACGACCCGCTGGCCGCCCAGGCGGACAAGGCCGCGACCGACGGGGAAGCGCACACCGACGAGGCGGCGGAGCAGGACGCTCACGACAGGGGCGGCGAGCGGAGGGACCGTGAGCGGCCCGCCGGCACCACGCCCGAACTGCACAGCGGCCATACGCTGGCCAGACGCTACCGGCTCGAGGAGTGCGTCACCCGTCTGGACGGATTCAGCAGTTGGCGTGCCGTCGACGAGAAACTGCGCCGCGCCGTCGGGGTGCACATCCTGCCCGCCGACCATCCCCGGACGCGGTCGGTGCTGGCCGCGGCCCGGTCCGCGGCCCTGCTCGGCGACCCACGTTTCGTGCAGGTGCTGGACGCCGTCGAGGAGGACGACCTCGTCTACGTCGTCCACGAGTGGCTGCCCGACGCCATCGAACTCACGACGCTACTCGCCGAAGGGCCGCTGGAAGCCCATGACGCCTACCAGTTGGTCAGCCAGCTCTCCCAGGCCATGGCCGCGGCCCATCGGGAGGGCCTCGCCCATCTCAGGCTCACTCCCGGGGCCGTACTCCGCAGTTCCACGGGGCAATACCGGATCCGCGGCCTCGCCGTGAACGCCGCGCTGCGGGGAATCAGTGCCGACCGGCCACAGCGCACGGACACGGAGTCCATCGGCGCCCTGCTGTACGCGGCACTGACCCAGCGCTGGCCCTATGAGAGCGATGCCTATGGTCTCTCGGGGCTTCCCAAGGGCGTCGGGCTGATCGCCCCCGACCAGGTGCGCGCCGGCGTCCACCGCGGCCTGTCCGAACTCGCCATGCGGGCGCTGGTCAACGACGGGGCCACTGCCTCGAGGCAGGAGCTTCCCCTCACCACCCCGGACGAACTCGCCAGGGCGGTCGCGGCCATGCCCCGCATCCGTCCCCCGGAACCCGTCTTCACCACTCCTCCGGAGTACCAGCGCACCACCTATCAGCAGGGCACCTACGGTCGGGCTCCGGCCCGCCCCGGCAGCACGGCTCCCCCGGTGGCGATGCCGCCGGCGCCCCTGGAAAGCCGCACCGGCAAGCTCCTGAAGTGGACGGTGTCCGCCCTGCTCATCGCCGCTCTGGGACTGGGCAGCTGGCAGATCGCCGACAAGCTGCTGGACCGTGGCCGGACGACCGACGAGCCCGGCAACAGCCAGACCACGGACGAGAAGCAGGGCGACGATCCGAAGACGCCGGTACCGCTGACCATCCAGAGTGCCAAGGAGTTCGCGCCGGACGGCACCGCTCAGAACGCTGAGGACGCCGGCAACACCCACGACGGTGACACCGGCTCCTTCTGGCGCACCAGCAGCTACCGAGACGGGCCCGACCTGCATCCGCAGGTCAAGAAGGGCGTGGGAATCGTCTATGACCTCGGCGCGGAGCAGGAGGTGTCGTCGGCGGCCATAGCGCTCCGCTACGGAGGCGACTACACCAAGATCGCACTGTATGCGACGGACTCCCTGTCGCCGTCCGGTTCGGTCACCTCCATGAAGAAGATCGCGAACGGTCAGACCAGTGCCACCTCGCTGAAGCTCGCGGCCACGGCACCGGTCAAGAGCCGCTATGTGCTGCTGTGGATGACCGCGATGCCCTACGTGTCGCACGACACCACCTTCAGCAGCGCCGGCTACAAGCAGGCGATCACGGACGTGAAGTTCACCGGCTGACACCGGCGCCATGACGGGGAGGGGGCTCACGGTTGGACAACGCCGCGCTCGGCGAAGCGGGCGACCAGGAACTCCTGGCCCGCCACGTCGCCGGGGATCGGGACGCCTTCGGTGAGCTGGTGCGCCGCCACCGCGACCGGCTCTGGGCCGTGGCCCTGCGCACACTGGGTGACCGGGAGGAAGCCGCAGACGCGGTGCAGGACGCCCTCGTCTCCGCCTTCCGTGCCGCCCACACATTCCGGGGACAGGCCGCCGTGACGACCTGGCTCCACCGCATCACCGTCAATGCCTGCCTTGACCGGGCACGCAAGGCCGCGTCCCGGAGGACTTCGCCGGTGGACGACACCGAGCGGCTGGAGCAGCTCCTTGAGCCCCATGAGTCCGCCGAGGCTCCCGCAGAGCGCCAGGACCTCCATCGCGAGCTCCTGGCCGCGCTCGCCACGCTACCGGTCGACCAGAGGGCCGCTCTGGTGCTCGTCGACATGCAGGGCTTCCCGGTCGCGGAAGCGGCTCGTGTGCTCAACGTGCCGACGGGAACCGTGAAGAGCAGATGCGCTCGCGGCCGCGCCCGTCTGGTTCCGCTGCTGAAGCATCTCCGCCGGGACACGAGGGATAACAGTGATCTCGCGGGGGGAAGGAACCGGACGCCTGGGGCATCCGTCCCACCGGCGACCGGAGAAAGCGATCCAGGGCCTCATGGTCCTGCGGCTGTGAAGGGCGGAGGTGGACGCACGTGACCTCCACGACCGGCACGGCTCAGCACCCGGAAGTGTCCGAGATCGCCGACCTCGCCGAAGGTCTTCTCCCACCGGTCCGCCAGGCGGCCGTACGGAGGCATCTCGAGGGCTGCGGGCTGTGCTCCGACATCCATGCCTCACTGGAGGAGATTCGGGGTCTGCTCGGCACCTTGCCCGGCCCTCAGCGCATGCCTGCCGACGTCATCGGCCGAATCGACGCCGCTTTGGCTGCCGAGGCGCTGCTCAATGCGACCGCACCAGACAGCGCACCGGCCGATGTTTCACGTGAAACATCACCTGCCCCTCGTCGGCCTGCGGCCCCTCCCGCCGGCCGTCCCGCAGGGCAGGCTCCTGCGACCACCGGCCCGGGCCGCCGCCAGACCCGCAGGCGACGCGTCACCTTTGTGACAGCCGCCTTCGGCGCCGCCGCCGCAGGTGTCACCGCGTTGCTCCTTCAGACCTCTGCGGGCACCAGTGGCGACACCTCCGAGACGAAGACAGACACCGCCGCGAGCGCCGCGTCAGACGGCCATGAGATCACGGCGGCCACGTTGCAGACGCGGGTGGCCGCGCTTCTGACCTCGGAGAGGGCACCGCAGGACTCCGGGAGCTGGACACCGACCGGCCCCCGAGTGGAGAGGAACACCGGCGTCGGCGCGGAGGTTGCACCCCTCCGTTCGCCGTCCGTGCCGGTGCCTGCCTGCATCCAGAAGGGCACGGGGCGCACCGAGGCGGCAATCGCCGTCGACCAGGGCACGTTCGACGGCACCCGGGCCTATCTGGTGGTGCTGCCGCACCCCGAGGACACCTCCCAGGTGCAGGCCTATGTCGTAGCAGCGGCATGCGTGGAGACGGCACCCGAGGGCAAGGGGGAGCTGCTCCTCACCCATGCCTATCCTCGCCCCTGAGAACAGCCTCCGTGCCGCTCCGCGATCGCGGGAATGCATGCCCCATAGGATCCGTTGGGTGGGGTGAGAGTCGTTGACCGCCCCTGAGGCAGTAGGCAGTCTGCAGAGACGAGGAAGAAACCCGTGAGCGACGTCCGTAACGTGATCATCATCGGCTCCGGGCCGGCCGGCTACACGGCCGCGCTGTACACCGCGCGCGCTTCGCTGAACCCGCTGGTGTTCGAGGGCGCGGTCACCGCTGGTGGTGCCCTGATGAACACCACCGACGTGGAGAACTTCCCCGGTTTCCGTGACGGGATCATGGGACCGGACCTCATGGACAGCATGCGAGCGCAGGCAGAGCGATTCGGCGCCGAACTCGTCCCGGACGACGTCGTCGCCGTCAGTCTGACCGAAGAGATCAAGACGGTCACGGACACGGCCGGTACGGTGCACCGCGCCAAGGCAGTCATCGTCGCCACCGGCTCCCAGCACCGGAAGCTCGGTCTGCCGAACGAGGACGCACTCTCGGGCCGCGGTGTCTCATGGTGCGCCACCTGCGACGGCTTCTTCTTCAAGGACCAGGACATCGCAGTCGTCGGGGGCGGTGACACCGCGATGGAGGAAGCCACCTTCCTTTCCCGCTTCGCCAGGTCCGTCACCGTCGTCCACCGCCGCGACAGCCTCCGCGCCTCCAAGGCCATGCAGGAGCGCGCCTTCGCCGACCCCAAGATCAAGTTTGCCTGGGACAGCGAGGTCGCCGAGATCCACGGTGATCAGAAGCTAACGGGTCTGACCCTCCGAAACACCAAGACCTGCGAGAGCAGCGAGCTGCCCGTCACCGGGTTGTTCATCGCCGTAGGCCACGACCCGCGCACCGAGCTTTTCAAGGGTCAGCTGGAACTGGACGGGGAGGGCTACCTGAAGGTGGACGCTCCGTCGACGCGCACGAGTCTGACCGGCGTCTTCGCCGCGGGCGACGTGGTCGACCACACATACCGGCAGGCCATCACCGCTGCCGGTACCGGGTGCTCCGCCGCACTGGACGCCGAACGCTTCCTCGCCGCCCTCGCGGACGAGGAGAAGTCCGCGGCGGCGTCCGTCTGACGCCTCTCTCCCCCACCACACCCCAACCCGTACGTTAAGGAGTCCACCGTGGCCCTCAAGACCGTGACCGATGCGACCTTCGAAGAGGAAGTCCTCAAGAGCGACAAGCCTGTGCTGGTCGACTTCTGGGCCGAATGGTGCGGGCCGTGCCGCCAGATCGCCCCTTCGCTCGAGGCCATCGCTGCCGAGCACGGCGAGAAGCTCGAGGTCGTCAAGCTCAACATCGACGAGAACCCGGCCACGGCCGCGAAGTACGGCGTCATGTCCATCCCGACGCTCAACGTCTACCAGAACGGCGAGGTCGCCCAGACCATCGTCGGTGCCAAGCCGAAGGCCATGCTCGTCCGAGAACTCGATGCCTTCATCGGCGACGAGGTCGCCAAGCCCTGAATTCCTTGGTTTCACGTGAAACACGAATGGGCCGGCCCTCCCGGGTTGGCCCATTCGGCGTCTCTGCCCCGTCGTGTTCGCGAGCCCTTACATCGGCTGAAGGACACGCCTACAGCGGCCGAAGCGCGGGCTCCTTCTGCACAGCGCCCAGCAGCCGGTCGAGGGCAAGTTCCACATCTTCCTTCCAGGAGAGCGTGGTGCGGAGTTCCAGCCTGAGCCTGGGGTAGGTGGGGTGAGGGCGGACCGTCTTGAAGCCCACCGCCAGAAGATGGTCGGCCGGCAGCACACAGGCCGACTCACTCCAGCGTGCGTCGCCGAACGCCTCGATCGCCTTGAACCCTCGACGAAGCAAATCCTTGGCGACGGTCTGCACCACCACTCGTCCCAGTCCCTGCCCCTGATATCCGGGGGTGATCCAGGCAGTCATCAGCTGGACGGCATCGGGGGACACCGGGCTGGTGGGGAAGGCGGTCGAGCGGGGCACATACGCGGGCGGTGCATAGAGTACAAAACCGACGGGGACGTCGTCGACGTAGACGACACGACCGCACGATCCCCACTCGAGCAGCACGGCCGAGATCCAGGCCTCCTTCTCGAGTTCCGGTTTGCCCGCCCTTACTGCTGCTTCTCCGCTGACTGGATCAAGCTCCCAGAAGACACAGGCCCGGCAGCGCTTGGGGAGGTCTGAAAGGTTGTCCAGCGTGAGCGGTACGAGCCGACGTCCCATGACGGCTGTTCCTCACTTCCTTCGACTGCCGCGCCAAGAGCAGCGGACAGCGCGCTCCGCTCCCGGAGCAGGCTGCCGATGAATCCGCCGACCGCGCCAATGCCCAGTCCGGCTGTCAGTAGGTGGCCGCGGCTCACCGATCGCATGGTTCGCCTTCCGCTGAGATGGGTCAAGATGGATGCGCCGTACCAGAACGCATCGTATCCACCCAGCGGGGACACGCCTACTGTGAGACGGCAAAGGGCGGATCGTGTCCGACCACGGGACATGATCCGCCCTCAACCGGTGCAGCGAGGTCTCAGACCTGCTCGTCCTCCTCGCAGAGCTCCTTCTCCATGACCCGCCCCTCGCCCGGGGCGAGCGTGCCGAGGATACGATCGAGATCCTCTACCGAGGCGAACTCGACGACGATCTTGCCCTTCTTCTGACCGAGGTCGACCTTCACCCGGGTCTCGAAACGATCAGAGAGCCGTGATGCGAGATCCGTGAGTGCGGGGGAAAGACGTGTGCCGGCTCGAGCACCCTTGGACTTCGGTGCGCTCTTCGGACGCGACCCCATCAAGGTCACGATCTCTTCCACCGCTCGCACCGAGAGGCCCTCTGCCACGATCCGGTGGGCCAGCTTGTCCTGCTCTTCGGAGTCCTCTACCGACAGCAGAGCTCTGGCGTGTCCTGCGGACAGCACACCGGCCGCCACCCGGCGCTGCACCGGAGGAGAGAGACGGAGCAGACGGAGAGTGTTGGACACCTGAGGCCGTGAGCGCCCGATGCGGTCGGCCAGTTGGTCATGGGTGCAGTTGAAGTCCTTGAGCAACTGGTCATAGGCGGCGGCCTCTTCCAGCGGGTTCAGCTGAGCCCGGTGCAGATTCTCCAGGAGTGCATCCAGAAGCAGCTTCTCGTCGTCCGTGGCACGCACAATCGCAGGGATGTGATCGAGGCCCGCCTCGCGGCAGGCTCGCCAGCGGCGCTCACCCATGATGAGTTCGTACCGCTCCGGGCCCAACTGCCGTACGACGACCGGCTGGAGAAGCCCTACTTCCCTGATGGAGGTCACCAGCTCTGCCAGGGCGTCCTCATCGAACACCTCACGCGGCTGCCGAGGGTTCGGAGTGATGGCGTCGAGCGGTACCTCGGCGAAGTGCGCACCAGCCGGAGCCGTCGGCTCGGGAAGAACCTCCGGATCCGGCTCTGCCACACGCTGCTCGGGCGTGCGGGGCCCGGCAGGAAGCATCGCGGCCTTTGCCGCGGCCACGCCGCGCTCCGTCGTCAGAACCGGGGATCCGGATACCGCATCGGAAGAAGCCGTCGGCCTCTCCTGTGGAGCTGCCGGGATCAGTGCCCCGAGCCCACGCCCCAGACCTCTACGTCGCTCGCTCACTGGATCCCCTCCGACACACTCTGCTGGGTGTTCTGACTGAGCGCATGTGCGGAATGGGCTTCGTAGTGAATCCCCACACCGCGCAGCGCGATCTCACGGGCAGCTTCAAGATACGACAGCGAGCCGCTCGATCCCGGATCGTAGGTGAGGACGGTCTGCCCGTAGCTGGGTGCTTCGGAGATACGGACGGACCGCGGAATACTCGTTCGCAGTACCTCCTCCCCGAAGTGGCTGCGCACCTCCTCCGCGACCTGGGAGGCAAGCCGAGTACGGCCGTCGTACATGGTGAGCAGAATCGTCGAGACATGGAGCGCGGGGTTCAGATGCCCGCGCACCAGGTCGACGTTCCTCAGGAGCTGTCCCAGCCCCTCCAGCGCGTAGTACTCGCACTGGATCGGGATGAGTACCTCGGCGCCCGCGACCATCGCGTTGACGGTCAGCAGACCAAGCGACGGCGGGCAGTCGATCAGGATGTAGTCCAGTGGCTGTTCATACGCCTGGATCGCTCGCTGCAGCCTGCTCTCCCGGGCCACCAGAGACACCAACTCGATCTCCGCACCGGCGAGATCGATGGTGGCCGGGGCACAGAAGAGCCCTTCGACGTCCGGGACCGGCTGGACCACATCGGACAGCGGCTTGCTCTCCACGAGGACGTCATAGATCGAGGGCACTTCGGCATGGTGGTCGATACCGAGGGCCGTGGACGCGTTCCCCTGCGGATCAAGGTCGACCACCAGGACACGCGCACCATGCAGAGCCAACGAGGCGGCAAGGTTGACTGTTGTCGTCGTCTTGCCCACCCCGCCCTTCTGGTTGGCGATGACGATGACACGCGTCTGCGCAGGCCGGGGAAGACCCTCACCGGCACGCCCCAGAGCCTCCACCGCCAGTTGGGCAGCACGGCCAATGGGGGTGTCGTCCATCGGCGGCGGTGTTTCACGTGAAACATCCTCCCCCGCCGACTCGGTACGGGGACCAGGGACCGGATCGGTCGTCGGTCCCGCGATGTTGGCGTCGGACCGCAAGGATTCACTCTCCTCGGCTTCAGGCTCGCGATGAACAGAGCCTGCCATGGTTTCGGGGTCGCGAACCAGCGAGGCCGGTGGTTCTGTGGAGAATTCCACCTCTGTGGACAAGTCCGTAACCCTCGCAAGCGGCTTGCGGTCCCGGGGCGCGGCAGCCGCACGGCCACGGCTGATGATTCCCTGCAGCAGTGAGCGACGTTTCACGTGAAACACGATGCACACAACACAAGGTCACATCACCGCGACACTCCGCGATGCGTGCATACCGGGGACACCGGGCCGCGAACGGACAGCGGCGGCCTAACGGCGACGGCGGGCGCGACCGGCCCGGGCAGCCTTGGCTCGCTTCGCAGCGAACCGCACCCCGCCGGGGCTCTCCCCGACCTCCACACGGACCACCGTTGACATGGGGTCGACGACCCCTTCTCCCACGTGGACCACAGAGGTCTCCACGACACCGAGTTTGCTCAGAGCCGCCCGGGCCCCGTCGAGCTCCTCCTGGGCGGTATCACCCTTGAGAGCCAGCATCTCCCCATAGGGGCGAAGCAGCGGCACTCCCCATCCGGCGAGCCGGTCCAGTGGCGCCACGGCCCGCGCGGTGACCACATGCACCGCGGGCAGCTTGCCGAGCATTTCCTCGGCTCGCCCGCGGGCCACCGTGACATGGTCCAGGCCCAGCAGCTCGACGACTTCCTGAAGAAAGTTCGTACGACGCAGAAGCGGCTCCAACAGCGTGATCTTCAGATCGGGGCGGACGAGAGCCAGCGGAATGCCCGGCAGCCCCGCGCCGGAACCCACGTCGCACACCGTCACCCCCTGCGGAACGACCTCGGAGAGCACCGCGCAGTTCAGCAGATGCCGCTCCCACAGCCGCGGCACCTCACGAGGACCGATCAGGCCTCGCTTGACTCCCGCATCCGCGAGCAGCTCCGCGTACCTGACCGCCTCGGGGAAGAACTCACCGAACACCGTCCGCGCCTCTGCTGGCGCCTGGGGGAGCTCTGCTGCCTCCGTCACCGGAACCGTCCTTCCGTACCGCACCGCGCTGTGGTGCCGAGTTATCAGGCTGACAAAATTCGGCCCCGCCTGCGAACAGACGGGGCCGACAGCTGCTGTGAGATCAGGCAGGGAGAACGACGACGAAGCGCTGCGGCTCCTCGCCCTCGGACTCACTGCGCAGGCCGGCGGCCGCGACCGCGTCGTGAACGACCTTCCGCTCGAACGGGGTCATGGGCTTCAGCTTCACAGGCCCGCCTGTGCTCTTGACGTCGGCGGCCGCCTTGGCCCCGAGTTCCGCGAGTTCCGCGCGCTTGGTGGCGCGGTAGCCGGCGATGTCCAGCATCAGACGGCTGCGGTCCCCGGTTTCCCGGTGGACGGCGAGCCGGGTCAGCTCCTGGAGTGCCTCCAGCACCTCACCGTCGCGTCCCACGAGCTTCTGCAGGTCACGGCTGCCCGTGTCGCTGATGATCGATACCGAGGCCCGGTCCGCCTCGACATCCATGTCGATGTCGCCGTCGAGGTCGGCGATGTCGAGCAGGCCCTCGAGGTAGTCAGCGGCGATCTCCCCCTCCTGCTCCAGGCGGGTCAGGGTGTCGCCACCCTCGGCGGCGGCGGAGGTGGTGCCTTCCGTCACGGATGGACTCCTTCTTACTTCTTGGACGAGGGGTGCTTGGGCCGCTGCGAGCCCTTGCGCTGTCCGGACTTGGCTTGACGGGGAGAACCGGGGGATGTGTTCCCCGCCGGCTCGGGGACGCTGTCCTTCGGCTCGGCCTGCTTCTCCAGCGAAGGCTTGGCCGCACCGGTCTGGTGAGCGCCGCCCGACTGGCGCTGGGCCTTGCTCTGGCGCTTGGGCTGCTGCCGGCGACCCGCGGAACCACCCTCGGCGTCCACCGTGACCGTGTCGCTCTTGATCACGGAGCCGTCCGGCTGAGCGGCCAAGCCCGCCTTGGCCAGTCCCGCGAAGAACCGGCGCTCGTTCTCGTTCCGGTCGGTTCCCTTGGCGACGATGGCCTGGACGACCATGCGCCTGCGGCGCCCGCGAACCTCACCGTGAGCCGTGACACTCTTCAGCAGGCGCTGCAGATAGTTGTCCTGGGCCTTGGAACCCGGGGTCGGGTTCTGGTTGATCACATACATCTGCTGGCCCATGGTCCACACGTTGGTGGTCAGCCAGTAGACGAGAACACCGACGGGGAAGTGGATGCCCGTCACGGCGAAGATGAGCGGGAAGATGTACATCAGCATCTTCTGCTGCTGCATGTACGGCGTCTTGACCGTGAGGTCGACGTTCTTCTGCATCAGCTGGCGCTGTGTGAAGAACTGCGACGCCGACATCAGGATGATCATGACCGCGGTGACGACACGGACATCGGTCACGGAAGCGCCCAGCGCCGCGGCCTTGTCGGCGTCCATGAACGTGGCTGCGATCGGGGCCCCGAAGATCCGTGCCTCACGCGCGCTGTCCACCAGCTGCTGGTTGAGGACACCGATCGTGTCACCCGAAGCGATCTTGCTCAGCACGTGGTACAGCGCGAAGAAGAACGGCGACTGCGCCAGGATCGGAAGGCACGAGGACAGCGGGTTGGTACCCGTGTCCTTGTACAGCTTCATCATCTCTTCGGACTGACGCTGGCGGTCGTTCTTGTAGCGCTCCTGGATCGCCTTCATCTTGGGCTGGAGCGCCTGCATGTTCCGCATCGACTTGATCTGCTTCACGAAGAGCGGGATCAGGCAGATACGGATGACCACCACCAGGGACACGATGGACAGTCCCCATGCCCAGCCCGTGTCCGGGCCGAAGAGCGCACCGTACAGCTTGTGGAACTGGACGATGATCCAGGAGACGGGTGTGGTGATAAAGCTGAACAGACTGGCAATCGTGTCCACTAATCAGGCTCCTTGAGCATTGGGCGAGGTCTCTGCGGCCGGGCTGGTCTCAGGGGGTTGCCCGCCCTTGCCGCCGCGCAGGTGGTCGCGCAGCAGCTCGTGCCAACGAGGTCGTTTACGGGGAGGGACATGGTCCACACCGCCGGGCGACCACGGATTGCACCGCAGGATGCGCCAGGCAGTCAGCGCCGTGCCCTTCACGGCGCCGTGCCGGTCGATCGCGGTGTACCCGTAGTGGGAGCACGACGGGTAGTACCGGCAGACGGGTCCCAGCAGCGGGCTGATCGTCCACTGGTACAGCTTGATCAGAGCCAGCAGCGGGTACTTCATCGCGCGCCCCTTCCCAGCAGCCGCTGGAGAGCGGCGTCCAGGTCTCGGGCCAGCTGTGCATGATCGGCGTCGCCCGCTCCGGGCAGCGCCCGTACGACCACCAGGCTACCGGGGGGGAGCTCGGACAGTCGTTCGCGCATCAGATGGCGAAGTCTCCGCTTCACCCGGTTCCGCACGACCGCACCACCCACCGCCTTGCTCACGACGAAACCCGCACGTGTCGGGGGAGCGCTCTCCCCAGACGCGTGCGGGTCCGTTGAACCGCTGCGAAGATGGACGACGAGAAGCGGGCGTCCGGCCCGGCGTCCCCGGCGTACCGCGGTCGCGAAGTCCTCGCGCCGCCTCAGCCGATTGTCGGTAGGCAGCACGTCATGACCTTGTGCTGCAGATCAGGCGGACAGACGGGCGCGACCCTTGCTGCGGCGGGACGCGAGAATCGCGCGGCCGGCACGGGTGCGCATCCGCAGCCGGAAGCCGTGGGTCTTCGCGCGACGACGGTTGTTCGGCTGGAAGGTGCGCTTGCTCACTCGGGGGCTCCAGAAATGATGTGTGGGTGGCGGGGCATCGCCTGGCTGTCACCGTGCGCCCACGAGTAGCTCGCAATACGCCCGAGTGCACCGCTTCACGATCACCGATCGTGCTCCACTGATCGTGATCTTTGCCCATCGGAGGCAGGCGGCAGCAGCCATCGACAACTCGACCTGGTTACGGTACGCGCGGCTACGCCATCCGGTCAAACCAGGGTCACTGCGGCGCCGACTGTACACAGGCTGTGGACAACAACTTGAACCGCACCGGCCGCCCTGACTACCGTGGCTGGACTCGAATTCCTTTCCTACCCGCCTGCCGGGCCTGACCGACCCGTCCCGAGAACCACATAATTCGTGGGACCTGTGAGAGAGCGTGCCTCGTGGCTGACGTACCTGCCGATCTTGCCGCAGTGTGGCCACGCGTGCTGGAGCAGCTTCTCGGAGAGGGCCAGCAGGGCATCGAGCCCAAGGACAAGCAGTGGGTCGAGCGCTGCCAACCGCTGGCGCTGGTGGCCGACACCGCGCTCCTCGCCGTCCCCAACGAATGGGGCAAACGCGTTCTCGAGGGCCGGCTGGCACCGCTGATCAGCGACACCCTCAGCCGTGAGTGCGGACGCCCGATCCGGATCGCCATCACCGTCGACGACTCCTCCGCCGAGCCGGCCGCCGCGCCCGCACCGTCCGCGCAGCAGCCTCCCCGCTACCCGGGTCCGCAGCACGACGAGCCGCGCCACAGCGACGCCTACGACGGGTACGGCCATCGGCCCGGAGGGGACGACGGACTGCCGAGCGTCCGCCCCGCCTACCCCGAGTACCAGCAACAGCGCCCGGAGCCCGGCGCCTGGCCGCGCGCCCAGGAGGACCTGTCCTGGCAGCAGACGCGGCTCGGCGGCTTCCAGGAGCGCGACCCCTACGCCACGGCACGCCCCCGGCAGCCGCAGCACGACTACCGCTCGCCCATGCCCGACCGCGGGCAGTACGGCCACCAGCGACCCGACCGGCCGGACCTCCCGGAGCCCGCGCGGCACGGCGGCGTACCGGTTCCGGGGCCTGGTGCCGGCGGTGCAACCGGGCCGCTCGGCGCGCAGCCCGCCCCGGCCCCGGGCCCCGGTGAGCCGCACGCCCGGCTGAACCCCAAGTACCTCTTCGACACCTTTGTCATCGGCGCGTCCAACCGGTTCGCCCACGCGGCCGCCGTCGCGGTCGCCGAGGCCCCGGCGAAGGCCTACAACCCGCTCTTCATCTACGGGGAGTCGGGGCTCGGCAAGACCCATCTGCTGCATGCCATCGGGCACTATGCGCGCAGCCTCTATCCCGGCACCCGGGTCCGGTACGTGAGCTCGGAGGAGTTCACCAACGAGTTCATCAACTCCATCCGCGACGGCAAGGGCGACGCCTTCCGCAAGCGCTACCGCGATGTGGACATCCTGCTCGTCGACGACATCCAGTTCCTCGCGAGCAAGGAGTCGACCCAGGAGGAGTTCTTCCACACCTTCAACACGCTCCACAACGCCAACAAGCAGATCGTGCTGTCCTCCGACCGGCCGCCCAAGCAGCTGATGACCCTGGAGGACCGGCTCCGGAACCGCTTCGAGTGGGGGCTCACCACCGATGTGCAGCCTCCGGAGCTGGAGACCCGCATCGCGATCCTGCGCAAGAAGGCGGTACAGGAGCAGCTCAACGCCCCTCCTGAGGTGCTGGAGTTCATCGCGTCACGGATCTCGCGGAACATCCGCGAACTGGAGGGCGCGCTGATCCGGGTCACCGCATTCGCGAGCCTGAACCGGCAGCCGGTGGATCTCGGACTCACCGAGATCGTGCTGAAGGACCTCATTCCGGGCGGCGAGGACACCGCCCCGGAGATCACCGCGAGCGCGATCATGGCGGCCACCGCCGACTACTTCGGGCTGACGGTGGAGGACCTCTGCGGGTCCTCACGCAGCCGCGTCCTCGTCACCGCGCGCCAGATCGCCATGTATCTGTGCCGGGAGCTCACGGATCTGTCACTGCCGAAGATCGGTGCGCAGTTCGGCGGGCGGGACCACACCACGGTGATGCACGCGGACCGCAAGATCCGCGCGCTGATGGCCGAGCGCCGCTCCATCTACAACCAGGTCACCGAACTCACCAACCGGATCAAGAACGGCTGAGTCCGGGCGGGCCCCGGCCCGCCGCACGCGGCGGGGCTGACACGCTCGAGCCGCCGCGTACCGGCACAGCGAGCACAAGGCTCCCCCGCGAGTGGGGCGACAGCGGGCAGCCCCGTTCCGCCCCGGCACCCGCACCCGCACCCGCACAGCCTGCTCGCCACGGGGCGGCACGGCCGGCGCCGCCACCCGCCCGTCCGCACTACCCCGATCGGCGCACGGCGATCGTGCGGACGCTCTGGACGCGGACACCTCCCGAAGGGTCCTTCGGCGCGCCTCTGCACCGCTTCCGCCCCCCTTCGGCGCCCCTTGCCCTCCCCCTCGGTGTCCACTCGGTTCCCCCTCGGTGTCCACTCGGCCTGCCCCCGGGCACCCCAGGCACCCTCGCCGTATCCGGACCTCGCCGTGCGCACCGTCTCGCCGTGCTCGCCTGGACCGCCGCTCCGACGGCCGCCGCGCCAGCGCTCCGGGTGCCGGGGACTGTTCGAACGGACGCCGCGATGCGGCCGTTCTCCACAGACGCGGGGCGAATCGTCCGTCCACAGCCTGGGGACCTGTGAGTTGTCCAGATCTCATCCACAGCGGGGATGCCCTGAGCATGGTCATGGCTGGTCAGCAGGGTGTGGATTTGTGGCCAACCGCACTCCACAGGCTGTGGACACAGGAGTACTCCACAGGGCGGTATCGGAGTTGTCCCCACCCTGCCCACAGGCTCGGCCAGGTTGCCCACAGCTTCTCCACATGCTTGTCCACTGTTCGGCAACGAAACGCCCGAACTCACTGAGCCGAGTGAAAGGCGTCACATCAGGGTGCCGGGTTGGGCTGTGGGAAACCTGGGTAAAGCTGGGGACGGCGCTGGGGAGAAGTCCCCCCGGCCTGTGTACGGGGTGTGCAGAACTTTCCGGTGTCCACAGCAAGCCCCGGTTGTCCACCGGTGCCGCCCACAAGGCCCGTGGATAAAATTCGGCTATTGACCTGCGCAGACGGGGTTTTCCACGGTTTCCACAGGCCCTACTACTACTCCCACTCAGAGATACCGGGGAACTCGCTTCGAAGTGGGACCTGTGCACAACTCGGGACCGCTCGCCCCACGGCCTCCCGCCCCGACTTGACCCCGAGCCGCACCGAGTGTCGGCGCCGTGCGTCAGACTGTTCTCCGGCATCGGACCCGACCACCGATCGGGGAGCCGTGTGCCGACGAAGGCCGGCAGGGCGAGCGAGCAACAGCAGGAGGCGGTTCCGGTGAAGATCCGGGTGGAGCGCGACGTACTCGCGGAGGCGGTGGCGTGGGTGGCCCGGAGCCTCCCGGCACGTCCGCCGGCGCCCGTTCTCGCGGGCCTTCTCCTGAAGGCCGAGGACGGCGCGCTCAGCTTCTCCAGCTTCGACTACGAGGTCTCCGCGAGGGTCTCGGTCGAGGCGGAGGTCGAGGAGGACGGGACCGTCCTCGTCTCCGGCCGTCTGCTCGCCGACATCTGCCGCGCCCTCCCCAACCGCCCGGTGGAGATCTCCACAGACGGTGTACGGGCCACCGTGGTCTGCGGCTCCTCCCGCTTCACGCTCCACACCCTGCCCGTGGAGGAGTACCCGGCACTGCCCCAGATGCCCACCGCGACCGGCACCGTGCCCGGTGAGGTGTTCGCCTCCGCGGCGGCCCAGGTCGCCATCGCCGCCGGCCGGGACGACACGCTGCCGGTGCTCACCGGTGTGCGCATCGAGATCGAGGGCGACACCGTCACCCTGGCCTCCACCGACCGCTACCGTTTCGCGGTCCGCGAGTTCCTGTGGAAGCCGGAGTCCCCGGACACCTCCGCGGTCGCGCTGGTGCCGGCCAAGACCCTGCTCGACACCGCGAAGGCCCTGACCAGTGGTGACACCGTCACCCTGGCGCTGTCCGGCTCCGGGGCCGGTGAGGGCCTGATCGGTTTCGAGGGCGCCGGCCGGCGGACGACCACCCGCCTTCTCGAGGGCGACCTGCCGAAGTACCGCACGCTGTTCCCCACCGAGTTCAACTCGGTGGCCGTGATCGAGACCGCCCCGTTCGTCGAGGCCGTCAAGCGCGTCGCCCTGGTCGCCGAGCGGAACACTCCGGTCAGGCTCAGCTTCGAGCAGGGTGTGCTGATCCTGGAAGCGGGTTCCAGCGACGACGCACAGGCCGTGGAGCGGGTCGACGCCCAACTGGAGGGCGATGACATCTCGATCGCCTTCAACCCGACGTTCCTGCTGGACGGGCTCAGCGCCATCGACGCCCCGGTCGCGCAGCTCTCCTTCACCACCTCCACCAAGCCTGCGCTGCTCAGCGGCAAGCCCGCCGTGGACGCGGAGGCGGACGAGGCGTACAAGTACCTGATCATGCCGGTGCGCCTCAGCGGCTGAGTCCGGCCCGGCCGCGGGCCGGATCCTCGGCCCCCCGTCCGGCCTGTACTCATGAGCACCGGACCCCACAGGTGGGTGCCCGCACCCCGGCGTAGGCTCGGACGCGGGTACGAAACGCCACACCGTAAGGATTCTTCTGATGGAGCTCGGTCTCGTCGGCCTCGGCAAGATGGGCGGCAACATGCGCGAGCGCATACGTCGCGCAGGCCACACCGTCATCGGTTACGACCGCAACCCGGACCTCTCCGACGTCCCCAGCCTCGAGGCGCTCGTGGACGGGCTCAGGGGCCCGCGGGTGGTGTGGGTGATGGTCCCCGCCGGCGCCGCGACCCAGGCGACCATCGACGAGCTGGCCGGGCTCCTCTCTCCCGGCGACGTGGTCGTCGACGGCGGCAACTCCCGGTGGACGGACGACGAGAGGCACGCCGTCGAGCTGGGCATCAAGGGCGTCGGGTTCGTCGACTGCGGTGTCTCGGGCGGCGTCTGGGGCCTGGAGAACGGCTACGCGCTCATGTACGGCGGCTCGAAGGAGGACGTCGCCAGGGTGCAGCCGGTCTTCGACGCGCTGAAGCCCGAGGGCGAGTACGGCGCGGTGCACGCGGGCAAGGTCGGTGCCGGCCACTTCGCGAAGATGGTCCACAACGGCATCGAGTACGCCATGATGCAGGCCTACGCCGAGGGCTGGGAGCTGCTGGAGAAGGCCAACTCCGTCACCGATGTGCGCGAGGTCTTCCGGTCCTGGCAGGAGGGCACGGTCATCCGCTCCTGGCTGCTCGACCTCGCGGTCAACGCCCTGGACGACGACGAGCACCTGGAGAAGATCCGCGGCTACGCACAGGACTCGGGCGAGGGCCGGTGGACTGTCGAAGCCGCGATCGACCACGCGGTGCCGCTGCCGGCGATCACCGCGTCCCTGTTCGCGCGGTTCGCGTCCCGCCAGGACGACTCCCCGCAGATGAAGATGATCGCTGCCCTGCGGAACCAGTTCGGCGGGCACGCGGTCGAGAGCAACCAGTAATCCACGGACTGCGGAGAACGGAGCGGCCCGCCGGTGGAGCAGTGAGCACCGGGCTGTGGCCGTAGGGAGGTCGGCGTCGCCATGCATGTCACGCATCTGTCGCTGGCCGACTTCCGCTCGTACGCCCGGGTCGAGGTCCCGCTCGAGCCGGGCGTCACCGTCTTCACGGGGGCCAACGGGCAGGGCAAGACCAATCTGGTGGAAGCCGTCGGCTATCTCGCGACGCTCGGCAGCCACCGGGTCTCCTCGGACGCGCCGCTGGTGCGGACGGGCGCGGAAAGGGCGGTCATCAGGGCCGCGGTCACCCAGGGCGAGCGGTCCCAGCTGGTCGAGCTGGAACTCAACCCGGGAAAGTCGAACCGGGCGCGTATCAACAGGTCCTCGCAGGTCAGGCCGCGTGACGTGCTGGGGATCGTCAGGACCGTGCTGTTCGCGCCGGAGGACCTGGCCCTGGTGAAGGGCGATCCCGGCGAGCGGCGGCGCTTTCTGGACGAGCTGGTCACGGCACGCTCACCTCGGATGGCCGGAGTCCGGTCGGACTACGAGCGGGTGCTCAGGCAGCGCAACACCCTGCTGAAGTCGGCCGCGATGGCGCGGCGGCACGGCGGCCGCGCCATGGACCTGTCGACCCTTGACGTGTGGGACCAGCACCTCGCCCGGGCCGGGGCGGAGCTGCTGGCACGCCGGCTGGATCTGATCGCCGCCCTGCAACCGCTGACCGACAAGGCGTACGAGCAGCTGGCGCCGGGCGGGGGGCCGGTCGCGCTCGAGTACCGCGGGTCGGCGGGCGGCGGTGCCGCTCAGTCGCGCGAGGAGCTGTACGAGCAGCTCGTGGCCGCGCTGGGCGAGACGCGCAGACAGGAGATCGAGCGCGGGGTGACGCTGGTCGGGCCGCACCGCGACGAGCTGCTGCTGAAGCTGGGCGGGATGCCCGCGAAGGGCTATGCCAGCCACGGCGAGTCCTGGTCGTATGCGCTGGCGCTGCGGCTGGCCTCGTACGACCTGCTGCGGGCGGAGGGCAACGAGCCGGTGCTGGTGCTCGACGACGTGTTCGCCGAGCTCGACGCCCGGCGGCGGGAGCGGCTGGCGGAGCTGGTGGCCCCCGGAGAGCAGGTGCTGGTGACGGCGGCGGTGGACGAGGACGTTCCGGGGGCGCTGGCGGGCGCGCGGTACCGGGTCGTGGACGGGGCGGTGGAGCGCGCGTGAGTGAGAACGGGACTCCGCGGGTCGCCGCGGCGGGCACCCCGTCGGCGCCGTCGGGCCCGCTGCCCGGGCCCTCGGGGGTCGATCTGGCACGTGTGGCGCTGCGCGCGGCGCAGGAGCAGGCCCGGGCCCGGGGCGCGGCCGCGCTGGAGAAGCGCCAGGCCAGGCGGGGTGGCGGCCTGCGGTCCGGGGCCCGCGCGGACGGCCGGGATCCCTTGCCGCTGGGCGCGGCGATCAACCGGCTGATCACCGAGCGGGGCTGGGAGACTCCTGCGGCGGTGGGCGGAGTGATGGGCCGCTGGCCGCAGATCGTCGGCGAGGACCTGGCGAAGCACTGCGCCCCGCTCCGCTACGACGAGGATCCGGACGAGCGCGTGCTCACCGTCCAGTGCGACTCGACGGTGTGGGCGACCCAGCTGCGGCTGCTCGCCCCCCGGCTCGTGGCCCGGCTGAACGAGGACCTCGGTCAGGGCACGGTCCGGGTGATCAGGGTTCTGGGGCCCGGCGGTCCCGCCCGCCGTTTCGGTCCGCTGCGCGCGCCCGGCAGCACGGGCCCCGGCGACACCTACGGCTGAGTCCCGGGTGCGGCCGGGGCCTCGCCGCCGTGCACACGGACGCCTCCGGCGGAGGCGTCCGTGTGCACGGCCTCCTCGCGGAGGCCTCGCGTTTCGGCAAGCCCCCGCAGGGTGGTCTGCGTCACACGCGAAGGCCGGTCTCCGGTTCGCCGCGACCCGACCTGCCACGGCCCCGGGCGCGGTTCCCGGCCCGTGGGCGGTCGTGCCGGGACCGGATGCCCGCGGGGCGGCGCCCCGTTCTCCCGCGCGCCGGGCGCTGCGGTCGGGGGAGCGGGCCGCGCCCACCGGTCCGCTTCCCCGGCCGGCCGCGGTGCCCGGGTCGGCCGGTGCCGATCATCACCGCAGGTCAGAGGGTGTCGGGGTGCAAGTGGCACTGCTTCGTGCCCCGGGTCGGTGCCACCCGTCGGTGCACCCTCGTCCACGGTGGGGCCGGTGTGGCGCCCGGGGTGTCCCTCACCGTAGCCGGGGGTTGACAGGCCGAAGCGCTCAAAGCCCGCGTGAGCCTCTTGGGGGGCCTCCCCGAATATGGGGAGTCGGCGGCCGCCCGTTGAGGGCGGCACATGCGGACTCAGGGACCCGCAAACCCCCATTCATGTCAGCGGTACCGGTAGACTGGTAGAGAATCCCGCCGCCGTGCGGGACACGTCGATTACAGCCGAACGACGCAGCCGGTCCCGCTTGCCCGGAGAACGGTGTGTGCTGTGCCAGAAAGGGCGCTTCGTGGCCGATTCCGGCAACCCCAACGAGAACATTCCTTCCACTGCCGCCGACGGGACCGGCGAGGGCCTGGGGCCCTCGTCGTACGACGCCAGCGCGATCACCGTCCTCGAGGGTCTGGACGCGGTCCGCAAGCGCCCCGGGATGTACATCGGGTCGACCGGTGAGCGTGGTCTGCATCACCTCGTCCAGGAGGTCGTCGACAACTCCGTCGACGAGGCCCTGGCCGGGCACGCGGACACGATCGACGTGACGATCCTCGCGGACGGCGGGGTCAGGGTCGTCGACAACGGCCGGGGCATTCCCGTGGACATCCACCCGGTGGAGAAGAAGCCGGCCGTCGAGGTCGTCCTCACGGTCCTGCACGCGGGCGGCAAGTTCGGAGGCGGCGGCTACGCCGTGTCGGGTGGTCTGCACGGCGTCGGCGTGAGCGTCGTCAACGCCCTCTCCACCAAGGTCTCGGTGGACATCAAGCGCGACGGCCACCGCTGGACGCAGGACTACAAGATGGGGGTGCCCACCGCCCCGCTGGCCAAGCACGAGCCGGTCGAGGACTCGGGTACCACGGTCACCTTCTGGGCCGACCCGGACATCTTCGAGACGACCGAGTACTCCTTCGAGACGCTCTCGCGCCGCTTCCAGGAGATGGCCTTCCTCAACAAGGGCCTGACCCTGACGCTGACGGACGAGCGGGAGTCGGCGAAGGCGACCGTCGGCGCGGACGACCCGGACGCGGAGGCGG
This sequence comes from Streptomyces spongiicola, assembly GCF_003122365.1. Lineage (NCBI taxonomy): Bacteria > Bacillati > Actinomycetota > Actinomycetes > Kitasatosporales > Streptomycetaceae > Streptomyces > Streptomyces spongiicola. The sequence continues at coordinate 3,602,887 of NZ_CP029254.1, forward strand.
CGGCCGAGCCGAAGGCGCGCACGGTCGAGTACCACTACGAGGGCGGCATCGTCGACTTCGTGACGTACCTGAACTCCCGCAAGGGCGAGCTGATCCACCCTACGGTCATCGACATCGAGGCCGAGGACAAGGAGCGGCTGCTCTCGGTCGAGGTGGCGATGCAGTGGAACTCGCAGTACAGCGAGGGTGTCTACTCCTTCGCCAACACGATCCACACGCACGAGGGCGGTACCCACGAGGAGGGTTTCCGAGCCGCGCTCACGGGCCTGGTCAACCGCTATGCGCGGGACCGGAAGCTGCTGCGCGAGAAGGACGACAACCTCACCGGTGAGGACATCCGCGAGGGTCTGACCGCGATCATCTCGGTCAAGCTCGGCGAGCCCCAGTTCGAGGGCCAGACCAAGACCAAGCTGGGCAACACGGAGGCGAAGACCTTCGTCCAGAAGGTGGTCAACGAGCATCTCACCGACTGGTTCGACCGCAACCCGAACGAGGCCGCGGACATCGTGCGCAAGGGCATCCAGGCCGCCACGGCCCGGGTCGCCGCCCGCAAGGCCCGCGACCTCACGCGCCGCAAGGGCCTGCTGGAGAGCGCCTCGCTGCCGGGCAAGCTGTCCGACTGCCAGTCGAACGACCCCACCAAGTGCGAGATCTTCATCGTCGAGGGAGACTCGGCCGGCGGCTCGGCCAAGTCCGGCCGTAACCCGATGTACCAGGCGATCCTGCCGATCCGGGGCAAGATCCTGAACGTCGAGAAGGCGCGGGTCGACAAGATCCTCCAGAACACCGAGGTCCAGGCGCTGATCTCCGCCTTCGGCACCGGTGTCCACGAGGACTTCGACATCGAGAAGCTCCGCTACCACAAGATCATTCTGATGGCGGACGCCGATGTCGACGGCCAGCACATCAACACCCTCCTGCTGACCTTCCTCTTCCGCTTCATGCGGCCGCTGGTCGAGGCGGGCCATGTGTTCCTCTCCCGTCCTCCGCTCTACAAGATCAAGTGGGGTCGCGACGACTTCGAGTACGCGTACTCCGACCGCGAGCGCGACGCCCTCGTCGAGATCGGCAAGCAGCAGGGCAAGCGGATCAGGGAGGACTCGATCCAGCGCTTCAAGGGTCTCGGCGAGATGAACGCCGAGGAGCTGCGCGTCACCACGATGGACGTCGAGCACCGAGTCCTCGGCCAGGTCACGCTGGACGACGCCGCGCAGGCGGACGACCTGTTCTCGGTGCTGATGGGCGAGGACGTCGAGGCACGGCGCTCCTTCATCCAGCGCAACGCCAAGGACGTCCGCTTCCTCGACATCTGAGTCGGTCTCAGCTGACCGCTCGAAAGGACTGAAGACCAGCAATGGCCGACGAGACCACCCCTGTCCCCGGCGGGGACAACCCCGCTCCCGTCACCACCGGAATCGAAGAGGAGGGCCCGCAGCTGCGGATCGAGCCCGTCGGGCTCGAGACGGAGATGCAGCGCTCCTACCTCGACTACGCGATGTCCGTCATCGTGTCGCGCGCGCTGCCCGATGTGCGGGACGGCCTCAAGCCCGTCCACCGCCGGGTGCTGTACGCGATGTACGACGGCGGCTACCGGCCCGAGAAGGGCTTCTACAAGTGCGCCCGGGTCGTCGGTGACGTCATGGGTACGTACCACCCGCACGGTGACTCCTCGATCTACGACGCGCTGGTCCGTCTCGCCCAGCCGTGGTCGATGCGGATGCCGCTGGTGGACTCGAACGGCAACTTCGGCTCCCCGGGCAACGACCCGGCGGCCGCCATGCGCTACACCGAGTGCAAGATGACGCCGCTGTCCATGGAGATGCTCCGGGACATCGACGAGGAGACCGTCGACTTCCAGGACAACTACGACGGCCGCAACCAGGAGCCCACGGTCCTGCCGTCACGCTTCCCGAACCTGCTGGTCAACGGCAGCGCCGGGATCGCCGTCGGGATGGCCACCAACATCCCGCCGCACAACCTGCGCGAGGTCGCGGCCGGCGCCCAGTGGGCACTGGAGCACCCCGAGGCGACCCACGAGGAACTCCTCGACGCGCTGATCGAGCGAATCAAGGGCCCGGACTTCCCGACCGGGGCGCTGGTCGTGGGCCGCAAGG